>NZ_CP059973.1:5153762-5456925 GCF_009193295.2 Bacteroides luhongzhouii | reverse complement strand
TTATCATCTTCCTCTTCGTCCTTGCCGTCTTCGATTTGATAGTCGGAGTCAGTAATGACGCAGTCAACTTCTTAAACTCGGCGGTAGGCGCCAAGGCCGCTTCGTTTAAAACCATTCTTTTCATAGCCGGTATCGGCATATTTATTGGCGCCTCCCTATCCAATGGCATGATGGACATAGCCCGGCACGGTATCTACCAGCCCGAACACTTCTACTTCGCCGAAATCATGTGCATCCTGTTAGCCGTCATGCTGACCGACGTAGTATTGCTGGACGTATTCAACTCCATGGGTATGCCCACTTCCACTACCGTTTCACTAGTCTTCGAACTACTCGGAGGAACCTTCGCCCTCTCACTTATCAAAGTACATAATAGCGATACCCTCGGTTTGGGCGACCTCATAAACACTGACAAAGCCCTTTCCGTCATTATGGCCATTTTCGTATCCGTCGCCATCGCTTTCTTCTTTGGAATGGTCGTACAATGGCTGGCCCGTGTGATATTCACTTTCAACTATACGAAAAAGATGAAATACAGCATTGCCCTCTTCGGAGGTGTAGCCGCTACCGCCATCATCTATTTCATGCTTATCAAAGGACTGAAAGACAGTTCTTTCATGACACCCGAAAACAAACACTGGATACAAGACAATACACTGATGTTAATCACCGTTTTTTTTGTATTCTTCACCATACTGATGCAAATCCTTCACTGGCTGAAAATCAACGTTTTCAAAGTAGTTGTATTGATGGGCACCTTCGCTCTCGCTCTCGCTTTTGCTGGTAATGACCTTGTCAACTTCATCGGTGTTCCTCTCGCAGGCTTCTCCTCTTTTATGGACTATACCGCCAACGGAGGAGGAAATCCGAATGGCTTCCTGATGACTTCCCTGCTGGGACCTGCCAAAACCCCGTGGTATTTTCTGATTGGAGCCGGAGCCATTATGGTCTATGCCCTTTGCACTTCTAAAAAGGCACACGCCGTAATTAAAACATCTGTCGACCTTTCCCGTCAAGATGAAGGAGAAGAAACATTCGGAAGTACCCCGATTGCCCGTACAGTAGTCCGCATCAGTATGACACTTGCCAACGGAATCTCCCGTATCATGCCGAGTGGCAGCAAAGAATGGTTTGATTCCCGCTTCCGCAAAGACGAAGCTATCATTGCCGACGGAGCAGCTTTCGACCTTGTCCGCGCTTCTGTCAACCTGGTATTAGCTGGTCTGCTTATCGCTTTGGGAACCTCCCTGAAACTTCCTCTTTCTACCACCTACGTAACCTTCATGGTAGCTATGGGTACCTCCTTGGCCGACCGTGCCTGGGGACGTGATTCTGCCGTTTATCGTATCACCGGCGTATTAAGCGTCATCGGTGGCTGGTTCATCACTGCCGGGGCTGCCTTCACCATCTGTTTCTTCGTAGCCCTCGTACTTCATTATGGAGGAAATATCTCTATCATCGCACTCATCGGTATAGCTGTATTTATCCTGATCCGTAGCCAAGTGATGTACAAGAAACGCAAAGCGAAAGAACAGGGTAACGAAACTCTGAAGCAACTTATGCAAGCCACAGACAGCACTGAAGCTTTGCAACTGATGCGTAAGCACACCCGTGAAGAACTTTCCAAAGTGCTGGAATATGCAGAAACAAACTTCGAACTGACTGTCACTTCCTTCCTTCACGAAAACCTTCGAGGACTGCGTCGTGCTATGGGGTCTACTAAATTTGAGAAACAGCTCGTCAAACAGATGAAACGTTCGGGCACCGTAGCCATGTGCCGCCTCGACAACAACACCGTACTCGAAAAGGGACTTTATTACTATCAAGGCAACGACTTTGCCAGCGAACTGGTTTACAGTATTTCTCGTCTTTGCGAACCTTGTCTGGAACATACCGACAACAATTTCAATCCATTGGATGCCATTCAGAAAGGTGAATTTAGTGATGTTGCCGAAGATATTACATATCTGATTCAGCAGTGCCGTAAGAAGATGGAAAACAATGAGTATAACAATCTGGAAGAAGAAATCCGTCGTGCCAACGACCTCAACGGACAGCTTTCGCTATTGAAACGTAAGGAGCTGCAACGTATTCAAAGCCAATCAGGAAGCATCCGGGTTAGCATGGTATATCTCACGATGGTTCAGGAAGCGCAGAACGTAGTCACTTACACCATCAACTTAATGAAAGTAAGCCGTAAATTCCAGCTGGAAGCTGAAATGCCATAAAGTTGAGAAACGATGAACGTGCTTCACTGAAAAAAGACGAATTATAATCCGGAAGGAAAGGACTGTTTGATAATCCCTGTTTACATAAGTGAGGGTACATCAAACAGTCTTTTCTTTTTAGAAGATAGTATTCGGATAGCTCTTTTGAATCTGTTTGAAGTCGGTTTTACCTTGAAAGGATATAAAGTAAAGAAGCGGTGATAGTAACTGAATCGTAATCAAACTTCCTTTTCATAGGGATTAAACTTGCTTATCCTGGCAGGAAAACGTATCTTTGTTGGTAAGAAAACTATAACCGCAAGTTCTGGTTTTAGTTTGCCCTAAGAGAAAAAGAACTTTTCTTCTAGGAGAGAACAAGTTTTCTACCTATAGCAAGTAAGTTTTCTATTTTTTGTGATAAAATAAGAAGGCACGGGAATGAAAGATTTCCTGTGCCTTCTCTTATTATTTGATACCTTTATGGTATTGTTATGCGTTCAAAGCCTGTTCGATATCAGCTATGATATCATCCGCATTTTCGATACCTACCGATAGACGGATCAAGTCCGGACGTACACCGGCTTCCATTAGTTGCTCATCCGTCAACTGGCGGTGAGTATGGCTTGCTGGATGGAGCACGCAACTACGTGCATCAGCTACGTGAGTAACGATAGCGATGAATTCCAGTGAATCCATAAACTTGATAGACACATCACGTCCGCCTTTCAGCCCGAAGGAGATGACCCCGCAAGAACCATTCGGCATATATTTCTGTGCCAGGCTGTAATATTTGTTGTCCGGCAGACCACAATAGTTTACCCAAGCTACTTTCTCATTTTTAGAAAGATATTCGGCCACTTTCTGTGCGTTACGGCAGTGTTGAGGCATGCGCAGGTGCAGTGTCTCAAGTCCCAGGTTCAATAGGAAAGAGTTTTGCGGACTTTGGATGCTGCCGAGGTCACGCATCAGTTGTGCAGTTGCTTTGGTGATATAGGCACCTTTGCCGAATGCTTTCGTGTAAGTCAGCCCGTGGTAAGACTCGTCCGGAGTACAAAGTCCCGGGAATTTTTCAGCATGAGCATCCCAGTCAAAATTGCCGCTATCTACGATACAGCCACCTACGCTTGTAGCGTGTCCGTCCATATATTTGGTAGTAGAATGAACTACGATATCAGCTCCCCATTCAAACGGGCGACAGTTGATGGGAGTCGGGAAGGTGTTGTCAACAATCAAGGGAACCCCGTGACTGTGTGCGATACGTGCGAACTTTTCAATATCCAGCACTTCCAGAGAAGGATTGGAAATTGTTTCACCAAACAAAGCCTTTGTATTCGGTTTGAAAGCAGCAGAAATTTCTTCTTCGCTGGCATCCGGATTAATGAAAGTCACATCAATACCGAGCTTCTTCATCGTCACTCCGAACAGGTTGAACGTACCTCCATAAATGGCGGAAGAGCAGACAAAGTGATCTCCTGCTTGGCAGATATTAAAAATGGCATAGAAGTTGGCTGCCTGACCGCTGGAAGTCAGCATAGCGGCTACACCACCTTCAAGAGCGGCGATTTTAGCAGCAACGGCGTCATTCGTTGGATTTTGCAGGCGGGTATAAAAGTAACCACTGTCTTCCAAATCGAACAGACGGGCCATTTGCTCGCTGGTATCGTATTTGAAAGTTGTACTTTGATAGATGGGCAACACGCGTGGTTCGCCTTTTTTAGGCGTCCATCCTGCCTGTACACACAGGGTTTCCGGTTTGAATTGTTTTGCCATAATGTTATCGGGTTTTAATGTTTTATTTCAAAAAATGTTTTAATGCTGCAAAAGTAGGGAAAATAATTGTATTTTTGCCCTGTTTATGAGTGAAATGATACTCTTGTGAAGGAGATAGTTAATGTAGTTATGAAAAATAAACTCTATATTCTTTTATTCTTAGCTTTTCTTTTTTCGGGCACAACTCTTTGGGCGCAGCAGAAGGCAACTCCGAAGGCGGGTGAGGGTATCTCTTCTTTTCTGTTGAGACACAACCGTTCTCCGAAGAAGTATTACGACGATTTTATAGAGCTGAATAAGCAGAAGCTGGGAAAGAATAATGTGCTTAAAGTAGGCGTGACTTATGTTATTCCTCCGGTAAAGAAATCGACAACTACTCCTGCCAAGAATATAACTACCGAAAGCACAGGGACAAAGCAATCATCTTCAAAAGCTAAATCGACCAAAATAGGAACCACCATCAACGAACCTCTGTTTGGAAAGCAACTGGCTAATGTGAAAGTTACTTCCAACCGTCTTGCCGGTGCTTGTTTCTATGTGGTCAGCGGACATGGAGGTCCCGATCCGGGAGCTATTGGAAAAGTGGGTAGATACGAACTGCATGAAGATGAATACGCTTATGATATTGCGCTCCGTCTGGCACGTAACCTGATGCAGGAAGGAGCTGAAGTGCATATCATCATTCAAGATGCCAAAGATGGTATTCGTGATGATTCGTATCTGTCGAACAGTAAACGTGAGACTTGTATGGGGGATGCTATTCCTTTGAATCAGGTGCAACGCCTTCAGCAACGTTGCGATAAAATAAATGCCCTTTACCGGAAAGACCGTAAGAATCACTCTTATTGCAGAGCGATTTTTATTC
Organism: Bacteroides luhongzhouii; assembly: GCF_009193295.2. Classification (NCBI taxonomy): domain Bacteria; kingdom Pseudomonadati; phylum Bacteroidota; class Bacteroidia; order Bacteroidales; family Bacteroidaceae; genus Bacteroides; species Bacteroides luhongzhouii. Next base: position 5,452,083 of record NZ_CP059973.1, on the reverse strand, counting down.
ATATCGATAGCCGTAGTAAAGGAAAACAAACGGATGTATTTTTCTATTATTCGAATAAAAAAGGAGACAGCAAACGATTGGCGAATAATATGAAAGATACGTTTGAGTCAAAGTACGATACGCATCAGCCTAATCGGGGTTTTTCCGGCACAGTGAGCGGGCGTAACTTATACGTGCTTTCCCATACCACTCCCGCTTCCGTTTTTGTGGAGTTGGGTAATATCCAAAATACGTTCGATCAGCGTCGGTTGGTGATGAATTCCAATCGTCAGGCACTCGCAAAATGGTTGATGGAAGGCTTCCTGAAAGATTACAAGGAGAAGAAATAACAATTTTGCTTCTCCTTTCGTGAACAAAATAAAAATCTGAATGTTTTATATATGCAAATCGCCTGATGGCTACTTGTAGGTATGTGAATATATATAGGCTAGTGAATATGCCTCCCCGGCATGACAGGAAGATTGCATAGTAGTTTTGTCGTGTTTTATTTTGTGTTTGTGTTGTGACGGTGCTGCGATGTGAATCGGGGTACCGTTTTTTTTGATAAATATGGCGGGTTATTCTGTTTTTTTCTCATTTCATGATATAAATCTCATCAATCCAATGAACAAAATCCGGAAGTGTATGTTATTTATTATGCAAATCGCCTGATAAAGCTTCTTGTGTGTATGCGAATATAGATAAGTCAAGCAAGGTATGCCTCCCCGGCATGACAGGAAGATTGCATAGTAGTTTTGTCGTGTTTTATTTTGTGTTTGTGTTGTGACGGTGCTGCGATGTGAATCGAGGTGCCGTTTTTTTTGTGCATATAAAAGACTTATTCATATAAGACGGGCTTACAAAGATTCTAAAGTATATCATAGAATCTATGTAAGCCCGTCTTTGTGAGAGGGTGCTTTGTGCACACCTTATCTGGTTGTTATAAAGGCATATTACCGTGCTTCTTAGGCGGATTTGTCTGCATCTTGTTTTCCGTCATTTCCAGTGCCTGAATCAGACGCTTGCGAGTCTGTCTCGGATAAATGATTTCGTCAATATATCCCAGTTCGGCAGCCTGATAGGGAGTGGCAAACTTCTCTTTGTAAGCTTCTAGCTCTTTGGTTTTTGTTGCTTCGTCAGCTTTACGGAAAAGGATGTTGATTGCTCCGTCTGCACCCATCACTGCGATTTCTGCGCTGGGATATGCGAAGTTCACGTCAGCTCCGGTCTGCTTGGAGTTCATTACGATATAAGCGCCACCGTAAGCTTTGCGGGTAATAACGGTCAGCTTGGGAACAGTAGCTTCTGCGAACGCATAAACTATTTTTGCACCGTGACGGATGATACCGTTGTTTTCCTGCGTATATCCCGGAAGGAACCCCGGAACATCTTCGAATGTAATCAATGGAATATTGAAACAGTCGCAGAAACGGATAAAACGACTTGCTTTGTCGCTGGCGTCGATATCAAGAACGCCGGCAAGATAAGCCGGCTGATTGGCTACGATACCTACCGAACGACCTGCCATGCGGGCAAAGCCGATGATGATATTCTTTGCAAAGTTCTGCATGACTTCGAAGAAATAACCGTTGTCTACCACACGTTCGATAATGTCTTTCATATCATACGGAACGTTCGGATCTACCGGAACGATCGTATCCAGAGAAGCGTCTTCGCGGTTGGTTTCGTCAGCGCAAGGTTGTTTCCTGGCTTCATCCATATTATTCTGCGGTAAGAAAGATAGCAGTTCACGGATGCTCATCAACAGTTCTTCTTCGGAGTTGCACATAAAATGCGTCACACCGCTCTTGCTGCTATGCGTCATTGCGCCACCCAGTTCTTCTTTGCTTACTTCTTCATGAATCACGGTTTTTACTACATCCGGACCAGTTACAAACATGTGACTTTTTTCTTTCACCATAAAGATGAAATCGGTAAGGGCGGGAGAGTAGCAAGCGCCTCCGGCACAAGGACCCAGAATGGCCGAAATCTGTGGAATCACACCGCTGGCCATTGTGTTCTGATAGAAAATATCCGCATAACCGGAAAGGCTTTCGATACCTTCCTGAATACGTGCGCCGCCCGAATCATTCAAAGCGATAATCGGGGCACCATTCTTCAACGCAAGTTGTTGTACTTTTACAATCTTTTTGGCATTGGAAGCAGACAGTGAACCGCCATATACGGTAAAGTCATATGCGTAAACAAATACCTGGCGACCGTCCACCTTTCCGTAACCTGAAACGATACCGTCTCCCGGAATTTTGTTTTTATCCATGCCGTAGTTCGTACAACGGTGAACCATTAGCTTGTCCAGTTCAACGAAAGTACCTTTATCGAGCAACATGTCGATACGTTCGCGAGCAGTCATTTTACCGCTTTCGTGTTGCTTCTCTATTTTATCAACGCCTCCACCAAGAGAAGCGATGCGGTCACGTTCCTCGAACGTGGCGTATGCTTTATTCATTTCTTCCATAATGCAATCCGTTCTTATATTATGCAATCGGTTCTAATGTTATTAATGTCTGGTCGCCGGTTATGTTATCACCTTCCTGAACCAGAATTTCTTTAATGCGGCAGTCTGAAGTCACTTTGTAGTTGCTTTGCATCTTCATGGCTTCGATAACGATAGCGGTATCTCCAGCTTTCATTTCCTGACCGGTTACCACAGGTATTTTCACTACTTTGCCCGGCATCGGAGAAATGATACAGTCATTCTGTTCTTCTTCCCCTTTCTTGCGCATACGCAGATATTTCGCTTGGCTGTCCACTATTTCTACATTGAAACTGCTATAATGCGTATTCACTTTATAACTTTTTCCGTTATCACGGCGAATCAGCTGTGCGTTCGAACTGCGTCCATCCATCAAGATGTTGCAAGTGCCGTTTTCTGCCATCACTACGTCTGCTTCAAACGTTTTTCCATCAATGGTGAGCACTACCTTATTATCTTCCTTGTTGACCAGTTCTATTTCGGCCACACGGTTTCCTATATGAATTTCCATAATTGAATTCTCTTTGTTAAAATTAGATTCTCAACACACCTTTATGCAATCCGAACTCTTTCCACTTGCTGATAGGGCGGTTGTCGGCAGCCATACCGCTGTTGTTCTCTTCGAGATTCATCAGATAGTCTATGTAGGCAGCGATCAGGGCAATATTTTCGGAGTGTTCGCTGGTGCGCATAATCCGTTGTTTCAGGTACTCGCCGTTCTTGGCAATGAACCCTGTGTCATAATGACCTTCTACAAAATCAGGTGTATCCATGATGGCACGCAGATAGCTGATGTTGTTTTTCACTCCGGTCAATTTATATTCGTGGAGAACACGGCGCATTCGCTCGATCGCATATTCGCGATTGGTAGCCCACACAATCAGTTTGCCGATCATCGGGTCATAGTAGATCGGGATTTCATATCCTTCGTATACATAGCTGTCAATACGCACACCGATACTGTTTGGCTCTGTAATCTGTTTGATGATACCCGGACTCGGCATGAAATTCATTTCAGTGTCTTCGGCACAGATACGACATTCGATAGCGTGTCCACGTTGTTGGATATTCTCTTGTTTCAGTTGAAGCACTTGTCCGTCGGCAACTTTAATTTGCTCTTTTACCAAATCTACTCCAATCACTTCTTCTGTAATCGGATGTTCCACCTGCAAGCGGGTGTTCATTTCAAGGAAATAATAGTTGCGGTGTTTATCAACAAGGAATTCGATAGTACCCGCACCGATGTAGTTCACAGCTTTAGCCGCCGCTACCGCTTTTTCACCCATGTCTTTTCGCAGTTCGGGAGTGACGAAAACCGAAGGAGTCTCTTCCACGATTTTCTGGTTACGGCGTTGCACGGAACATTCGCGTTCGCACAGATGAATGACGTTTCCATGCTTGTCACCAAGAATCTGGAACTCGATGTGATGAGGCTCTTCAACGAACTTCTCCAGGTAAACCGTGTCGTCACCAAAGGAAGACAATGATTCGCTCTTGGCAGTGGTATATGCTTCTTCCACTTCTTCGGCACTGTGGATGAGGCGCATTCCTTTTCCACCACCACCCATAGAAGCCTTCAGCATCACCGGATAACCGATTTTATTGCAAAGCTCTATTGCTTCTTCCACGCTTTTCAGGTTGTCTTGTGTGCCGGGAACTACGGGTACTCCCGCCTCAATCATTTTGATACGGGCAGCAATTTTATCTCCCATAGCTTCCATTGTTTCCGGATTGGGTCCGATAAAGATGATTCCTTCTTCCTGACATCGACGGGCGAAGGTGGCATTCTCGGACAAGAAGCCGTAACCCGGATGGATGGCGTCTGCATGAGCTGCTTTTGCCACTTCGATGATTTTTTCTATATTCAGATAACTCTCTTTGGATGCTGCCGGCCCTACGCAATAAGCTTCGTCTGCATAAAGCACGTGCTTCGCGGTCCGGTCTGCTTCGGAGAAGATAGCGATACTCGTTATCTCCATTTCCCGGCAGGAACGCATTACCCTTACGGCAATTTCACCGCGATTGGCTACTAAGATTTTTTTTATCATACTTTTTTCAATTAAGTACATACTTATTAATGTCTTCCCGTCTAATGGACATACTCCACCCGACGAAAAACAGTATTTTTTTGATTTGGGGCTTAACAAGTGATACTCTTTCTCCTAACCCACGAGGAGAGGGGCGTCTTACACAAAATGGCAGGTCTTCTGACTGACTCTTGTCTTATTTGCCTTCCCGAATAACATCAGTGGCGTTAAATTAGTTCAATTATAAGACATTGAACAGAGTTTCACAGCAGCGGGACTGTCCGGGATTTGCACCCGATTCCCTATTAATCATCGTCCGTTGGATACGGATTCTGAACCATTTCGGGGGGCAAAGATAAATAAATATTGAATAAGATGTTTCTTTTTTGCACGAAAGTTTCGATTTTGTGCAATGCTTGTCCTTAGTCCGGAAGATAAAGTGATAGGAACGAAGTATGATGCAGAGAAGTCTTTTCACCGTACAGAGAATATTCGCTTGGATATTGATAGTTGGTCGGGTAAATGCAAACGGGTTTGATTCTTTAATTAGTGTGTAACCTTGCTTCTTTTCTAAACCATCTTTCTCCTGATATTGTTAGGTTGATAATTATTAATTAAAAGGAGATTTCATTATGAAAGAAAAGAAAATAGCTCGTGAAGAAAGAAATCAGGAGAAGCTGGCTAACGGTGATTGGGTAATGGCAGAGTTTTACGCAACGTGGTGTCCTCACTGCCAACGCATGAAACCGGTTGTTGAAGAATTCAAGAAACTGATGGAAGGAACATTGGAAGTAGTGGAAGTGGACATCGACCAGGAACCTGCCCTTACTGATTTTTATACGGTGGAGTCAACCCCTACTTTTATTCTTTTTAGAAAAGGGGAACAGCTTTGGCGGCAATCCGGTGAATTACCTTTGGAAAGATTGGAAAGAGCAGTGAAAGGGTTCAAATCCTGAAAAATATTGTATCGCTTATTACAATGATATAAATAGCTGGTTTTATGCAGGTGCATTTCAGTATGGCATATATGAAGGAAAAGCAGAAAGTATTTTCTATCGAGGTACTTCTGTTTTTCTTTTTATAGCCTTTCCGTCGTCTTGATTATTGGTTTCTGTTTAACCTCAACTCGTACAGGCAAGCCTGTACTTCTTCAAGACTTCCGGTATGTTTTCCTTCATCATCAGACAGTTTGATGCATTCCCTCCATTCCTGATTGACATTCATCTTGCATTGCGTCAGTTTCATCACAATGTTCGAAGGTTCGAACCCGGTATCGTTGGTAAGGTTCGTGCCTATTCCGAAAGAGCAGCGGATTTTGTTTTTGCAGTATTCTTGAATATCCAATGCTTTTGTAAAGTCGAGCGCATTGCTGAATACGATGGTTTTGGTTGTCGCGTCAATTCCCAACTCTTTGTAACGGGCAACCAGCTTGTCGATAAACTCAAATTCATTACCGGAATCACAGCGCACACCGTCGAAAAGTTTTGCTTGTTTACGGCTAAGGTTACTAAGGAAGATGCCGGAAGTATAGGTGTCGGAAAGTGCGATACCCAAATCACCGTCATAAACATTCACCCAGTTTTCGAGTGCCATATAGTTGGCATGTTTATATCCGAACTGTGCTCCATGAAACATAAACCATTCATGAGGGTGAGTCCCCATCATTTTCATTCCATATTTCATTGCAAAGTTGCAGTTGGAAGTTCCGGTGCAATATTGTGCTGTCTCGTTCAGTTTTTTGATAACCGTTTCCTGCACATCAATAGAGAATCTTCTCCGTGTGCCGAACTCTGAAAAGCGGAGCTGGTGTTGGTTCGATAACTCTATTTTCTCCGACAGTTTGCAAAGAATCCCGTTCATGTCGGCTATATGACCGAAGAACCGGTTTTTGATTTCGGAGACAATGGCGAGCAAAGGTACTTCATATAAAGTCACTTTATAAAGCAAGTCAGTTACTTCGATGTGGAGGTGACAGGTTTCATCCAGATGAATATCAATCTTATTCGGGTCGAAACGAAAAGAAGACAACCATTCCCAGTAGATTCTCGGAAGGAATCTGCAATTTTTCGTCATGTATTCCAACTCCTCTTCCGTGAATCTCAGCTGACTAAGATTCTTGATCTCTGTCTTGAGTGTTTCCAGAAAAGCTTCGGTATATTTTGTCTCATTCCGGTCATTGAAACTAAAAGTACCCATTGCATAAGGAAACAGTTTGATATAAGCGTACGAGGTGGTAAACTTATAGAGGTCTGTATCTAGTAGTGTTTTAACAATCATGACGTTCGTTCTTTTCTATTAATAACGTTGTAAAGTTAGTATTTGTTGAACGAAATAATAGTCTCCCGACTGATAATTATTCCATTTTTTGGATCGATTTATGCCTGACTCTCTGATATTATCATTAAATTCGCCGTAATTATGTATTAAATAAAAGATGTTTGGTGTGAAAAAAGCTTTGGTATATAGCTGCGTATTACTGTTGTTATCATGTGGTGGAAAAAACGGAGGAACTTCGCAGTCTTCTTCCACAAATCAGGAAACACAGGAAAACGCTTTAGGCGAAAAAACTACTGCTATTTCCGAAGTTTTCTCTATGGATTTTTATAAAGGAAGTGATTGGATTATTCCCGATGCACTTTCCGAATCATTGCTAAAAGAACCGGAAGCATCTTCTTTGAAGGTCTATGACTCCGACAGTATTTGCCGGAAACAAGTAGATGGCGTGGAACGTTGTTTTTACAAGGGCTCATTGATGAACGGTGCTTATAAGCACTTTTATTTTCGCTCGACTGATTCTTTTGTGTCGGAACCCTATTATTCGGTAGTTGTTTATAAAGACGGAATAAAGAACGATACAGTGTGTCATTACAGCATCCCCTTTATTCTGTGGAAAGTCCGGCCTTTTTCTTGTTGTAGATGAAAATCCGTATGAGGGGGAGTGTTATGTCCGCATCTACAAGATGCTTCCCGAAGGACGTTTGGGGGAGGTTGCCGCACTTAATCGGGGAGGAGGGGACTATTACGAAGTTGATTTGGACGATTTTACTTGGGTGGGTGAAAGTTCATTCATTGCAAATAGAAAGACACTGGAAGAAGAACTTCAATGTGACTTTTATGGAGGATGCTCAGACAGTTGCCTGGAAGAGTACAGGAAGTATGGCTATCTGCAAATCGACGAAGACGGCTGGGGGTATGTGCGTGTCGATCTTCGTCCGGATGCTTTGCAGACTAAGCAGGAGCTTCCGTCTTCACTAGAAGCTATTAACGAAATGAATGCATGGGTAAAGTCATTGTGAAACCCAGAAACAATGGAAAATCATGCATCCACTCTTCCCCCTTTTCGATAGATATTTTAAGATCATTACTGTCTATTCTACTAATTCTCGGTTGCATCCGCTATTGATAAATAGCGAAAGAAGCCATATTCCCATTATTGTCATTTTATTCATTGTATTAAAGTTATGTTCTATGATAACGCTACTGTCGGGTTATGAGCAGTCAGGCCACCATCTACGACGATTGTTTGTCCCGTGATGTACCTTGCATCGTTCGAAGCTAGAAAAGCGATGGCAGCTGCGACGTCTTCCGGTTCTCCTAAATAAGGAGTGGCACATTGGCCGAGGAAGATGTTGCGTACATCTTCATTCAGGTTATTCAATGCCGCGGGGGTAAGTACCAATCCCGGGGCTACGGCATTGCAGCGGATATTTTTCTTTCCCATTTGGGTAGCGATGTATTTCGTCAGGTTGATGACGCCCGCTTTGCTGGCACCATATAATGTACCGTTAGCATCAGCAGTAAGTCCGCTTATGGAAGCTACGTTGACAATGTTTCCGCCGCCATTGGTAGTCATGATAGGGATGACCTGTTGAGAAAGGTACATGGTACAGCAGAGATTCAGGTGGAATGCCTCGTCAAAGTAATTGATATCCAGCTTCTCGATATTAAGGTCACGTTTGGGATCGGTTCCTCCTACATTATTAATCAGTACATCTATTCGTTGATATTCATTCATAGAAAAATCAATCAGCTCTTTGCAACTCTGGAGTTCGGTGGCGGAAAAATAGACATGGCGCACGTCGGCCCCTGCATGAGTAAGTTCGTTGGCAAGCTGTTCCGCCTTTTTTTCAGAATGGTCAGCAATGACTACTTTGCCCCCTTCGGAGACAATGCGGCGTGTGGTTGCTTCGCCAATACCACCGGCAGCACCGGTGATGACAACTACTTTATTTTCGAATCTGTTCATATATTGGGAATTTGATAGTTACCTTCTATTAGAAACAGATGACAGAGGAATTTGTTAGACCTCATAAACTCTCTTTAATAAGATAAGGTGTCCGATTGGAAAACATTTGCATCTCCTCCGGTTTTATGCCCTGATTATTTAAGAAAACTGTTAAATGTTAATGCTTAACCGCTTATTTGTTAATACGGTTCTGATTCTATTAAACCATGTTATAAGATACGCTGCGTCGGGCCGAAAATTTGGAGATAACCGAAAAGTCCGTATCTTTGTACTGTGTTTTTCATAGTATTAGATTTAAGGTTAACAAAAGATTGGCTGTCTGGGATAGATAGCCTTTTTTTATGCCTGTAAGTCAGATACGGATCAGGAAGACTAAAACAACGAATATTGGTTATCCCGCAGACTCTTCATCTCCCGTTCCTTTACTATATCATCTTCGGATAAATGACCGATGAGCAACGGCGAGTTTTTATCATGTTTCTTCATATTATATGCTGTTGTATTGTAATTGCCCTTGATGGCATAGCAATAAACACATCCGTTCAGACAACTTTCATAAGTCCCGATATCAATACTTTCGATACAGTTGCAGATATTACGCTGGTTTTTATCTTTTTGAGCAAGGATAGGATAACCGGTGATCTTTTCAATCAGCCTTTTATCAATGCACAAGCCGCTGGGAATACCCAAATGTCTTAAATCTACCTTGACGGTACAAGTGTCCAGCTGTATACCGGGATAAATATCTATTGTCTTTTTAAAGGAGACGGCCATTTCTTCTATTTCCTCTTTGGTCAGCGGATTGATGTTGAATGGTTGTATCGAGTTTCGGATATGGGGGTAATGGTCTATAAATCCCAGCATACATTTCGAGGTATGGTCTTTGAGTTCATGGGCAATCCGGGCGAATGCTTCCTGGTGGAAAGAAACGTTGTATTCCTCATTCGTCAGTATCGGATCATATCTCCAAATCACTTTTTCTCTGCCAATTTTGTCTGCCAGCTTTTTAAAGGTATCAATTCGTTTATCGATAGATGGCAAACGATTCTCCAATTTTTCTCCGTAAGGGTTGAGTGTAAATTGGAAGTAATAGTTATAATCCTGTAATTTATCCAGCTGGTTAAGCATCGGGGCCGGGTTCTTGGTCCAGAATACGAAACAATCAACCACAGCAGGAGATAAGGAAATCCTGCTAATCATTTTCGGATGATAAGGATTGGGCACTAATACAAATCCTTCTTTTATCCGGTTGAAGAACCATTGAGAATAGAATGCCGGAATATCTGTCCGGCGGCTGGCACTGATTATCATAGTTCAAAGTTACGAAAAAAAACAATGTCGTTTCCATGATTAGCCTTTTTTCTACTTTTACTTATCCGGGGAGCAACCTATGTGAATGAATATGTTAAATGTTAACGGATGAAGTCTGAAATGTTAATGCGATTCTCGGAGTATTAAACCCTGTTATAATATCGTCTGTTTAGGCGCTGAAATTTGCTATTTATCTGAAATATGGTACCTTTGTACTGTGTTTTTTTCATAAGTATTAGATTTAAGGTTAACAAAAGATTGGTTGCTCGTGATGAGTAGCCATTTTTTGTTTTTATACACGTTGGTTGCTTATTCCTTAATCATCGTTAGCAGCATTTTAAATTTCTCCACTACACTTCTCGAATATGCATTGTTTGTCTATAACAAAAAACGATTTTTATTGTTATAGTACGAAAGACTTAATAAACGAACCATTATGAAGAAGAATATTTTATTTTTCGGAGCACTTGTAGGTGCTCTCTTGTTGGTTTCTTGTTCGGGAGGAAACAAGAAACAGGCTGCGTCCTCTGTCACTTCGGAGGAATTGGACAATGCCAGTAAGGTGATAAACTATTATCATACATCGCTCATCGTGTTGAGGCATGTAGCCAATGCGAAAGACATAAATGCAGTTTTGGGATATATGGAACAGACAGGAAAAGTTCCTGAAGTATCTCCGATTGCACCACCTGAAGTATCTGCCAGAGATACAGCGGAATTGATGGATCCGGGAGATTATTTTAATATAGAAGTCCGTCAGAATCTGAAGCAGAGTTATCGAGGACTTTTCAGTGCAAGGACGCAATTCTATGATAATTTTAATAAATTCCTCTCTTACAAGCAGGCAAAAGAGACTGCAAAGATCGGCAAGCTCCTCGACGAGAACTATCGGCTTAGTGTAGAAATGTCGGAATATAAACAAGTGATCTTTGATATTCTAAGCCCTCTGACAGAACAAGCTGAAAAAGAACTGCTTGCCGACGAACCGTTGAAAGATCAAATCATGGCCATGCGTAAGATGTCCGGCACCGTGCAAAGTATCATGAATCTCTATTCACGCAAACATGCATTGGACGGCATGCGTATTGATATGAAGATGGCCGAACTGAAGAAAGAACTCGAAGCTGCAAAGAAACTTCCTGCTGTCACAGGTTATGATGAAGAACAGAAGAATTATTATAGCTTCCTGACTTCCGTAGAATCATTTATGAAAGATATGCAGAAAGCCAGAGATAAAGGTAGCTATTCCGACGAGGACTATAATGCGATGTCGGAGGCCTACGAATACGGACTTTCCGTTATCTAAAGAATCTTCCTCTGTTTGAATGTGAGCTACAATCATGCTCCTTCAAACAGGGGATGTTTTTTTATTAAGAGAATGTTTGCTGGCTTTTTATAAAAAGTCCTTTTTTTACTATATCTCTTTAAACAGGAGCTTTACCTTTGCATTTGAATTAAGAAATAATATCTTTGTTCTATGCAATCATTTCAACTCATAAAACCCTGTTTGGCGCTGACTCCTTATATACGGCATTACTGGATATTGCAAGACGATTCAGTGACTCCGGTTTCCGAACGGACTCTGCCTATTGGCTGTATGCAACTGGTATTTCATAAAGGGAAACAACTTCTTTTGTTGGGCGAGTCGGCATTGCAACCCCAATCCTTCATATCCGGACAATCGGTCGGTTTCTCGGATGTGATGTCTACAGGCAGAATAGAGATGATAACTGTCGTTTTCCAGCCTTATGCAGTCAAAGCATTGTTTCATATTCCCAGCTATCTGTTTCACGGACAAAATGTAAATACCGATGCGATGGAAGATGTAGAACTATCGGATCTGGTGAAACAGGTCACTGACATTTCTGATAATGCCGTTTGCATTCGTTTGATAGAACAGTTTTTTCTTCGTCGACTATACACCCTTCCGGAGTATAACCTCAAACGGATGTCTGCTGTGTTTCATGAAATAAACCTCCAGCCGCAAATCAACATTGCTCATCTGTCGGAAACAGCCTGTTTGAGCAGTAAGCAGTTTGGACGTATCTTTGCCGATTATGTCGGCACTACCCCCAAAGAATTTATTCGCATTGTCCGTATGCAGCGGGCATTGTCAATGTTGCAACAGGATGTCACTATCCCTTTTGTACAAGTAGCTTATGAATGTGGCTTCTCCGATCAGTCTCACATGATAAAAGAGTTCAAACTCTTTTCCGGTTATACCCCTGCCGAGTATCTTTCTGTCTGCGCTCCTTATTCCGATTATTTCTCCGAACTTTAAAAATGTCTCTTTTTTCCTATCAGGCTTCCTCGTGTTACCCTACTTTTGCAGTGTCTTTGCAAAGGCTTAGTAGTAACGATAAAAAAGAAACGAAATGAAAAAACTAATTGCATTTTTTGAGATTCCTGCTTCCGATTTCCATCGGGCAGTCGATTTTTACGAAACAGTGTTGGGTATGCAACTTCCGACTTTTGAATGTGAAACAGAAAAAATGGCTTGTTTCACAGAAGAAGGTGAAACTGTCGGTGCTGTCTCTTATGCTTCAAATTTCGACTTTCTTCCTTCAACGCATGGAGTGCTTATCCATTTCAACTGTGAGGATATAGAACAGACCTTGGAAAAAGTACTTCTGAAAGGTGGGAAAGTGGTCATTCCCAAAACAAAGATCGAGGCAGACGGCAAAGGATGGTTTGCCGTATTCACGGATAGTGAAGGAAACCGCATTGGCATTTATGCCGAAAAATAGCAGATAGGAGAGAGGAAGGCAGCTTGTCATGGCATAATATGTTTTTAGATGCGGATAACGCAAGATGACACGGATAAGAAGATTATAAATCCGCTAAATTCGTGTCATCCGCGTCTAAAAGATAGACTTATCAGGGCTTTGCACTGCCCCAAAAAGTCAGACGTTCAATCACATCTTTATTCATTCTCTTTATTCCGCCATTTGTCTGTCCGCATTATTCTACCGGAATATAAATTTCCGTCAGCAACTCTTCAGGGGCAGTGTCGCATGGATTATTCAGATAGCGTTCCGCGCTGGCTTCATCCCTCAACGTACATTCCATTTCGGGCAGACACTTTCCGTAAATCGTATCATACACGGCTTGCAGATTGTCATACGAACCTTTATACAAGAAGATAGCATAACGTCCGGCTGGGATCACCTTGAATCCGACATCACTTTTGGGAGCTACCTTTACAGGCATTACCATACATACGTCCGTACGCAGTTTTTCTGCCGGTGTCACTTTCGGATCATCGTGATAGATGCAAAGCGGGCTGAAATCTCCCATCGGCAACTTTTGTTCTTTGATGAATTGGAATAAACGGCTCCAAGTGCCACCGTAATCATTCAGTTTGTAATCGCCGGTGAGGCGGATATAAATCACATTCCGTTCGGAAACGTTTCTGATCTCTCTTTTTAGTTCCAGGTCTGGCCTGATAATCGCTGGTTTCATAATTACAAAGTTTTTATTGTTTCTATACTCTAAAGGTGAAATGCCATAAAATTGCTTGAACACTTTCGACAATGAAGAAGGAGATGAGTAACCAATCCGGTAGGCGATGTCGGCAATCGGAACATCCGAGTAGCGGAGTAGACGTGCGGCAGCTTCTGTCCGCGTCCGGACAATAAACGTACCAATCGGTTCACCGAGAAAAGCTTTCATGATCCGGTGAAAGTAAAAAGGAGAAAAGTTTGAAATTCTGGCCAGAGATTTTAAATCAATGTCTTCTCCCAAATGTTGGTTGATGTATTCCACTACAACATTTACGCACTTTTGATATTCTTCTTTCGTTGTTTTTTTCTGTTGCATAACTTATTTTGGTATTTCACTCCGCAAAGGTATTGGTAAAAAAGCGAAATGACTTGTCCGATATTGCGGAAATGTCAATTTCCTATTTTCTTTCTGTGATTGCCCGATTCCTTTTTTGAGAATTTATTTTGATATATAATGTTCCTTTTAGTGGTGTTATGGTACGAATTATTACCAAGTTTTTAATCACTAGACGCGAAATTGATTTCTTTGTTTTAAATAATGTCAAAAACTAAAACAAAAAAGTTGGTTTTGTTATAAACAATTATTAAAATGACTATATTGTAACCAAATTATTAATAAAAATAGCCATGGATAAAACAATTGTAGGGAACAATGCCGGAAAAGTTTGGTGTGCCCTGAAAGAAATTGGTGAAATTTCAATACCTGAATTGGCAAGAAGATTAAACCTAAGCGTAGAAAGTACAGCATTGGCGGCCGGTTGGCTGGCAAGAGAGAACAAAATTTGTATCCAGCGGAAGAATGGATTAATTGCTTTATCTGATGAAAGCACTTTCCCTTTTAGCTTTGGATAATTACAGATTTTGCGAGTGAATATCTTTGAAGTTCCGTTTCTTATAAGTAAGAATATGTTGATATAAGGTATCACAAGTTAAGTTTGAACTTAAGAAGTTTAATATTTAAAAGAGTTGCTCCATAATAGGGCAACTCTTTTTGCGTATAATAAACGTATAAAAATGTTGAATCGTTCTTGTTGATTTGTTACGCCTGGGTATGATTTGCCCTTGCAGCTTATCCGCTTCGCCTGATTTCTTGCTACTCTGTCAATGGCTGGACCGAATATTTCATCTGGAGTGGAAAAACGAGACATGAGGTATTCAAAGGACTTTGCCTCTTTGAATACCAACTTTAATCTGCATGCGACCATGCTTTTGGCTGTTCCTGGCGGACCAAGCAGGAAGATGCTTTCTGCATACACAGAATTTCTTTGGAGTTTAATATGTTCCTGTACATATTCCTGTAATTAACATGAAATCCTAGTTTGTTCGGAGTGAATTGGGAATGCACTCGCTACGATTATTCTCAAATAAATGAGATATCTTCTCCTTCTTCCTCTTCGGGATAGGTGTCGTAGTTCGACTTCATCTGTATCTCCATGCTGAAATCCCGCACCCATAGTAGGTCGAAGATGGAGAAATCGGTATGCGAAATGAGATGGTGAACAGGATAGATGAGATACATATCCTTAGTTATCTCCATGTCGAGACCCTCATTCCAGTTATCCGGCTCTTCCTGCAAATAGAGCATTTGGCTTTCAGATTCCTGCTCTTTTCGGCTGTCATACACATAGCCTCCTATCAGCACTCCATCACTATAAAACTGGACGTAATCATCAATTGAACAATTAAGGATAGCCCATATTTTCTTTGCTCGCATAGTTTGCACGGGATGAAGTCTGGAATAACGATAACCGAGGAAACACTTGCCTATAACTTGAATGTCGCCTGTCACATCGGCATTCATCACACCCTGTGCAGCCTTGATGGTTTCATGACGCATTCGAATAAGTTGCTGCTTCATGGCTTCGTTGAAGTCTGAGAGCAATCTCTTGTAATTCTCATCCATCACAAACATATCGGCAAGGAGATTGCGACGCAATCCAATTAGCACACGCATCGTCTCCAGTCCACCCGGTTTGTTAACATGGTGTCGCTCAATGTCTTCCTCCAGACCAATCATTTCATTCTCAACCTCCTTGATAGCAGGAGTGTCGAATATCTCTTGTACTGTCATATTATATTTGTTTTTGAATTGTATGCTGCATAACGTATGATGACTTGATTGCCTAATGAGGTATCAACTCCAATCATTAAGTCTGAGTGTTTTCGCCCCTCTGCCAAGTAATTGCAAAGCCGTTGTTCGTCATCCGAGAGCACTTCATGCCCTGTTCCTGTTATCAAACAAACCACGATACCATCCATTCTTTGAACCATATCATATCGGGAGATAATGTCCATCAGGTAGTTTGCGCCAGACTTATTGTCGTCAGCAAACGACATGATTTCCTCAGAACAGAATTTCTCCGATTGGAACAATCCACAGAGTTGCTCTGTTGTCAGATAGTTCTTTCCATTATCCAAGGCAGGGATGGCTTGAACGATAAATTCACTGATGTGTGCCATACGTTCATAATAGTGTACCATAAATTCCTGTCTGAACATCCTCTTCCGTTTCGATTTATTCAACCTATTGCTTCCGTACCAGATATTATCCTTTGTCAATCGTGTCAACTTTTGTTTCTTTGACATCGATAACTCTCTGATAGTAGGAATGGTACCTCCATACTTTCGGATTATACCATAGTTACGCATAGTCCAAACCTTGTTATAAGAGTAACTGTCTCTTCCGAGGCAGATTTCTCCGAACTTCTCATCCAAGTGTTTTTCTACAAAACCATAGAATGACGTGTGCCATAGGCAACAAGCCACAAGTTCCTCATTGGTTGCTTTTACATCGGAATCAACGATGATTTCCTTAGTTAAGGAATGCTCCCAATAGTCTCCCTCCATAGGGAAAGCGTCAAGATAGGATTCTGTTCCATTTTCATCATTTCTTAGTGTTATATGGCATACCTTATCATTGGCATCCTCGTGAACGACAGGAGGCAGGTGGCGAAGCATATCAAAATGCAAATTGAACCAGCCCAGACTGTTCTTCATATCTGGATACATCTTCACAATATGAGGAGCTACATCCTCAAATTTTACACAGTTTAGAAGTTCCTTAAATGTCATATCTTTTTTTTAATCCCACAAATTACAGTAGTATTTACGGAAAAGTTCCAACCTTTTTGTTATGAATTCCTTGCCATAAATCCTCGTTTATTGATTTCATGGTGCAAAAAAAACAACAGCCCATGCCGAATATGGGCATAGGCTGCAAGAAGTGATGTGTTTTCAAGAATTTCAGTGATATATTTCAAGTTCTTTGAATAATTCTTGGATTTCCGTACATACGTATTCGATAATCTCAGAATCCGTGTTGCCAAAATCAATTAACCTTTTTCGTCCTAACCAATTCTTTTCGCTAATATATCCTCTATCTTCCAGCATCTTTTTCACTTCGCTGTCGGAAGCTTTTGGCTGGGCAGTTTTTGATTTACCTTCAAAAGCCTGCCGCACCTCGATATAACCTTCAGCAATTGTAATGCCGTATGCAGCATTTTCATTATTTTTCAGTCTTCTGTTATTATCGTATCTACAGGTAGGAAAGTTTTCAAGTACAGCAGATTCAATGCTTTTCACTCTGCTGGGGCTTATAGTATTTCTTGGTATGTTCAATATGGCATTATCTGCATCTGTAGGATAAAAAGTTTCTTGCTTGAATCGCAAAAGTGTTAGCAAACCATTATGATAGTTCTTGCCAAAAGGAATTAGCCATTGTGGGTGATAATAGAAATTCTCACAGAATTTGCATGAAAGATAGTTACACCCTTCAAGTTTTATTGCTGCATCAAAAATAAGTTTTGCTCTTTCTCCATATTCTTTGCTGTAAGCCAAACTTCCGAACCCCAAATACACCGGAGCAATCAAATGATCAATATCATATTGAGTCATTTGTAGGGCATCATTGAATAGTGGTGGAATACCATATTTTTCCGCTTTTTGTTTGGCTTTTGTCAAATCAGCATCCTTTATGTAAAAGAGGTTGAATATCTGTATTACGCCAGATAGTTGGGCTGGATCGTCAAGTCCATATTTATAAGCAAAAAGACTAGCCACATATCTCATGGTAGGATCAATGGAGAATTCATACCAATTTAGTTCTTTGAATCTATAACGAGATAATCCTTCTAAGACTTCTGGTTTAGATACGGGGGCTTCTTTGGTAAAAGTAGAAGATCCTGGATTTTTCATCACAATACTACCTATGCAATCCCAAGAATTTCCGAAGTGTAATAGTGTTCTCCAACGAAATCCTTCCGTTTCATTGATTTTGAAAAAATGAGTATATACTTTCATTGTTATAGTAATAAATAATAATTCAACCGTTATTTGCGATGATTTTATTCTTCATCATATCTATTGCTCTTTATTATATTTATTCCACATCCTCTTAATCTTGCCCGCTATTTCCTTGCGCAACCAGATCGGTTCAATCACTTCTACGTCTTCACCGTTCCGGAGTATCTCCTGTTGGAAGTCGAAGGTGGGGCGAAGCTGATACTCAAAGATACTGTAGTCTTCTGTTTGTTCCGTTTCTTCTTGTGACTCATGCAAGGGCAAGTCACGAAAATAGTTGGCTTGGCCAGAACTGACTTTGAGTCTTACCTTTTGAATGTCGCAACCATCGCCGGTGATTACTCCGATGCAACCCTCAAAATATTCCTGTGGACTGAAGTCTGTCGGATATTCAAATATGTGACTTGAAAGGCGGAAGTCACGGATGCGGTCAAGGCAATAGACAAGATCACTGCCTGATGGCCACTTGCGCCCTATCATATACCAGCGTTGACGAAAGAGTTTCACGCATAGGGGCATAACGTAGTGTTCGCGGGTGTCCTCACGCCAATAGTTATAATAGGTGATGTGGATGAAGCGGTTCTTCTTCATAGCTTCAAGAATAGGCTCCAGATATTCCTGTCCACTCGGTACGTCTTCCAACAAGATTCTGTCCTTGATGGATTTACTCTCCATGAGGGAGTTGCTGACGGAATAGGTGCTGAGGAGCCAGTTCTCAATGCTACCTCGCTTCATATCGTCCATATTCTCTATATAATAACGATATGGTGCTGATTTTTCACATTCAATCGAAAGACCGAATGTGTCGAAGATGTTCCATTTCCATTTGTGGAAGGTGCGTTTCTGCATTTCCTCACCACCGCTAAGCTCTACGTTCTCAATCCAGCGGTAATTCAAATCTTCAAAGGATATTCTGCGAGCCTTGTAGATAGTTTCCACAATCCACACCAGCTTGTTTATTTGATTTAGTGCCATGTTATAATCCCTTTATATCATGAAACGAATTTGATGCAAAGTTATTGTGTGGGTGTGCCATATTCGTTCATACCAACGCAAAAATAGCTAATTATCCAATAACTTTGAAAGGATTATCTAAGAGATATTTTCCATCGCTTTGCCTATATTTGGGGGGATTCGTTTAAAATCCTACCCGCTTTTTTCCTAAGGAGAAATCCATGCCTTCGTAATTATAAATTTCAGCCAGTGTCATGGGGTGTGTCTGTTGGGGGATATCCAGCCCTTCTTCCTTTATTAGTTGGTTCACTTTGTCTGTTGTCAGGTCTTTAAACTCGTACCGGGCAGCCAGACGTCCTTTTCTAAGCAAGGCTTCGTCGATATCTTTTAGTGGAGCGTTGAATGTGCAGATAAATTTGATACATAATTCATCACTCAATAGTCCGTCGCTGATATTCAGAATGTTGACTAGTCCGGCATTCATGCGGTTTCCTCCATTGCGGCTTGACAATAGTTCTTCGCAGTCTTCTACGATAAATATCGAATTTTTTTGTTGGCGGATAAAAGTGATAAAGCTTGGATCTGAAAGTTTATCTACCAGGTCGCCGCTCATATAAATCATTCTTTTTTTTCCGAGATTGATAAGATGACGGATATAAGTTGTTTTTCCCGTACCTTGTTTCCCATGTAGAATGATTAATCCGCTTTTATTCTCCCCCAATAGGAAGTTTTCGATTTCGGCGGCTACGGGAACAAAATCATTGTTATAGTGTCGGTCAATCTGAATGGCCGGCTTATTGATTTGCGATTGTTTCAGACTGAAGTAGTTATGAGCGTATGTTACTATAAATAGATTGTTCAGTTTCTCATTCTCCTTTTTGTGGTTTTCGCAAATCTGATTAATCTGATCGATTTCTTCCTTATTAATATTGGAATAGACAATCTTTATGCAATTATCAAAATAGCCAATCATTAAATTCCTTTTGCAGATGACGATGCAATCGTATAACTCTTTTGTAGATGTATTGTCTTCTTCTTCCTCCTCTTCTTCTTTTTCATTCTCAAAATGATTGCAATATGTATGCTCGAATATATCGAACGCATCGTCTTGTTGATAAAGCTCTTTGATTTCTTTCAGAAAATCCTGGTTTACTTTATATTTTACCATTTTCATGGAAGGGAATCGTTTGAATATCTGATAGAATAGACTACAAATGCTACTGTCGCTGAACCAGCCTGTGGAATAGTCAAAAATATCCGTGAAATCTGCGAGTGTGTATTCTTTACTCATTTTTTCTTTTTATATAAATAGAATGGCAAAGGTACTAAATAAATCTATCTTATGGACTTATTCGATTTATCATTTTTTTGAAAAACGTGGATAGGATAAGTTTCCTGCAAACGATTTTTCATTTTCATTTCTCATATTCTCATAAATGATACAATAATCTCCTGTAAAACAGCAATATAACACAATGATAAATAAAGTATAAAATGGTATTTCTCATACTATTTCTATTATTTATCCTTAAAAATGATGCATTTCTCATAGGTTTTAAATCGTTTCTTATCTTATTCTCATACTCCTTTTATCTATTTTGCTCCTTTCTCATGCATTATGTCTGTATCTTTTCCCAGACTCTCTTCGGACTTTACGATTATTCCTTTCTTTATGTCGTTTATTAAGCAATTTCCTATTGTTTATTGCTTTCCTGTGTATCATGTACCTTATATCTTTATGCTTTTCCTTAATCATTGCTATTTTTTCCTGCTACTATCTGTATCATTGCGAGGTTGTGTCAAAACGCTGACACAGCCTTTTTTTATGCGCAAAGCCCAGACTTTCTCAAGCCCGGGCTTTGTTATTACCCAAAGTTTTCGTATCTTTAGGTATAAAGTTTTTCGTTATGGCAAAGTTACATTTTCGTCCTTACATTCCCAACCAAACCGTTCTTTTTCCACAAAGAATTGATGAAAACATAGCTGCGAACGACCCGGTCCGCATCGTGAATGCTGTTATTGACAATCTCAATCTTGAGAGTTTCAAGAAGCTTTATAAGGAGACGGGCCGTTGTCCTTATCATCCTAAAATGATGCTTAAGGTGATAATCTACGCCTACATGAATAATATCTATTCTTGCCGTAAAATAGAAAAGCACCTCGTTCGTGACATTCATTATATTTGGCTTGCCGGTAATGAGCATCCGGATTTTATCACGATCAACCGTTTTCGTAACCGTGTAAAGGAGGAAATAAATAATGTATTTACCCAGTTGGTTCTTGTCCTTGCCGATAAAGGTTTCATCAGCCTTGATGTGGAGTATATCGACGGCACCAAGATTGAATCCAAAGCCAACAAATATACTTTTGTCTGGCGCAAGACAGTCGAACGGAACCGTACAAGACTAATGGATAAAATCCGTATTCTCTTGGAGCAGGTGGATGAAGCCATTGCACAGGAGAACTCTATAAAAGACACATCCGTGGAGTTTACTCCCTGCATGCTCTCTGACATAGTGGATGAACTTAAAGAAGCCCTGGAACGCCAGCCTGCAACAAAGGATAAGGAAGAAAAGAAAGCCCTGCGCAAAAAGAAGAAGCAGGTCAGGGAACTTGAAGGGTATCGTGACAAACTGATAGAATACGACAATCACCTTGATACCCTTGGAGAACGTAACTCTTATTCCAAGACCGATCCTGGTGCCACATTCATGCGCATGAAAGAAGATGCCATGAAGAACGGGCAGACCAAACCCGGATATAATCTGCAAATAGGTACTGAAAACCAATTCATCACAGACTTCCGTCTGTTTCCCAACCCTACCGATACACTGACCCTCATACCTTTTTTCCACTCTTTCCAGTACCGCTATAACCGTTTACCGAATATCTGTGTGGCAGACTCCGGTTACGGTTCGGAAGAAAATTACCGGTTCATGCAGGAGAATGGGATAGAAGCCTTCATCAAGTACAATTACTTCCATAAAGAACAGCGTCCTCGTTATACTCCCAACCCGTTCCATGCCGAAAGTCTCCATTACAATGCGGGGGAGGATTATTACGTTTGTCCTATGGGACAGCACATGAACCGCATAGGAACCAAACGTGACAAGACAGCGAGCGGATACATCACCGAAAGTGCCCGGTATAAAGCAAAAAGATGCGAAGGTTGCCCTTTGCGTGGCAGTTGTTTTAAAGCTCGGGGGAACCGTATTATAGAAGTCAACCACCGATTAAATCAATACAAACGGCAGGCACGGGAAAGGTTGCTCTCAGAAGAAGGTATCAAGCATAGAGGCAGGAGGTGTATAGAACCAGAGGCTGTGTTTGGACAAATGAAATACAACATGGCATACAGAAGATTCCGGCATGTGGGAGAAGACAAGGTTATAATGGACTTTGCTTTCTTTGCTATAGCCTTTAATATCAAAAAAATGTGTGCTAAACTGACAAAAGAAGGAAAGGGGTTCATTACAGTTGCCAAATATATGTTTATGGGACTATTTATAACCCGATATAATTGGAATATAGCAACTTGTTGCCAAATGCATGAGGAAAAAGTAGCATAGCCAAAAGAAAATATTGCAGAACTGTAAAATATAAAAGAGGGTGTGCCAACGTTTTGACACAACCTCAGACGGTTCTTTCTACTCTAGTGCAATGATCTGTTCACTGTAGTGGAACGATACAGATGCAGATAGGAAAATATGCGGATGTCTACTCTGTATACTTTCAATAAGCACTGATAATATATTGTAAAGCGGTGTCTAGTCTGGTATTCAGCTTGGTCTTTAGTTTAGGATCTGTCTCGAGAATTTATAGTATAAATAGTCAAAATACTATGAGAAATACCTTTAAAAGGAATGAGAAATGCGCCATTTCTAGCATAAAACTCCGGTAATACTATGAGAAACGCAGTTTCCTGTTTTATTTCTCATAGTACTATTTCGGTGATTTACAACTAATTACCCTACAATCTATGAGAATATGAGAAATGAAAATATAAAATCGTTTTCAGGCCGCGCATTTTTTTGCTACAATCGCTTTTCATTTTCCTTTTGGCCTTCCCCGTGAATTCATCCTTTTAGTCTTCCTTTTGCAATAAGCGGAACCAGGCATTGCCCTCTTTCCTCTTTTTTTTCATCGGACAGCTCTCCATCGGATAACTTTCCCGTTGTGCGCCCGTACGCGCCCGCGTGTGATATAATAATGTGTATTTCCCTTATCGTTTCCGACCACGAGCCACTCATCCTTAAAAAATATGTTCTACAACATCGTTATGGATCAGCACTTTAGGGAATTCCTTCAAAAAAAGTTCGAAAAAAGAGTTTAATATATTTGGACGGTATACGAAAAGGGCGTACTTTTGCACCCGCTTTCCAAGAGAAGAAAGCCTTGCGGAATTGACTTGTTGAAAAGGCGTGATTGGTCCTGAAGAAAAGAACAAAAAAACTTCCGAAAAGTTTTGGAGGATAATAAATAAAGTTCTTATCTTTGCATTCCGATTCGCAAAGAAAAAGGCCGGAGCCTTTCTTTTATACATTCTTTCCCTTTCGCATAGAGAGCCTGAGAAATGAGTAAAGAGAAAGGTTGAAAAAAAACTTCCGAAAAAGTTTGGTGGTTAAAAATAAAGTCTTTACCTTTGCACTCGCTTTTGAAACGAAAGCAGCAAGTTCTTTGAAATATTGATAAACAATACAAGTAGTACAAGTAAAAAATAGAACCGTCAATACTTGTCCGAGATTGTAGCGATACGATTTAGGATGTCAGGTATTTGAAATAAGGTCAATAAAATTACGGCGTCCTGAACAGAGCAAAAAATCATCTTAACGGATGACAAGATACTTTTACAATGAAGAGTTTGATCCTGGCTCAGGATGAACGCTAGCTACAGGCTTAACACATGCAAGTCGAGGGGCAGCATTTTAGTTTGCTTGCAAACTAAAGATGGCGACCGGCGCACGGGTGAGTAACACGTATCCAACCTGCCGATAACTCGGGGATAGCCTTTCGAAAGAAAGATTAATATCCGATGGCATATCAGTCCCGCATGAGATTGATATTAAAGAATTTCGGTTATCGATGGGGATGCGTTCCATTAGTTTGTTGGCGGGGTAACGGCCCACCAAGACTACGATGGATAGGGGTTCTGAGAGGAAGGTCCCCCACATTGGAACTGAGACACGGTCCAAACTCCTACGGGAGGCAGCAGTGAGGAATATTGGTCAATGGACGAGAGTCTGAACCAGCCAAGTAGCGTGAAGGATGACTGCCCTATGGGTTGTAAACTTCTTTTATATGGGAATAAAGTATTCCACGTGTGGAATTTTGTATGTACCATATGAATAAGGATCGGCTAACTCCGTGCCAGCAGCCGCGGTAATACGGAGGATCCGAGCGTTATCCGGATTTATTGGGTTTAAAGGGAGCGTAGGTGGATTGTTAAGTCAGTTGTGAAAGTTTGCGGCTCAACCGTAAAATTGCAGTTGAAACTGGCAGTCTTGAGTACAGTAGAGGTGGGCGGAATTCGTGGTGTAGCGGTGAAATGCTTAGATATCACGAAGAACTCCGATTGCGAAGGCAGCTCACTAGACTGCAACTGACACTGAGGCTCGAAAGTGTGGGTATCAAACAGGATTAGATACCCTGGTAGTCCACACAGTAAACGATGAATACTCGCTGTTTGCGATATACAGCAAGCGGCCAAGCGAAAGCATTAAGTATTCCACCTGGGGAGTACGCCGGCAACGGTGAAACTCAAAGGAATTGACGGGGGCCCGCACAAGCGGAGGAACATGTGGTTTAATTCGATGATACGCGAGGAACCTTACCCGGGCTTAAATTGCACCTGAATATATTGGAAACAGTATAGCCGCAAGGCAGGTGTGAAGGTGCTGCATGGTTGTCGTCAGCTCGTGCCGTGAGGTGTCGGCTTAAGTGCCATAACGAGCGCAACCCTTATCTTTAGTTACTAACAGGTTATGCTGAGGACTCTAGAGAGACTGCCGTCGTAAGATGTGAGGAAGGTGGGGATGACGTCAAATCAGCACGGCCCTTACGTCCGGGGCTACACACGTGTTACAATGGGGGGTACAGAAGGCAGCTACCTGGTGACAGGATGCTAATCCCAAAAACCTCTCTCAGTTCGGATCGAAGTCTGCAACCCGACTTCGTGAAGCTGGATTCGCTAGTAATCGCGCATCAGCCATGGCGCGGTGAATACGTTCCCGGGCCTTGTACACACCGCCCGTCAAGCCATGAAAGCCGGGGGTACCTGAAGTACGTAACCGCGAGGAGCGTCCTAGGGTAAAACTGGTAATTGGGGCTAAGTCGTAACAAGGTAGCCGTACCGGAAGGTGCGGCTGGAACACCTCCTTTCTGGAGTGATGTCGTAAGACGATGCAACTCTACATGAATAATGTAAAACGGCCATCGTTAAAAATAATGACTTTAAAGGTTCTGTTTTTTGTACTACTGGTACTTGTTTATTTATAATATATAGATCAACCATCTATAGAAGTATAGATAGAGATAAACAAGAGAAAAAAGAAGCCGAGTCTAACGCACAGGTAGACAAGGTTGAACTAGTCCTATAGCTCAGTTGGTTAGAGCGCTACACTGATAATGTAGAGGTCGGCAGTTCAACTCTGCCTGGGACTACCAAGCTCAAGAATGAGGAACAGCGAAAGCTGAAAGCTGAAAGCTAAAAAACGATATTCTTGAACAACCTCTTGGGGGATTAGCTCAGCTGGCTAGAGCATCTGCCTTGCACGCAGAGGGTCAACGGTTCGAATCCGTTATTCTCCACTCTCTCTGAAAAGAGAAAACGATCTTTGACATGATGTACAAAAAGTAAAATTAAAAGTAAGAGCTAAAAGTATATATCAAACCGTACGTGTTCGAGTATGCAATATTGATAGCTGGGAGCAATTCCAACGTCAGTACCAATACAAGAATAAAACGTTTGAAAGAAAGTAAGCAAGGGCGCATGGCGGATGCCTTGGCTCTCGGAGGCGATGAAGGACGTGATAAGCTGCGATAAGCTTCGGGTAGGTGCAAATAACCTTTGATCCGAAGATTTCCGAATGGGACAACCCGTCATTCTGAAGGAATGACATCTTGCATAGCAAGAGGCTAACGCAGGGAACTGAAACATCTTAGTACCTGCAGGAAAAGAAAATAATAATGATTCCCCTAGTAGTGGCGAGCGAACGGGGATTAGCCCAAACCAATGTTGTTACGGCAATATTGGGGTTGTAGGACCACGATATCGCAAGACATTTAGTGAGAAGAATTCTTTGGAAAATGAAACCATAGACGGTGATAGTCCGGTATTCGAAGCTAAACGAAGCGTAGTGGTATCCTGAGTAGCGCGGGACACGAGGAATCTTGCGTGAATCTGCCGGGACCATCCGGTAAGGCTAAATACTCCCGAGAGACCGATAGCGAACCAGTACTGTGAAGGAAAGGTGAAAAGCACTTCGAATAGAAGAGTGAAATAGTCCCTGAAACCGTGCGCCTACAAGCGGTCGGAGCTTCGTAAGAAGTGACGGCGTGCCTTTTGCATAATGAACCTACGAGTTACTTTTTCCGGCAAGGTTAAGCATTTCAAAATGTGTAGCCGAAGCGAAAGCGAGTCTGAACAGGGCGACTAGTCGGAAGGAGTAGACGCGAAACCAAGTGATCTACCCTTGGTCAGGTTGAAGGTTAGGTAACACTAACTGGAGGACCGAACCGATAAGCGTTGAAAAGCTTCCGGATGAACTGAGGGTGGGGGTGAAAGGCTAATCAAACTTGGAGATAGCTCGTACTCCCCGAAATGCATTTAGGTGCAGCCTTGGGAATTACTACTGTGAGGTAGAGCGACTGATAAGATGCGAGGGCTTCACCGCCTATCAAGTCTTGATAAACTCCGAATGCGCAGTAGTTCGATCCCAGGAGTGAGGGCATGGGTGCTAAGGTCCATGTCCTAAAGGAGAAGAATCCAGACCATCAGCTAAGGTCCCGAAATAATTGCTAAGTTGAACTAACGAAGTCAGATTGCTAAGACAGCTAGGATGTTGGCTTGGAAGCAGCCATTCATTTAAAGAGTGCGTAACAGCTCACTAGTCGAGGAGTTTGGCGTGGATAATAATCGGGCATCAAGCAATTTACCGAAGCTATGGGATCAGTAATGATCGGTAGGGGAGCATTCCACTCTGCGTCGAAGGTGAAGCGTGAGCTTTGCTGGAGCGTGTGGAAAAGCAAATGTAGGTATAAGTAACGATAAAGGGGGTGAGAAACCCCCTCGCCGAAAGACTAAGGTTTCCTGATCAACGCTAATCGGATCAGGGTTAGTCGGGTCCTAAGGCTCAGCCGAACGGTGAGGCCGATGGCAGAACAGGTTAATATTCCTGTACTACCTTAAGGAGTGACGTGGAGACGGAGTCGTGACAACGCCGCGGACTGACGGAATAGTCCGTTGAAGGGTGTAGATGTTGATCTTTGCAGGCAAATCCACAAAGAGAGTCGAACCTGATAGTATACCAATTCCTTCGGGAAACGGTAATAGTGCGTGTAAGCATACTCCCAAGAAAATCCGCTAAACTTAATCTTTAAGGTACCCGTACCGCAAACGGACACACGTAGTCGGGTTGAATATACTAAGGCGCTTGAGTGATTCACGGTTAAGGAACTAGGCAAATTGACCCTGTAACTTCGGGATAAAGGGTCCCAACGAGAGTTGGGCGCAGAGAATAGGTCCAGGCAACTGTTTAACAAAAACACAGGGCTGTGCTAAATTGAAAGATTACGTATACAGCCTGACACCTGCCCGGTGCTGGAAGGTTAAGAGGAGATGTCATCGCAAGAGAAGCATTGAATTGAAGCCCCAGTAAACGGCGGCCGTAACTATAACGGTCCTAAGGTAGCGAAATTCCTTGTCGGGTAAGTTCCGACCTGCACGAATGGTGTAATGATCTGGACACTGTCTCAACCGTGAGCTCAGTGAAATTGTAGTATCGGTGAAGATGCCGATTACCCGCGATGGGACGAAAAGACCCCGTGAACCTTTACTATAGCTTAACATTGAATTTGGGTAATTGATGTGTAGGATAGGCCGGAGACTTCGAAGCAGGTACGCCAGTATTTGTGGAGTCGCTGTTGAAATACGGCCCTTTGATTATTTGAGTTCTAACCCGTGGTTGCGGGGACACTGTTTGGTGGGTAGTTTGACTGGGGTGGTCGCCTCCAAAAGTGTAACGGAGGCTTCTAAAGGTGCCCTCAGGACGATTGGTAACCGTCCGTAGAGTGTAATGGCATAAGGGCGCTTGACTGGGAGACAGACAAGTCGATCAGGTAGGAAACTAGAGCATAGTGATCCGGTGTTTCCGTATGGAAGGGACATCGCTCAAAGGATAAAAGGTACTCCGGGGATAACAGGCTGATCCCTCCCAAGAGCTCATATCGACGGAGGGGTTTGGCACCTCGATGTCGGCTCGTCACATCCTGGGGCTGGAGAAGGTCCCAAGGGTTGGGCTGTTCGCCCATTAAAGTGGCACGCGAGCTGGGTTCAGAACGTCGTGAGACAGTTCGGTCTCTATCTATCGTGGGCGTATGAAATTTGCGTGGCTCTGACACTAGTACGAGAGGACCGTGTTGGACTGACCGCTGGTTTACCAGTTGTGCCGCCAGGTGCATTGCTGGGTATCTAAGTCGGGATTGGATAAGTGCTGAAAGCATCTAAGTACGAAGCCAGCCACAAGATTAGATTTCTTAGGGTCGTCAAAGACGATGACGTTGATAGGATGCAGGTGTAAAGGTGGTAACATCAAAGCCGAGCATTACTAATTGCCCGTTCACTTTCTTTCAAATATGTACCGGTTGGGTATATACGTTTAGCGGATTGCTCTTCAATGAGCGATGAGCTTTCAATTTTACTTTTCATCATGTCATAACCTTATTCAGGTGGTTATAGCACGAGGGTTCCACCTCTTCCCATTCCGAACAGAGAAGTTAAGCCTCGTCACGCCGATGGTACTGCGTAACAGTGGGAGAGTAGGTAGCCGCCGTTTTTAAGAAGCCCCTTGATTCAACTAAGAATCAAGGGGCTTTCTGTTTTTTGGTACTTTGCAAAAAAAGTACTATATTTGCGACTGACAATTATTTTATTAAACGTTTAAAGCAAATTTGAAAGGTATGAAAACTAAATTATTTTTGGCTGCTGTAGCAGTAACATTTTCTTTTGCAATGATGTCTTGTACTGGTAACAAAACTACTAACGCTGCTTCTGAAGGTGAAGAAACAACTGTAGAAACAGTAGAAGCTGTTGTTGAATCTGATTCTTGCTGCCAGGCTAAAGATTCTTGTGCTAATGCTTGCGATAAAAAAGCAGATTGCGCAGAAAAGAAAGAATGTTGTGATAAGAAGTAATCTATTGATTTAGAACAATAAAGAAGATGAGGGAGAGAATGCTGAAAACATTCTACTCCCTCTTTTTATTTAATGAAATATAGACCTTTATTCGTGATATATTTTTGGTAAAAAACGGCTTTAACTTATGAAATGATATTTTTTTCGATAAAAAAGTAACGTATTATTTGGTGGTAAGGAAATAATCCATACCTTTGCACCGTCAAACTATAAAAGAGACAAGAAATGAACCAGATGTTTATACATATTCTACTATGCGGTATTATTATTCTACTATCAAAGGTTAGTGGAAGTGAGTGCTGTGCGTAAATGTGTATAAATGAAAATATACGAAAGCCTTTCTCACTTCCAAGTGTGAAAGGCTTTTTTTAATGCTAATAATTATATAATATACATTGAATATGGACAATAGGTTATTTATTTTTGATACCACTCTTAGAGATGGTGAACAGGTTCCGGGATGCCAGTTGAATACAGTAGAGAAGATTCAGGTAGCAAAGGCATTGGAAGCGTTGGGAGTAGACGTGATTGAAGCCGGATTCCCCATTTCGAGCCCGGGAGATTTCAATTCTGTAATTGAGATTTCAAAAGCGGTGACTTGGCCTACTATCTGTGCTTTGACACGTGCCGTTCAAAAAGATATTGATGTTGCTGTAGATGCGCTGAAATTTGCTAAACATAAACGTATTCATACCGGTATCGGTACTTCTGATTCGCACATTAAATATAAATTCAATTCGAATCGTGAAGAGATTATCGAACGTGCGGTAGCTGCCGTGAAGTATGCCCGCCGTTTTGTGGACGATGTAGAGTTTTATGCAGAAGACGCAGGCCGTACGGATAATGAATATCTGGCACGTGTGGTGGAAGCTGTTATCAAGGCAGGAGCTACCGTAGTGAATATTCCTGATACAACGGGTTATTGCTTGCCTTCAGAATATGGCGCTAAGATAAAATACTTGATTGACCATGTAGACGGCATTGATAATGCCATACTTTCTACTCACTGTCACAATGACTTGGGTATGGCTACCGCCAATACGATAGCCGGTGTTTTGAACGGCGCACGTCAGGTGGAAGTAACCATCAACGGTATCGGCGAACGTGCAGGAAATACTGCCCTCGAAGAAATCGCCATGATTATCAAGAGCCACCACGAAATAGATATTCAGACCAATATCAATACACAGAAGATTTATCCGACCAGCCGCATGGTTTCCAGCCTGATGAATATGCCGGTGCAGCCGAATAAAGCAATTGTTGGACGTAACGCTTTCGCGCACTCTTCAGGTATCCATCAGGATGGCGTGTTGAAGAATGTACAGACGTATGAGATTATTGATCCGCATGATGTGGGTATTGATGATAACTCTATCGTATTGACAGCCCGTAGCGGACGTGCCGCATTGAAAAATCGTCTTTCTATCTTGGGAGTTGACTTGGATCAGGAAAAGCTGGATAAGGTGTATGATGAGTTCTTGAAATTGGCTGATAAGAAGAAAGATATTAATGATGATGATATTTTAGTATTGGCAGGCGCAGACCGTAGCCAGAACCATCGCATCAAATTGGATTATTTGCAGGTGACGAGTGGGGTTGGCGTTCGTTCGGTAGCTAGTTTGGGATTGAACATTGCCGGTGAGAAGTTTGAGGCTTGTGCCAGCGGTAACGGTCCGGTAGATGCAGCTATCAAAGCATTGAAGAAGATTGTAGAACGCCACATGACTTTGAAAGAGTTTACTATTCAGGCTATCAGCAAGGGAAGTGATGATGTAGGTAAAGTACATATGCAGGTAGAATACGATAACCAGATTTATTATGGTTTTGGAGCTAATACAGATATTATTGCCGCTTCCGTAGAAGCTTATATTGACTGTATTAACAAATTCAAATCATAAAAAAGAGGCTGACAGTCGTATCGGCATTGTAGAGATTGACTAAAATAGTAAATAGTAAATAGTAAATAGTAATTAGTAAAATAGTAAATAAACAGATGAATACATTATTTGATAAGATATGGGATGCCCACGTGGTGACTACTGTGGAAGATGGCCCTACACAACTTTATATTGATCGCTTATATTGTCATGAAGTGACTAGTCCGCAAGCTTTTGCCGGATTGCGTGAACGTGGAATCGGAGTGTTGCGTCCGGAAAAGGTATTTTGTATGCCCGACCATAATACACCGACACACGATCAGGATAAGGAGATTGAAGATCCGGTTTCTAAAATGCAGGTCGACACACTGACTAAGAATGCGAAGGATTTTGGTTTGACACACTACGGTATGATGCATCCGAAGAATGGAATTATCCATGTCGTAGGTCCCGAACGTGGTTTGACTTTGCCGGGAATGACGATTGTCTGCGGTGACTCTCACACCTCTACTCACGGTGCGATGGGAGCAATCGCTTTCGGTATCGGAACAAGCGAAGTGGAAATGGTATTGGCTTCACAATGTATTCTTCAGTCAAGACCGAAAACAATGCGTATCACGGTAGACGGTGAACTGGGCAAAGGGGTGACTGCAAAAGATGTAGCTCTGTATATGATGTCCAAGATGACTACCAGCGGCGCTACCGGTTACTTCGTAGAATATGCGGGTTCGGCCATCCGCAATCTGACAATGGAGGGACGTCTTACTCTCTGTAACCTTTCTATTGAAATGGGGGCACGTGGTGGTATGGTTGCTCCGGACGAAGTGACTTTTGAATATATCAAAGGACGTGAAAGTGCTCCGCAAGGCGAAGCATGGGACAAGGCTTTGGCATATTGGAAGACATTGAAGAGTGATGACGATGCCGTATTTGACAAGGAAGTCCGTTTCGAAGCTGCTGACATTGAGCCGATGATTACATACGGAACGAATCCGGGTATGGGTATGGGCATCACACAGCACATTCCTACTATGGAAGGAATGAGTGAGGCTGCACAGGTTTCATTCAAGAAATCAATGGACTATATGGGATTCCAACCAGGGGAATCTTTGTTGGGTAAAAAGATTGATTATGTATTCCTCGGAGCTTGTACAAACGGTCGTATCGAAGATTTCCGTGCATTTGCTTCCATCGTGAAAGGCCGCAAGAAAGCGGAGAATGTAATTGCATGGCTGGTTCCGGGTTCATGGATGGTAGACGCACAGATCCGTAAGGAAGGAATCGACAAGATTTTGACGGAAGCCGGATTTGCTATTCGTCAGCCGGGATGTTCTGCTTGTCTGGCAATGAACGATGATAAGATTCCTGCCGGAAAATATTCGGTATCTACCAGCAACCGTAACTTCGAAGGACGTCAGGGACCTGGTGCACGCACCTTGTTGGCTAGTCCGCTGGTAGCCGCTGCAGCTGCGGTGACTGGTGTGATTACCGATCCGAGAGAACTGATGTAATTTCAATCGTAATTCGTAAATCATTAAATAGTAAATATCAAGATGGCTAAGACAAAATTTAATATAATCACAAGTACTTGTGTTCCTCTTCCTTTAGAGAACGTAGATACCGATCAGATTATTCCGGCACGTTTTCTGAAAGCAACCACTCGTGAAGAAAAATTCTTTGGTGATAACCTTTTCCGTGATTGGCGTTATAATGCAGATGGTTCTTTGAACAAGGATTTTGTGTTGAACAACCCTACTTACAGCGGACAGATATTGGTGGCAGGTAAGAACTTCGGTTCGGGTTCCAGCCGTGAACACGCAGCCTGGGCAATTGCTGGCTACGGTTTTCGTGTGGTGGTATCCAGCTTTTTTGCCGATATTCATAAGAACAATGAGTTGAACAACTTTGTGCTTCCGGTGGTTGTAACTGAGGAGTTTCTGCAAGAATTGTTCGATTCGATAGAAGCTGACCCGAAGATGGAAGTGGAAGTGAACCTTCCCGAACAGACCATCACCAACAAGGCGACAGGTAAAAGTGAACATTTTGAAATCAATGCTTACAAGAAACTTTGTTTGATGAACGGATTGGACGATATCGATTTCTTGTTAAGTAATAAAGATAAAATAGAAGAATGGGAAAAGAAGGCGTGAAAATAGAAATCATGGACACAACGCTTCGTGATGGTGAACAAACCAGCGGAGTGTCTTTCGTGCCTCATGAGAAACTAATGATCGCCCGTTTGCTATTAGAAGATTTGAAGGTAGACCGGGTGGAGGTTGCTTCGGCGCGTGTGTCGGACGGTGAATTTGAAGCCGTGAAGATGATTTGCGATTGGGCGGCCCGTCGTAATCTGCTCCATAAAGTGGAAGTGCTCGGTTTTGTTGACGGGTATACTTCTGTCGACTGGATTCAGCGTACCGGTTGCCGTGTGATTAATCTTCTTTGTAAAGGTTCACTGAAGCATTGTACGCAACAACTGAAAAAGACACCGGAAGAACATCTGGCGGATATCATTAATGTGGTGCATTATGCCGACGAACAGGATATAACCGTCAATGTTTATCTGGAAGATTGGAGTAACGGTATCAAAGATTCTCCCGATTATGTATTTCAGTTGATGGATGGATTAAAAGAGACAAGCATCAAGCGTTATATGTTGCCTGACACGCTGGGTATCTTGAATCCCTTGCAAGTGATAGAGTATATGCGGAAGATGAAGAAACGTTATCCGAATACTCATTTCGATTTTCATGCGCATAATGACTATGATTTGGCAGTGAGCAATGTTCTTGCAGCCGTATTAAGCGGTGTCAAAGGATTGCATACAACCATCAACGGACTGGGCGAACGGGCAGGCAATGCTCCTCTTGCAAGTGTGCAGGCTATCTTGAAAGACCATTTCAATGCGGTGACCAATATCGATGAGAGCCGTTTGAATGATGTCAGCCGGGTAGTGGAGTCTTATTCGGGGATTGTGATACCTGCCAATAAACCGATTGTAGGTGAGAATGTCTTTACGCAAGTGGCAGGAGTGCATGCCGACGGGGATAACAAGAATAATCTCTACTGTAATGATTTGCTTCCCGAACGTTTTGGCCGCAAGCGCGAATATGCATTGGGTAAGACAAGCGGCAAAGCTAATATCCGCAAAAATCTCGAAGACCTCGGATTGGAGCTGGACGAAGATGCTATGCGCAAGGTGACGGAACGCATCATCGAGTTGGGCGACAAGAAAGAGCTGGTTACCCAGGAAGATTTGCCGTACATTGTTTCGGATGTGTTGAAACATGGAGCAGTGGGGGAGAAGGTCAAACTGAAGAGTTATTTTGTGAATCTGGCTCATGGGTTGAAACCGATGGCAACGTTGAAGATAGAAATCAACGGAAAAGAGTACGAAGAGAGTTCAGGCGGCGATGGTCAGTATGATGCTTTTGTTCGTGCGCTGCGTAAGATATATAAGGTGACATTAGGACGTAAATTCCCGATGTTGACCAATTATGCGGTAACCATCCCTCCCGGTGGACGTACGGATGCATTTGTGCAGACGGTAATCACGTGGAGTTATGATGAGCAGGTGTTCCGTACCCGTGGACTCGATGCCGACCAGACAGAGGCTGCCATTAAGGCTACTATGAAGATGTTGAACCTCATAGAAGATGAATACGAGAAGAGCAAATGAGAAACAACTTGCCCGAAGAATGTTTTTTATAAGAATATATAAATAGAATAATAAACGATTATGGATTTTAAAATTGCTGTATTAGCAGGCGACGGTATCGGACCGGAGATTTCTGTGCAAGGTGTAGATGTGATGAGTGCCGTTTGCGAGAAGTTTGGCCACAAAGTAAGTTATGAATATGCAATCTGTGGAGCTGATGCGATTGATAAAGTAGGCGATCCGTTTCCGGAAGCAACCTATCAGGTTTGTAAAGATGCGGATGCTGTTTTATTTTCTGCCGTAGGTGATCCGAAATTTGATAACGACCCTACCGCTAAGGTACGCCCGGAACAAGGCTTGCTGGCGATGCGTAAGAAACTGGGACTTTTCGCTAATATCCGTCCGGTACAGACATTCAAATGCCTGATTCACAAATCTCCGTTGCGTGCGGAACTGGTAGAGAACGCAGATTTTATCTGTATCCGTGAGTTGACCGGAGGTATGTATTTCGGTGAAAAGTATCAGGATAATGATAAGGCGTATGATACCAACTATTATACTCGTCCGGAAATCGAACGTATCTTGAAAGTGGCTTTTGAATATGCGATGAAGCGCAGAAAACATCTGACGGTGGTAGATAAGGCAAACGTGTTGGCTTCTTCCCGTCTGTGGCGTCAGATTGCACAGGAAATGGCTCCGAACTATCCGGAAGTGACAACTGACTATATGTTTGTGGACAATGCTGCAATGAAGATGATTCAGGAACCTGCTTTCTTCGATGTGATGGTAACGGAAAACACCTTCGGTGATATTCTGACTGACGAAGGTTCTGTAATCAGTGGTTCTATGGGCTTGCTTCCTTCTGCTTCCACAGGCGAGAGTACTCCGGTGTTTGAACCGATTCACGGTTCATGGCCGCAGGCTAAAGGACTGAATATTGCTAATCCGTTGGCACAGATTCTTTCCGTAGCTATGTTGTTCGAGTATTTCGATTGCAAAGAAGAAGGTGCGCTGATTCGTAAAGCAGTAGACGCTTCTTTGGATGAGAATGTACGTACACCCGAAATCCAGGTGGCTGACGGTGCTAAATACGGAACGAAAGAAGTAGGACAGTGGATTGTTGATTATATCAAGAAAGCTTGATAAACTAGACTAAAAAGTAAAAGCCTGACATCGGATACACGGTGTCAGGCTTTTACTTTTTAGCTTTAAATAATGTATGTTTTACCAGCTTTTAATAGTGGAATATAGAACAATACCGAGTACGGTCAGCAATCCTACATAAATAGTGACTGACCATTGTTTTATTTCCTTTCTCTTTGTGCGGGTGGAAGGTTCCAAATAGATGGCTGCTTTGTGAGCGATAGTGCAGAATAGCCAACCGCCGAATCCTCCGATAATACCTCCTACGAGTAAATCACCGGGATAATGTACACCTAAGTATATACGTGTATAACAATTGAGAATTGCCCAGGTTATAATGAAAATACTTAGCCAGCGTTTGCGGAACAGGAATACTACAAACATGGCAAGGCCCAATGAGTTGGCCGCATGGCACGATGGGAAACCATAACTTCCTCCGCGATACCCGTTCACGATATATACCATATCTACAATCGGGTTGTCCGGATTGGCGGGACGCAGGCGTGCCACCACCGGGCGGATAATACTGCTGCACATTTGGTCGGCAAAGGTAATCGTGAGCGCGATGGCTGCCACATAACATAAGACTACCTTCCAGTGGAAATTTCTTAATAATATGTATAATATGGTGGCATACATGGGAACCCAGATTATTTTACCCGTGAAGGAACTCATGAAATAATCCCAGAAAGGGGAGTGTATACCATTGAAAGATAAGAAGATATTTGTATCTATCTCTGAAAGGAATTGGACGATTTCGCTATGTATCATCAGGCTTTATTGATCTATTTTTAACGTCACAAATATACAATAAAGAATAGTAAATGTCCTATATTGCCTTATAAATATTCCATATTTCTTAATTATTAGCGTTTAGCAAGATCATCGTAGAGCTTCTGTAGGAACGCTTTTCCTTTTTCCAGGTTAGCTCCTTTGGCGGTGCCTTCGTCCAGTTGTACGGTATTGGCATCGAGGTTGTACACCAATTGGTTGTCGGCGGTAATCATTCCGAAATAATTCGGTCGGGTAAAATACGCGAAATGAGGAGAGTCCGGATTCATGATATTCTTGCTGAAAGTAAATTCATCATGCGGCAATCCTAATTGAGCGAGCAGGGTAGCGGCAATGTCAATTTGTGAAGCATAAGTATCTACTACAAGAGGTTGTTTTATTGCACCTCCGATTAAAACCAGCGGAATGGTTTGTCCGTCCAGCGGATTTTCTATCGGGTATGGGTATGCGCCCTGATGATCGGGAACGAGTACAAACAGTGTGTTTTTCCATAACGGTGTTTCCTGATACTGTTTCACGAAATCTCCCACGCAACTGTCGGCATACGCAAAAGAGTTGAGGACTTTATCATCCAGCCTGTGGAACGGAACTTCAAATGGTTCGTGGCTACTTGATGTCTGAACCAGTTTCAGGAATGGCTCCTTTTGTTTTTCTTCTTTCAGATCTTTCATCAGGCGTTGGAACAAAACGTGATCCTGTGCTCCCCATTTTCCGGTACGTTCGGACAGAGGGAAATCTTTATCGGAAATAATTTTCTCAATGCCGGAAGATACCAGGTAAGAACGCATATTGGTGAAATCGGCATCTCCTCCATAGTAATATTCCAGGCTGTATCCCGCATTTTTCAAGCTGCGGGGGATGGAAGGAAGTTTGTCCGTCTTTTCGGGATATTTCATAATGCTGGTACTCGGCTGTCCGGGATATCCGCTGATGATGGATGCCAGTCCGCGGTCTGTGCGGAAACTGCTGCCGTAGAAGTTGCTGAATAATACGCCTTCTTTGGCGAATTTATCCATGTTGACAGCCACATTGGGTTGTCCTCCGAAAGTTTCCATCAAGTGTGTGGAGAAACTCTCAAGGATAATGAAAATAATGTTCGGGCGTTGTGTATTCAATAATTGGGGGATGCTGTCTGTTGCTGTGACGGGTTTGTCTATCATCTCTGCAAATAATTCGTCGGCTATTTTCGGATCCATGAAGCGATACTGCTTATCGAAATTATTTTGATGGGTGGCAGAATACATGAAGCTGAATGCCGGATTAATGGCAGCATGATTCATGCGTTGGTCCTGACTGAAATACACTTTGCTTAAATTCATGGTCGATACGCTGAATCCGCCCCGGATAGGGATGAAGAGTGCTGCTGTGAGTAAAAGGAGTGCAAGAGAGACATTCTGACGCCGATAGGGTATTTTCAGAGGCTTTTTCTCCCGGATAAGGAACCAGTAGAAAATACAGTATAGAATTGCTGCATAGATCAGCATAGCCAGAATTCCAAGTAGAACAAACCAAAAACTGACACTTGCCATAGCGTCTTTGGGAGAAGAGAAGAAATAGAAAATTGGGGTGGCGTCCAGACGGAATCCCCAGAAGCCGTACAATCCCAGGTCGATGATAAAAAGACAGGCCATGACAAAGGCTATTAATCCGAAATATCCTTGCCGGATGCGGCGGAGTATGGATGAGTTTGTCCAGGCGGAAGCGATGAGCACTAGGCCGGGGATAGCAGTCAGATAGCCTGCAAGAGATAAATCCAGCGGTAATCCGTGCCACATGACGCGGAAGTAGTCACCCAAAGATGCATCGGTATATAAGTCATGGTAGTAAACCATGAAGATTGGTTTCTGAAGAACGAATAAAAGAACAAATAAAAAATAGGTCGTGAGAAATTGTATAATTCTCTTTTTCATATATGTAAACTTAAAAAGATTGAACGGATACAAAGTTACTATACTTTTCCTTATCTTTCTCATGATGTGATATAAAACATACCTTTTTTTCCATATCTTTGTCGTGTCTGTGACAAAAATGAAGTAATAAGATGGCAAAGATTGCAAAGAAACTAACAGATTTAGTGGGGAATACCCCTTTGATGGAACTTTCCGGTTATAGTGGAAAGTATGGTCTGGAACAAAATATTATTGCCAAACTGGAGGCTTTTAATCCGGCGGGAAGTGTAAAAGACAGAGTAGCTCTTTCGATGATTGAAGATGCGGAAGCTCGTGGAGCATTGAAACCCGGTGCAACGATTATTGAGCCGACAAGTGGAAACACAGGTGTAGGGTTGGCAATGGTGGCTACTATTAAAGGGTATCACCTGATATTGACCATGCCCGAAACGATGAGCTTGGAACGGCGGAATCTGTTGAAAGCGCTGGGTGCGCAGATTGTATTGACAGATGGACTGGGAGGAATGGCAGCTTCCATTGCCAAAGCGCAGGAGTTGCGTGATAGTATCCCCGGTTCGGTGATTTTGCAACAATTTGAAAATCCGGCCAATGCTGCTGTTCATGAACGGACAACAGGTGAAGAAATTTGGCGGGATACGGACGGTGAAGTGGCTGTTTTTGTAGCCGGAGTCGGTACCGGGGGAACGGTCTGCGGAGTAGCCCGTGCTTTAAAGAAACATAATCCGGATATTTATATTGTCGCTGTGGAACCGGCGTCGTCTCCAGTGTTGGCAGGGGGCGAGGCGGCTTCACATCGTATTCAAGGTATTGGAGCGAATTTTATCCCGAAGCTTTATGATGCTTCGGTGGTGAATGAAGTAATAGGTGTGCCTGATGATGAAGCGATTCGTGCGGGGCGTGAGTTAGCGGCAACAGAAGGTTTGTTGGTCGGTATTTCTTCGGGAGCAGCTGTGTATGCCGCCCGTCAACTGTCACAACGTCCGGAATTTAAGAACAAAAAAATAGTAGCATTGTTACCTGATACGGGAGAGCGTTATTTGTCGACCGAACTGTTTGCTTTTGACGCATATCCATTGGATTAATTCATTAACTATAAAAAGACCTGAACCATGGTAAGAATAATTATAGCTTTGCTTTTTTGTTTTCCGGCTGTTGCCTTTGCGCAAACCTATCAGCAATTGTCTGAGAGAGCCATTGAGTGTATCGAGCAAGACAGTCTTCCTCAGGCAGAGGAACTTTTGCTTCAGGCTTTGAAGTTGGAACCGAAGAACGCTAAGAATGCATTGCTCTTTTCTAACTTAGGGTTAGTTCAGCGCCGTTTGGGTGAGTTTGATAAAGCATTGGAATCTTATTCTTTTGCACTGAACTTTGCTCCTTTGGCAGTCCCTATTTTGCTTGACCGTGCCGCCATTTATATGGAAATGGGAAAAACAGACCGTGCTTATACGGATTATTGCCAGGTGTTGGACGAGGACAAGCAGAACAAAGAAGCTCTGTTGATGCGTGCTTATATTTATGTGCTCCGCCGCGATTATCCGGCTGCGAGAATAGATTATAATCGTTTGTTGGAACTTGATCCGCAGAGTTATAGCGGACGGCTGGGATTGGCTACTTTGGAACAGAAAGAAGGAAAATTCCGGGAAGCTCTTGATATATTGAATAAGATGCTTGCGGCCACTCCTGAAGATGCGACACTCTATATTGCCCGTGCTGATGTGGAACGTGAGATGAAACATGAAGATTTGGCATTGGTTGATTTGGAGGAAGCCATCCGGTTGGATGCTGCCTCGGCTGATGCTTATCTGTTGCGTGGCAATATCTACCTGGCACAGAAGAAAAAAGGATTGGCAAAAGCTGACTTTGAGAAAGCTATTTCATTGGGAGTGCCTCCGGCTGATTTGCACGAGCAATTGCGGCAATGCAAGTGAAGTGATCAATAAGGCAACTATATCTTTCCAGTTTACATAAGTTAGAACCTTTTGTTATAGGCATTAGTTCGTTCCACAGCTGTTTCCCTTTAGTTCTACCTATGTGGAACTAAAGGGAAACAGCTGTGGAACGAAAAGATAACCCTGGTGGAACGAATAATAATTAGTCAGGTGACTCGTTAATATATACTATTAAAGAATTTCTTTTATTCTACGAACTGTCTAATCAGATTTACGAAATCCTTTCCATATTTCTTTTTCTTGTGTTC
This sequence comes from Bacteroides luhongzhouii, assembly GCF_009193295.2. Taxonomy (NCBI): domain Bacteria; kingdom Pseudomonadati; phylum Bacteroidota; class Bacteroidia; order Bacteroidales; family Bacteroidaceae; genus Bacteroides; species Bacteroides luhongzhouii. The sequence continues at coordinate 5,411,283 of NZ_CP059973.1, read as the reverse complement.
TCCGATACCGCTGATTTCTCCAAACTCTTCGATAGTGGTGGGACGTGAGATGCAAAGCAGATGCAACACTTTGTCTGACAAGACGATATAGGCGGGCAAAGCTTCCTGATCGGCAAGCTGTTTTCTTAATCCTCGCAATGCTTCAAACAAGTCTTGGCTTTCGCCGCCTGCCGCGCCGAAGGGGAGTTCTTTGGCGATAACCACTTTTTTCTTTTTTCCTTTTCGGATAACGGCTTCCTCATGTTGGATAACTACCAATGCCGCTTGTGTCCTTCCGAAAAGAACATTGCTTCCGCTTGACGTTATCTTGAGATGATTATTCTCATTATAAGCTATTTCGAAGTAGCCGAGTTGCAGCATTTGAAGCAGATAGTCTTGCCAGTCACGAGGAGGAATGTCGCGTCCGGCACCGAACGTTTTAAGTTCCTGATACCCTTTCCCGGTTACTTCCGCTGAGTAGTTTCCACGAAGAATATCAATCAACACTCCTGTGCTGATTTGCTGTTCCGTACGTGCGATGGCACTTAATGCTTTTTGCACGATGACTGTGCCGTCAAATCGCTGAGGAGGATTTTTACAAACATCGCAGTTGCCGCAATCCTCTGTTGTTGTTTCTCCGAAGTAGCTTAATAAGATTCTGCGTCGGCAAATGTCGGCCTCTGCGTATTGCTGCATACGTTGAAGCTTTTCCAGGTTGATGTTTTGCTGATTACTTTCCGAAGCGAATTTAGTTAGTAATATTAAGTCTCCTAATGAATAAAACAGGATGGTATTGCTGGGAAGTCCATCACGGCCGGCACGTCCTATTTCCTGGTAAAAGCTTTCTATGCTTTTAGGCAGATTATAATGTATCACCCAGCGGACATTTGATTTATCAATCCCCATTCCAAAAGCAATGGTGGCACATACCACCTGTATGCGGTCGTTAATAAAATCATTCTGTGTTTCGTCCCGGTGTTGAGTGGATAATCCGGCATGATAAACACCGCAACGAATACCCTGCTTCTGTAACATCTGTGCGACGGTTTCCGTTTTACTCCGGCTCATGCAGTAAATAATCCCACTTTCTCCTCTGTGACGGTGGATAAATTCTAAGATGGCCTTGTTTTTCTCCTTCGCTTGGAAACCACGTTTTACAGTCAGACTGATGTTGGGACGGTCGAACGAGGAGATGAAGACACGGGGATGGTTGAGGTGCAATTGCCGTATGATGTCTTGACGCGTGATTTTATCCGCGGTGGCAGTTAGTGCGACAATCGGTATTTGCGGAAATTGTTGATGGAGTACCCCCATTTGTGTGTATTCCGGACGGAAATCATGTCCCCATTGCGAAATACAATGAGCTTCATCAATAGCAAACAGAGAGATGTTCATATCCCGCAACAAATAGTCCTTTTCTGCTAAAAGTTTTTCCGGTGAAATGTAAAGCAGCTTCAGCCGCCCTTCAATGCAGGCACGGCGCAGGTTCGCATTTTCGGTTTCGTCATTACTGCTGTTCAGTGCTCCGGCAGCAATGCCGTTTGCCAGCAATGTTTCCACCTGGTCTTTCATCAACGAAATCAGTGGAGAAACGACAACGGCGGTACCTTCGCAAAGCAGTGCGGGAAGTTGGTAGCAGATCGATTTTCCTCCACCAGTAGGCATTAATACCAATGCATCCTGTTTATTCAGGATGTGGTGGATGATTTCTTCTTGCAGAGGACGGAAACTATCGTACCCGAAATATGTCTTTAGAGTCTCTCTCATTGATGCTGATTTATCCATGCTGCAAAGGTACATTTTTCTTTGGCATTTTTCCATCATGTGTAGATTTCTGTTTCTGATATGAATTATAAATAGGTTAAAGTTTCTTATTATTCGGACCCATTCCTTCTTTTTCAAGGTTTTTGATTGTTTATTTAGAAAAATAATGCACAAAATAATTGTGTGTTTAAAAAAAAAGTAAGACATTTGTAACATGTTATGTTGCAAATGAGCAATTATTAACAAATGAACAAACCCTAACCAGTTAATTCAATGAGTGATTTAGAGAACAAAAAAACGGAAGAAACTCCGAAAAAACGTCCCTACAATTTGAGGGAAAAGAAAGAAAAAAAGGCTGCATACAGGTCTTTGATTAGACCGGAATTGGCAGACGAGTTGTATGACAAGATCTTGAATATCATCGTTGTACAGAAGAAGTACAAGGATCCTGATTATTCAGCTAAGGACTTGGCGAAAGAATTGAAGACGAATACTCGTTACCTTTCTGCAGTAGTAAACTCACGCTTTGGCATGAACTATTCTTGCCTGTTGAATGAATACAGAGTAAAAGATGCTTTGCATTTATTGACTGACAAACGTTATGCCGACAAAAATGTGGAAGAAATTAGTGCCATGGTTGGCTTTGCAAATCGTCAATCTTTTTATGCTGCATTTTACAAAAACGTGGGTGAGACTCCTAATGGATATCGCAAAAAACATCTCGAAAATAAGAAATAATTGCGCGTTCCGAAAACTGACCAAAAGGAATTACCTCTAAATGAAAGATTTTGGAGATAATTCCTTTTCTCATTTTAATTAATCAATGCTAGCATTATGAAAAAACATCTGATTTTAATGACAGTGGCCGCTACGCTTTTTACATCGTGCGGAGGAAGTAAAACAACAACTGCTGAAGCAGACAAATTTGATTATACAGTGGAACAATTTGCTGATTTACAGATATTGCGTTATAAAGTTCCCGGATTTGAGGAACTGACGCTGAAACAGAAAGAACTGATTTATTACCTGACAGAGGCTGCTCTGGAGGGAAGGGATATTCTGTTTGACCAGAATGGAAAATATAATTTGAGAATCCGTCGGATGCTCGAAGCAGTATATACAAACTATCAGGGAGATAAAACAACGCCTGATTTTAAAAATATGGAGGTGTACCTGAAAAGGGTATGGTTCTCCAATGGTATCCATCACCACTATGGTACGGAGAAATTTGTGCCCGACTTCTCGCAGGAGTTCTTGAAACAGGCTGTACTCGGTATAGATGCCAAGTTGCTGCCGCTAGCGAAAGGGCAGACTGCCGAACAACTTTGTGCCGAACTGTTTCCGGTGATTTTCGATCCGGCAATCATGCCAAAACGGGTAAACCAGGCAGATGGCGAAGATCTTGTTTTGACTTCTGCTTGTAACTATTATGACGGAGTGACGCAAAAAGAGGCGGAAAGTTTTTATAGTGCCATGAAAGATCCGAAAGACGAAACACCGGTTTCTTATGGACTGAACAGTCGGTTGGTCAAAGAAAACGGAAAGTTGGAGGAGAAAGTCTGGAAAGTAGGCGGACTCTATACACAGGCAATAGAGAAGATTGTTTACTGGCTGAAAAAAGCGGAAGGCGTAGCAGAGAATGAGGCACAAAAGGCCGTTATTACCAAGCTGATTCAATTCTATGAAACTGGCAATCTGAAGGATTTTGATGAATATGCCATTCTCTGGGTGAAAGATCTGGATTCACGAATCGATTTTGTGAATGGATTTACTGAAAGTTATGGTGATCCGTTGGGGATGAAAGCGAGCTGGGAATCTTTGGTGAACTTCAAGGACGTGGAGTCAACACACCGCACGGAGATTATCAGCAGCAATGCGCAGTGGTTTGAAGATCATTCTCCGGTAGATAAATCTTTCAAGAAAGAAAAGGTAAAAGGAGTATCGGCAAAAGTGATTACTGCCGCTATCCTTGCCGGTGACCTTTATCCGGCAACAGCTATCGGTATCAATCTGCCGAATGCTAACTGGATTCGTGCTCACCACGGTTCTAAATCGGTGACAATCGGAAATATAACAGATGCTTATAATAAAGCCGCTCACGGAAACGGATTCAACGAAGAATTTGTTTATAGCGATGCGGAAATACAACTGATCGATGCCTATTCTGATTTAACGGATGAACTGCATACGGACTTGCACGAATGTTTGGGACACGGTTCCGGTAAGTTACTGCCGGGGGTAGATCCTGATGCTTTGAAAGCATACGGCTCTACCATCGAAGAGGCGCGTGCCGATTTGTTCGGATTGTATTATGTGGCTGATCCCAAGCTGGTGGAATTGGGACTTCTCTCTTCTCCCGATGCTTATAAAGCTCAATACTATACTTATCTGATGAATGGTCTGATGACGCAGTTGGTACGTATCGAACCGGGAAATACTGTGGAAGAAGCTCACATGCGCAACCGCCAGTTGATAGCCCGTTGGGTATTTGAGAAAGGGGCTGCTGATAAAGTGGTGGAATTGGCGAAGAAAGACGGAAAGACTTATGTGGTTATCAATGACTATCAGAAGGTACGCGAACTTTTCGGCGAATTGTTGGCTGAAATTCAGCGGATCAAATCGACAGGCGACTTTGAAGGTGCCCGTTCATTGGTAGAAAACTATGCCGTAAAAGTAGATCCGGCTTTACATGCAGAAGTCCTTGAACGTTATAAGAAGTTGAATCTGGCTCCTTATAAAGGTTTTGTGAATCCGAAATATGAACTGGTGACAGATGAAAACGGAAACGTTACGGATGTCACAGTTTCCTATGATGAAGGCTATGTGGAACAAATGTTGCGTTACAGCACTGATTATTCTCCGCTGCCTTCCATAAACAACTGATCTGAAATGGATATTAAAGAACAATTGAAAGATATCAAGACACAGCTCCGTCTCTCTATGAACGGGGCTGTGTCCCAAAGTATGCGCGAGAAAGGGCTGGTTTATAAACTCAATTTCGGAGTGGAACTGCCTCGTATCAAGATGATTGCCGAAGGTTATGAAAAGAATCATGACCTGGCGCAGGCTTTATGGAAAGAGGAAATTCGTGAGTGTAAGATTCTGGCGGGAATACTTCAGCCGATTGAAACGTTTTATCCCGAGATAGCCGATATTTGGGTGGAAAACATCCGGAATATCGAAATAGCCGAACTGACCTGCATGAATCTCTTCCAACATTTACCGTATGCTCCGGCTAAATCTTTTCACTGGATTGCCGACGAACAGGAGTACGTGCAGACTTGTGGTTTCCTGACTGCCGCCCGTCTTCTGATGAAGAAAGGGGATATGACCGAACGCGCCTCCGGCGAATTGCTCGACCAGGCGATTTGTGCAGTACATTCCGACAGCTATCATATTCGTAACGCTGCTTTGCTGGTTATCCGCAAATATATGCAGCATAGCGAAGAACATGCTTTTCAAGTATGCCGCCTGGTGGAAGGTATGGCTGATTCTACCTCGGAAGGAGAGCAAATGCTCTACAATATGGTGAAAGAAGAGACGGAAGAATAAACAAGTAACAGGTAATAAGTAATGCCGTAATTGCATAAATATGTATAATCTGCATAAGCATTGCCTATTACCTATGTCTATCTACTTATTACTTGCTACTTATTACCTATTACTTATTTACCTGTCACTTATTTCTAAGAATTTCTTTTGCTTTCCGCAAAAAAGGCTTAACTTTGTTCGCGCTAATTTTGGCTGATGATGGAAACTCAAAACGTGAAAGATACAGTAAGGCAGATATTCACGGAATATCTCACGGCGAACGGGCATCGTAAGACTCCTGAACGCTACGCCATACTTGATACTATTTATTCTATTGACGGTCATTTCGATATTGACATGCTTTATTCACGGATGATGGACCAGGAGAATTTCCGGGTGAGCCGGGCGACTCTCTACAACACCATTATTCTTCTTATCAATGCACGACTGGTCATTAAGCATCAGTTCGGTACTTCTTCCCAATACGAAAAATCATATAATCGCGAGACACATCATCATCAGATATGTACTCAATGTGGTAAAGTGACCGAGTTTCAGAACGAGGAACTGCAGCAAGCCATTGAAAATACGAAATTGAGCCGCTTCCAGCTTTCGCATTACTCCTTATATATATATGGAGTATGTAGTAAGTGCGACAGAGCTAACAAACGGAAAAAAGTAAATAACAACAATAAAAAAGAAAAATGAAAGTAGATGTTCTATTAGGATTACAATGGGGCGACGAAGGTAAAGGAAAAGTAGTCGACGTTTTAACACCTAAGTATGATGTGGTTGCTCGTTTTCAGGGCGGCCCGAATGCCGGTCACACGCTTGAGTTTGAAGGACAGAAATATGTACTTCGCTCGATTCCTTCCGGTATTTTTCAAGGAAACAAGGTAAACATCATTGGTAACGGTGTCGTACTTGATCCGGCATTGTTTAAGGCAGAGGCAGAAGCACTTGAAGCATCAGGCCATCCGCTGAAAGAACGTTTGCACATTTCAAAGAAAGCTCATCTAATTCTTCCGACACATCGCATCCTGGATGCTGCCTATGAAGCAGCCAAAGGAGATGCTAAAGTGGGAACTACCGGTAAGGGTATCGGTCCTACTTATACGGATAAAGTGAGTCGTAACGGTGTTCGTGTAGGTGATATTCTTCATAACTTCGACCAGAAGTATGCCGCTGCGAAAGCTCGTCACGAACAAATTCTGAAGAGCTTGAATTATGAATACGATCTTACTGAACTGGAAAAAGCATGGTTGGAAGGTATCGAATACCTGAAACAATTCCATTTCGTAGATAGCGAACATGAAGTGAATAACCTGTTGAAGGATGGTAAGAGCGTGCTTTGTGAAGGAGCGCAGGGTACTATGCTTGATATTGATTTCGGTTCATATCCGTTTGTGACTTCTTCCAATACCGTATGTGCGGGAGCCTGCACCGGACTTGGAGTGGCACCTAACCGTATCGGTGAAGTATATGGTATCTTCAAGGCATACTGTACTCGTGTCGGAGCAGGTCCGTTCCCATCAGAATTGTTTGATGAAACAGGCGACAAGATGTGTACGTTAGGACATGAATTCGGTTCTGTAACCGGACGTAAACGTCGTTGCGGATGGATCGACCTGGTAGCGTTGAAGTATTCCGTGATGATAAACGGGGTTACCAAATTGATTATGATGAAGAGCGATGTACTCGATACTTTCGAAACAATCAAAGCGTGCGTTGCTTACAAAGTGAACGGTGAAGAAATCGACTACTTCCCGTATGACATCACAGAAGGCGTAGAACCTGTATATGCAGAGCTTCCGGGCTGGCAGACAGATATGACCAAGATGCAGAGCGAAGATGAATTCCCGGAAGAATTCAATGCTTACCTGACTTTCCTGGAAGAACAGCTTGGTGTAGAAATCAAGATTGTATCTGTAGGACCGGACAGAGCACAGACCATCGAACGTTATACTGAAGAATAACAATTGATTTATTATATGGAGGAAAGGCGGAGATTGAAGAAAAACTCCGCCTTTCTTGTTCAATCCTTTGTATAGTCTATCCTAAACACACAAAAATAATGTATGCCTTATGAAAACACGTTTTATAACTTTCCTTTTGTTGTTCGTAATGAACTTGGGAGTATTTGCGCAATCTTCCTATCAGCCTACCGAAGAGAATCTGAAAGCACGGCAGGAATTTCAGGACAATAAGTTTGGTATTTTTCTTCATTGGGGGCTATACGCTATGCTCGCTACCGGTGAGTGGACTATGACAAACAATAATCTGAATTATAAAGAGTATGCCAAACTGGCAGGCGGATTTTATCCTTCCAAGTTTGATGCGGACAAATGGGTGGCAGCTATCAAAGCTTCAGGAGCGAAATATATCTGTTTCACTACCCGTCATCATGAAGGCTTTTCTATGTTTGATACCAAGTATTCGGATTATAACGTAGTCAAAGCTACTCCTTTTAAAAGAGATATTGTGAAAGAACTGTCAGCAGCCTGTGCCAAGCAGGGCATCAAGCTCCATTTTTATTATTCACATCTTGACTGGGCGCGCGAAGACTATCCTTGGGGACGTACAGGGCAGGGCACAGGTCGCTCGAACTCAAAAGGAGATTGGAAAAGTTATTATCAATTCATGAATAACCAGTTGACAGAGTTGTTGACGAATTACGGTTCGATAGGTGCCATCTGGTTTGACGGATGGTGGGATCAGCCCAAAACTTTTAACTGGGAATTATCGGAACAGTATGCTTTGATTCACAAACTCCAACCGGGTTGCCTGGTGGGCAATAATCATCATCAAACGCCTTTTGATGGGGAAGATATTCAGATTTTCGAACGCGATCTGCCTGGTGAAAATGCTTCGGGGCTTTCCGGACAGGAGGTGAGTCGTCTGCCTTTAGAGACTTGTGAAACAATGAATGGTATGTGGGGATATAAGATTACCGACCAGAATTATAAATCGACAAAGACATTAATTCATTATCTGGTGAAGGCAGCCGGTAAAAATGCCAATCTTTTGATGAATATCGGCCCTCAACCTGATGGGGAACTTCCTGCGGTAGCTGTACAACGCTTGGCAGAGATGGGAGAGTGGATGAAACAATATGGTGAAACGATTTATGGAACACGAAGCGGTGCAGTTGCTCCGCACGATTGGGGAGTGACGACACAAAAAGGAAATAAGCTCTATGTGCATATTCTCGACCTGAAAGATGTGGCTTTGTTCCTGCCGTTGACGGACAAGAAGGTCAAGAAGGCAGTCTTGTTTAAAGACCAGTCTCCGGTTCGTTTCACAAAGACGAAAGCCGGTGTTTTGCTCGAATTCGCCGAGGTTCCGAAAGATATTGACTATGTGGTAGAACTGACAATTGACTAATTTTTAGCTAATTCTTCATAAAAGCAAGGGGAAACTATTCTGACATTGAACGTTTCCCCTTATTTTTGGCAAACAATTTGTTTATAAAGATATAGAGTAATAATTAAAATTGAAAAGTATATGATGTCTTATTGGGTATTATTTATAGGAATCGCTGTTGTAAGTTGGTTGGTACAGATGAATTTGCAAAACAAATTCAAGAAGTACTCTAAGATTCCTACAGGAAATGGAATGACAGGACGCGACGTTGCTTTAAAAATGTTGCATGACAATGGAATTTATGACGTACAGGTTACACATACGCCGGGACGGTTGACCGACCACTACAATCCTACTAACAAAACGGTGAATTTGAGTGAAGGGGTGTATGAAAGTAATAGTATAATGGCAGCTGCCGTAGCAGCTCATGAATGTGGACACGCTGTGCAGCACGCACGCATGTATGCTCCGCTGAAAATGCGTAGTGCGCTGGTTCCGGTTGTGAACTTTGCCTCTTCCATTATGACATGGGTATTGTTGGGTGGCATCTTGTTGATAAACTCTTTCCCGCAGTTATTGCTGGCAGGTATTATCCTGTTTGCCATGACTACACTGTTCAGCTTTATCACGCTGCCGGTGGAAATTAATGCAAGTAAACGTGCGTTGGTATGGTTGAGTTCATCCGGCATTACTAATTCGTACAATCATGCACAGGCTGAAGATGCTCTTCGTTCTGCAGCTTATACATATGTAGTTGCTGCATTGGGCTCATTGGCAACATTGGTATACTACATCATGATCTTCATGGGTAGAAGAGACTAAGAAATGAAAAGGGAGAAAAGTGCGTTTATTAACTTCTCTCTATAGAATATAAAAGGATCCTCCGCAGTCTTTCCGAAGACTATGGAGGATTTTTTGTATTGTTTGAGGGACTCGCTTGAGTATTTCTTTATGATATTGATAGGGGATGGACACAATACAGGTGATTTTTTCAAATATATGTAAGCATTGCTCGGAAATTTGCAGTAAATTTGCGCAATTAAAATTATAAACAGTAATATTATGGCAGCAAAACCAAGTATTCCTAAAGGAACTCGTGACTTTTCGCCGGTAGAAATGGCGAAGCGTAATTATATATTCAATACGATTCGTGACGTATACCATCTGTATGGTTTCCAGCAGATAGAGACTCCGTCTATGGAGATGCTTTCTACATTGATGGGAAAATACGGTGATGAAGGAGATAAACTACTCTTTAAGATTCAGAATTCAGGAGATTATTTTTCCGGGATTACTGACGAAGAATTGTTAAGCCGTAATGCTGCCAAACTGGCAAGCAAATTCTGTGAGAAAGGTTTGCGTTACGACTTGACAGTGCCTTTTGCCCGTTATGTAGTGATGCATCGTGATGAGATCACTTTCCCGTTCAAACGCTATCAGATTCAACCGGTATGGCGTGCCGACCGCCCGCAGAAAGGACGTTATCGCGAATTTTATCAATGTGATGCCGATGTTGTAGGAAGCGATTCGTTATTGAACGAAGTGGAATTGATGCAGATTGTCGATACCGTTTTTAGTCGTTTCAATATTCGTGTATGTATTAAGATTAACAACCGCAAGATTCTTTCCGGTATCGCTGAAATTATAGGCGAATCGGATAAGATTGTAGATATTACCGTAGCAATTGACAAACTGGATAAAATCGGTCTGGATAATGTAAATGCCGAACTGAAAGAGAAGGGAATCAGTGATGAGGCTATTGCCAAGTTGCAGCCGATCATTCTTCTTAGTGGTACGAATGCGGAGAAATTGGCAACACTGAAGAATGTGTTATCAGCCAGTGAAGTAGGGCTGAAGGGAGTGGAAGAGAGTGAATTTATTCTGAATACACTGGAAACAATGGGCTTGAAGAATGAAATCGAACTTGACCTTACATTGGCTCGCGGACTGAATTATTATACAGGAGCTATCTTTGAAGTGAAAGCACTGGATGTACAGATTGGCAGTATCACTGGTGGTGGCCGTTATGATAACCTGACCGGAGTTTTCGGTATGGCAGGTGTGTCCGGAGTGGGTATCTCTTTTGGTGCAGACCGTATCTTTGATGTATTGAACCAGCTCGAACTTTATCCGAAAGAAGCTGTAAACGGAACAGAACTTTTGTTTATCAACTTCGGTGAAAAGGAAGCTGCATTCTCTATGGGAATTTTGGCTAAAGTGCGTGCTGCCGGTATCCGTGCCGAAATTTTCCCGGATGCTGCCAAGATGAAGAAACAGATGAGTTATGCCAATGCGAAGAATATTCCGTTTGTAGCTATTGTCGGCGAGAATGAAATGAACGAAGGCAAAGCAATGTTGAAGAATATGGAGACAGGAGAACAGAATCTTGTTTCATCAGAGGAGCTGATTGCTGTTGTGAAGAAATAAGCAGAAATATTAGAACTTTATAATATAAAGAGGTCGTCTCAATATAAAAATGAAGTGCCCCCAAAAGTTAGATAAAAGACTTTTTGGGGGCATTTCAAAATAAAAAAGAGACGACTTCTTTTTTAATATTTTATCTGATCTAATATTCCATTGAGAAAAGCAATCGCTACTCCATAATTCGTCATAGGAATGTGCTGCTCCCGCGCACGTTCAATGCGACTAAGTACGTATTTACGGTTAAACATACATGCTCCGCAATGGATAATCAGCGAATAAGGAGTCAGATCTTGCGGAAAGTCGGTTCCTGCTACAATATCAATTTGTAGTTTTTCTCCAATTCGTTTCCGTAACAAACGGGGAAGTTGCACTCTTCCTATATCTTCTGAAAGGGGAGCGTGTGTACAAGCTTCCGCTATCAGTACACGCGACGATTCCGTTAGTCTTTCAATGGCGGCTGCACTTTCTACATAATAATGAATATCACCTTTATATCCTGCGAAAAGCACAGAGAAAGAGGTTAGTTCACTTTCCTTAGGCTTTTGTTCATAAATCGTTTTGAAGACCTGCGAATCGGTGATGATTAATTTAGGAGGACGGGCAAGAGCTTGCAGGGTCACCGGAAATTTGTCAGTAGTACAAGTCACTACGAGGCATTTTTTATCTAACAATTCACGGATGGTCTGTACTTGTGGTAAAATTAGTCTGCCTTTGGGAGCCTGAATATCCTGCGGCATAACCAGAAGTACAAGATCGTTTTCTGTAACAAGTTCCCTGGTGATACTCTGTTGGCCGAAATCCGAAGGTAGCTTTTCGAGAATGGCTTGCCGGATCTGTTCAATTCCTGTTTGTTCTTTGGCACTGATAAGTAGCGGGCGTATTTTACATTCTTTCTCAATATACGTAGCTAAGCTATCACAGTTTTCTCGTATATCTATTTTATTCAATACTGGAATGACAGGGATATTCTTCTCTTTCAATAGTGCCAGTATCTCTTTTTCATGAGAAAAGGTAGTGTCTTCATATAGTAACAATGCAATATCCGTTTTCTCAATAGCCTTTAAAGTCCGGCTGATACGCAGCTCTCCAAGCTCTCCTTCGTCATCAAATCCTGGAGTATCTATAAACAGACACGGGCCAATACTTTGAATCTCCATTGCTTTGGACACAAGGTCGGTAGTCGTTCCAGGAGTATTCGAAACAAGTGCAGTGTCCTGTCCTGTCAATGCATTGATAAGAGAAGATTTACCGCTATTCCGTCTACCGAAAAGGGTGATATGAAGTTTGTTGGCGTTTGGAGTATCTGTTAGGCTCATAATTGATAATTTTTCAACTTGTTAATTCATGCGCAGCTAATTGGCGCATTGGTATATTAGCACATCGGCGTATTATTCAAAATCTAAAGTCTCTTTGTCCTGCGGCTATAGCTTTGAGATTCCGGATAGCTATTTCCCTGATTTTAGGATTGGGGATTCGTTCTGTTTCTTTTAGAATCAGTTCTAATCCTTTCCGACGGGTATCTTCTGAAGCATAATCTTCCAGATACTCTTTCAGAGTCATCAGGGCATTTGGTCCGCAACAATTTGCTATCTGACCGGATTTCACTAATGACATGAAACGGTCACCTGTTCGTCCTTCCCGGTAACAGGCTGTACAGAAACTGGGGATATATCCGAGTTCGAGCAACCAGTTGACCACCTCGTCCAATGTCCGGGTATCGCTCACATCAAATTGGGCGGAATTATGATCGGGTAATTCCGTTTCAGCATATCCGCCTACACTGGTACGCGAACCGCCACTGATTTGTGAGATACCCAATTCGAGCACTTTTTTGCGTGATTCTTGCGATTCACGTGTAGAAATAATCATTCCTGTATAAGGAACGGCAATTCGGATAACAGCTACAATCTTGCTGAATATCTCATCCGAAATAGCGTTCGGGAAATCTCCCGCATTGATGTCATCTGCCGAACAGATGCGCGGCACACTGATTGTATGTGGGCCTACACCGAATTTGGCTTCCAAATGTTCGGCATGCATTAATAATCCGATAAAATCATACCGATAAGTATTCAAACCGAAAAGGACGCCAATGCCTACATCATCGATTCCTCCTTCCATCGCACGGTCCATCGCTTCGGTGTGATAGGCGTAATTGCTTTTGGGACCGGTAGGATGGAGAACTTCGTAGTTGTCTTTGTGATAAGTCTCCTGGAATAAGATATACGTGCCGATACCCGCTTCTTTCAGCCGACGATAATTTTCTACCGTCGTGGCTGCGATATTTACGTTTACCCGGCGGATAGCTCCGTTTTTATGCTTGATATTATAAATTGTCTGAATAGATTCCAGAATATATTCTATCGGGTTCAGTGACGGATGCTCACCGGCTTCAAGAGCCAGTCGCTTATGTCCCATATCCTGTAAAGCAATTACCTCCCGGCGGATTTCCTCCTGTGTCAGTTTCTTGCGTGCAATAGTCTTGTTCTTGGCATGATACGGACAATATACACAACCGTTTACGCAATAATTAGATAAATAAAGCGGTGCGAACATGACGATGCGGTTACCGTAAAACTTCTGTTTGATTTCTTTGGCGAGATGAAAGATACGTTCTATCAGGTCAGGTTGGTTACACTCCAGCAGAATAGCCGCTTCCCGGTGTGTCAGTCCCTTGCACAAAGCTGCCTTTTCAATCAGTTGTTCAATCAAGACACGATTATCCTTATTGTTATGTGCGTATTCCAGTGTATCCAGAATTTCTTCGTGATGGATAAACTCTTCTGCTTTGGATGAATCTTTTTGATATATCATTTTTTAGTGGTTAGTGATTAATGATTAGTGGGCTGTGTGTTGTAATGGGTGATAAATGAATTAGCGATTAGTAGAGCAATGCTGCCGCATAGTATTAATCACTAATCACTATCCCATTAATCACTCCTAAAGTCCCCTCTTTCGGTAGAAATCTCATAACCGATGGTATTCAACTGCTTTTGTAAAGCTGCCAACCCTTCGGCAGATTCCGCTCCGAGTGAAGCTTTGTCATTGTATAATTCATATTTTTTCCGTTCTTCCCGGGGAGACAGGTTGGGCATAACTACATTTGCGCCTGCTAATATCCCCCGCTTCCTACCATCAGGAATAAGAGTGGCGAGAGCCGTTGTTGCCGGAATCAATGCGGATGGATGCATCAGGCGGAAGATAGATAATAGCAGAATCGTCCGTTCCACTGTCCCGCTGGGATAATGGGCAAAAGGCGTATCATGATGGGGTAGGAAAGGACCGATGCCGATCATTTCCGGCTGTAGCTTTTCAATGAACAATATATCCTCGATGATATGTTCTACTGTTTGCTCCGGGCTGCCGACCATAATTCCGGTTCCTGTCTGATAGCCGATGTCTTTTAAATCCTCTAAGCATTGCAGGCGCTGTTTGCCGGACATTTCTGCAGGATGCAGTTGCCGGTAATGTGACTCATTATACGTTTCGTGACGTAACAGATAACGGTTGGCTCCGGCACGGAAGAAACGTTCGTATGCATCACGCGACTTTTCTCCGAGCGACAGTGTAATGGCACAATCCGGATAATCCTGCCTGATACGGGCGACAGTCATTTCTATCCGATCGTCTGTCAGTGCAGGATCTTCTCCTCCTTGCAGCACAAAAGTGTGGAAGCCTAATTCATATCCTTGCCGGCAACAGTCCAGTATACTTTCCAGGCTCAACCGGTAACGTTCGATATTCGGATTTCCTTTTCGGATACCACAGTAATAACAGTTGTTCCGGCAGCAATTACTGACTTCAATCAGTCCACGGATATAAATCTTATTTCCGAAGTGGCGGAGAGCGACTTCCTGCGCCTGTTTATTGATGTAACGCAGGGTTTCTGCGTCACATCCGGTCAACAGTTGCCGGAGCTCTTCCGGGCTAAGTGTTCTTTCCTGCCGTAGTTTATCGATCCATTGTTTCATAGCTCTCTTTTCGTTTGAGCAGCTCTTGTGCCAATTGGCGACGTCCCGAAACAATGTCATTATGCGTACTTGGCCCGGTGATACATCCACCTTCGCACGCCATCACTTCAATAAACTGTCCCGCAGCCTTTCCTGTCTTGGCGCAGGCACGCAGCAGAGCGATATTCTTTTTATTGATGTCCGACACTTGTATTGCATTGATTTTATCCGCTTCTTCTTTCAAATAAGCTTTGACAGCTCCCATCACACCACCTGCCTGTGCAAATCCATGTGCTTCGCGAACAGATGTATGTAATACAGAGAATTCCTGTACCTGTTCCAGTTCAATACCCAACCCGTCGAGAATCGAACCGATTTCTTCAAACGTCAGAATATAATCCACCGCTTCGTCACGACGTACTTCTTTGCGTTTAGCCACACAAGGGCCGACAAATACAACCTTAGCATCCGGATGTTTCTCTTTGGCAATCCGTGCGGCGTAGTACATCGGTGATCCGGTGGTAGAAACATAAGGTTTCATATCCGGAATATGTTTCTCTACCAGCTCGATATAAGAAGGGCAACAGGAAGTAGTCATAAATTTCTGTCCCTCTTCCAATTTCTCCAGTAACTCGTGTGCTTCATTGCTGGTGGTTGCCATAGCACCTTCAGCCACTTCGATCACATCTGTAAATCCTATTTCTTTGAAAGCACCGTACACCTGTCCGATAGAAGTCTTAAACTGTCCCAGAATAGACGGAGCAATAATGGCAACCATCTTTTCTCCTTTACGGATGCGTTGCAATACATCGAATGTTTGCGAGATTTCGAAGATTGCACCGAACGGACAAGCATTCATGCATTTTCCGCAGTAGATACACTTGTTTTCATCAATGTGTTCTATGCCGTGTTCATCTTTGCTGATAGCTTTTACCGGGCAAGCCTCTTCACAAGGCACGGGAATATATACAATAGCGTGATAAGGACAACTCTTGTGACAAATACCACAACTGACACATGTGTCATGGTCAATCATTGCCTGACCGTTTTTCTTGAAACGTATCGCATCTTTGGGGCAGTTCATGTAACAGCTACGTGCCACGCATCCGCGACAAAGGTTGGTTATTTCATAATTGATCTGTACACAGGAAGAACAGGCCTCGTCGATGACGCACATAATATTTTCCTTGTCCGGTTCGGGGCGGCTCAATGCCAATCGCGCATATTCGGAAAGCGGGGTAACTTCGTCGTGTTCGTCTGTCATATCCAGTCCCATCAGAGGAAAAGTCTTGTACCTCCACACTGCGCGTTCTTTATGTACGCAACACCGTCCTAGGGGTTTTGATTTTCGTGGACTCAACTCAATCGGGAGCCGGTCTATCTTTTCCACTAATTCGTCGTTTTTCCAGAGTTTAACAAGGTCTGCCAGCAATTTATGCCGGACAATCATAATATTATTCGTAAATGCCATATTGTAATAAAAAGGTTGTTAGTTAGTGCAAAGATACGAACAGAAATTCAATATTTAAGTTTTTTGAAACATTCTTGTAACTTTTTTGTAGCCATCGCGTGTTATCTTTGTAGTGGACAAAAAAAACTTAGAGGAGGCCGAGTTATGAATAGCAGTATTTTCGAGCAACGTAGTCGTTTTGCCATGATTGGCGCATTGATGGTTATTATCAGTCTGCTGTTTTTATTCTACATGGGAAGTTCTTTGGTAAGCTCTACCAAAAAATACCTGGAGCAGATACAAGGGATAGAGATCACTTGTATCGACACGGACGAATAAAAACAAGAAACTGAAAAAGGTAGGAAAAGCCGGGGGAAATTTGTATTTTTGCCGGAAGAAAAAACAGACCTTATGGAAGAAAAGAATAAAGCCTGGAAAACGGTGAGTAGTAAATATCTATTTCGCCGTCCGTGGCTGACTGTGCGTTGTGAAGATATGTTGCTTCCCAACGGTAACCATATCCCCGAATATTATATTCTTGAGTATCCCGACTGGGTAAATACGATTGCCATTACAAAAGATGGCAAATTTGTTTTTGTCCGCCAGTATCGTCCGGGAATTGAACGAACTTGTTATGAACTTTGTGCCGGGGTCTGTGAGAAGGAAGACGCTTCACCGTTAGTGTCCGCCCAGCGTGAATTGTGGGAAGAAACAGGCTACGGAAAAGGAAACTGGCAGGAATATATGGTGATTTCCGCTAATCCGAGCACTCATACTAATCTGACTTATTGCTTCCTTGCTACGGACGTGGAACTGATAGACCATCAGCATTTGGAAGCTACTGAAGATATCAGTGTACATTTGCTTACATTGGAAGAGGTAAGAAGCCTGCTTGATAAGAACGAAATTATGCAAGCGCTGAATGCTGCTCCATTGTGGAAATATATAGCAAATCTGTAATATCGTTTGGAATTCTGTAGAGAAATAATAACTTTGGAGAAAATTTAAATTATCTAATTATGAAAACTATATTATGGAGTATTCTTTGTTTGTTTCTCTCCGGATGGGGAAGTATGCAAACGGTGTCGGCGCAGGACTTGCAAGAGATGGAAAAGAACTTGTCCGCTATCAATGAGGATTTGAATCAAAAGACAAAAGAATATAGTTGGCAGCTTGCGGCGGCTTATGCAGATTATTGTGAAGCAAACAATAAATATATAAGCTGGAACGACTTGCCTTATCTACAAACAGTTGTCGAATATGAACGTCCTGCTTCTTTGGAAACTTACCGATTGGCACATAAAGCCAGTAAAGATGAATTGGATAAGTTTCTAAATACATATAAGGAATATAAGGATCTGACAAAGAGGCAGAAAGATGCATCAACCAAGGAAGAGAAAGATGCTGTATCGACTGCTTTTACTGCATTCTGGAAGAAATTGAGAAGTGAAGAAAATCCTTATAGAGATTTGTATTATGCCGAACGGAAAGCGATCAGCAAATATCGGGCGGAAGCTTTGCGGTATGTGATTGCCCATTATAAAGAAAAAAAGCAGGAGATTCCTACTTCTTATATAAAATATGCTGAACGGTCTTATTTATTGCAGAAAGGTTCCGCTTTGGAGTTGTTGCAGAAAGAAATAAACGCATTGGAAAGTGTGCAGAGAGAACTTGTTCAGAATATAACAAGAGCAAGATATGGGTTGGGTAAGACTGAAGATAAATAAAAGAGAGTTTCACACATAATTGATAAGGTAATACGGGATGGAGAAATCCCTTTCTACAAATTGGGAGGTCTGGACTGAAAAGTTCAGACCTCTTTATCTTTCCCCTCAAGTATATATAGAAAAGTTCTTTTTCCTCCTATGCAAACTTCTTTTGTACGGGAAGGGAACTTATTAAGGCCGTAGAACGAACTATAATTGCAACTTTTGATTATATAAATGAAGGCTTCGTTTTTATAATTGCAAGCTTTGTTTTTATAAATGCAACTTGCGTTTATAGATTGGAGTAAAGGGAAAGTAACTTTTCTCAGGGAGGAAAGCAAGTTCTCTCCTTATAGAAAAGAAGTTTTCTGATTATACTTTGGACGATAGGTAGTAGTGATTCGAGAATAGTGGTGTATGTTTGTTCAGCGTCTATTCCAATACAAAAATAATAGTTTCATTTACAGGCGCCCAGTTATAGATGAACTTGGCGTGTGAAGTGGCGTTCCGCACACACATGTGCGAACGCGGTGTCGTTCCCAATGACGGACTGTATTCTATCTGCGTCTTGCGGGGAGCATTGACCGGTACTCCGTGAATATAGGCTCCGTCTGTGAAACGGCTGGCGTAAGGAGCATAACCTCCCGTTTCTTTCGAACCGTCTTTTAGAAATACCATCTTCACTTTCTTTTCCTGTAATACAAACATACCTAACGGAGTCTCCTGTGCATACGGCGGCAGATGACGTCCCGTAGTGGAAGGATTCATACTGCGAACCAGCCATTGACCTTTTCCGCTACGTTCGAGAGAAGCGATATTCTGATTGTGGCGGTCTACAAAAATAACTTTGTTAAAAACAATCGTATCTCCGATTACTTTTACATACTTTTTAGGAATCATCCATTCATTTCCGGTAAAGATTGGCTCTGCTTTTATGAATTTTTCTCCATCTTCGATAAAACGGGTTAGTTCTCCATCCTGGCCGTAGCGTTCGGGCACTAATGTGTCAGTTAACAAATAAAGCGGAACGGATTGGTAACGTTCTATGCCGAGAGTATCTGCCACTCGTCCGTACGCATTTCTTTTGAAATTCTTCACAAGCGGTGCTTCTCCATTCCTGTTTTTGTAATTCTGGAGAATTGCCCAGGTGGAAGGCGGCAACTGTATATTTTCGAGCAAAGCCAGCCGTTCTTTGATTTTATCCCATTGAAACTGCCGGGTAGTGTCCTTATAAGGATAGGTGTCTTCCAATGTATATTGGTCATACAATAAATCTTTGGTGATTTGTATCTGTTCTGCTGTGAGTTTCTTGTCAACAGGTTTAACCTCGGGGTGAGCTATTGTATCTTGCGACAGCGAATCTGGCTGTTGTTGTTCATGTACAGAAGAAATCTCTCCTGTACGCAAAGTGCAGGAGTAGAAGACGCAAGAGGCGATGATGAGGCCGGATGCTATTCTATTCATATTATTTATACAGTGCATTTGATGGTTCGTTTACGAATATACATCATTATAAGGAATAATCCTTTTGTTTTGTTTAAAAAGTAGGTGACAAATATACTTTTTTGCCATACAGTGCAAGTTGTCAGTCATTTTGTCAGTCAATTTCTGACAAAGAATCATTTATTCACTTTGGCACGCTTTTCGCAATGACTTTAGCGTTCCGCCTTAAAAATGGCGGATAACATCTACAATTAAATGTATAACTAAAATATAACAAGTAACTATGAACATTAAACCATTAGCAGACAGAGTGCTTATCCTCCCTGCACCTGCAGAAGAAAAAACAATTGGTGGTATCATTATCCCTGATACAGCAAAAGAAAAACCTTTGAAGGGTGAAGTTGTGGCAGTAGGTCACGGTACGAAAGATGAAGAGATGGTATTGAAAGTAGGCGATACAGTTCTTTATGGTAAATATGCCGGAACAGAACTTGACGTTGAAGGTACTAAATATCTTATCATGCGTCAGAGCGATGTTCTCGCTGTTTTGGGTTAATTAATAATAGTAAGTAAATCTTTAAATAGTAAATAGAGAAATGGCAAAAGAAATATTATTCAATATCGATGCCCGTGACCAATTGAAAAAAGGTGTCGATGCTTTG
The DNA here is from genome assembly GCF_009193295.2 of Bacteroides luhongzhouii. Lineage (NCBI taxonomy): Bacteria > Pseudomonadati > Bacteroidota > Bacteroidia > Bacteroidales > Bacteroidaceae > Bacteroides > Bacteroides luhongzhouii. Next base: position 5,391,011 of record NZ_CP059973.1, on the reverse strand, counting down.
GCAAATGCAGTAAAAGTAACTCTGGGCCCGAAAGGACGTAACGTTATCATTGAGAAGAAATTCGGTGCTCCGCACATCACAAAAGACGGTGTGACAGTAGCAAAAGAAATCGAATTGTCAGATGCTTACCAGAATACTGGTGCACAGTTGGTAAAAGAAGTAGCTTCTAAGACAGGTGACGATGCTGGTGACGGTACAACTACTGCAACCGTTCTTGCACAAGCTATCGTAGCTGAAGGTTTGAAGAACGTAACTGCCGGTGCTAGCCCAATGGATATTAAACGTGGTATCGACAAGGCTGTTGCCAAAGTGGTAGAATCAATCAAGGATCAGGCTGAAACAGTAGGTGACAACTATGACAAGATCGAACAGGTTGCTACCGTATCTGCAAACAACGACCCGGTAATCGGTAAATTGATTGCTGACGCTATGCGTAAAGTTTCTAAAGACGGTGTAATCACTATCGAAGAAGCAAAAGGTACAGACACTACTATCGGTGTAGTAGAAGGTATGCAGTTCGACCGTGGTTATTTGTCAGCTTACTTCGTGACAAATACAGAAAAGATGGAATGTGAGATGGAGAAACCTTACATCCTGATCTATGACAAGAAGATTTCTAACCTGAAAGATTTCTTGCCTATCCTCGAACCGGCTGTACAAACAGGTCGTCCTCTGTTGGTAATTGCAGAAGATGTAGATAGCGAAGCGTTGACTACATTGGTAGTAAACCGTCTGCGTTCTCAATTGAAGATCTGTGCTGTGAAGGCTCCGGGCTTCGGCGATCGTCGTAAAGAAATGTTGGAAGATATCGCTATCCTGACAGGTGGTGTTGTTATCAGCGAAGAAAAGGGTTTGAAACTGGAACAAGCTACTATCGAAATGTTGGGTACTGCTGACAAAGTTACAGTTACTAAAGACTATACAACTGTTGTAAACGGTGCAGGTAACAAAGACAGCATCAAAGAACGTTGCGAACAGATCAAAGCACAAATCGTGGCAACTAAGTCTGACTATGACCGCGAGAAATTGCAGGAACGTCTGGCTAAATTGTCAGGTGGTGTAGCTGTTCTCTATGTAGGCGCTGCTTCTGAAGTGGAAATGAAAGAAAAGAAAGACCGTGTGGACGATGCTTTGCGTGCAACTCGTGCTGCTATCGAAGAAGGTATCATCCCGGGTGGTGGCGTAGCTTACATTCGTGCAATCGACACAATTGACGGCATGAAGGGTGATAATGCTGATGAAACAACCGGTGTTGAAATCATTAAACGTGCTATCGAAGAGCCACTTCGTCAGATTGTTGCTAACGCTGGTAAAGAAGGTGCGGTAGTTGTTCAGAAAGTACGTGAAGGCAAGGGTGACTTTGGCTATAACGCTCGTCTGGACATTTACGAAAACTTGCACGCTGCTGGTGTTGTAGACCCTGCTAAGGTTGCTCGTGTAGCTTTGGAAAATGCAGCTTCTATCGCTGGTATGTTCCTGACTACCGAATGTGTAATTGTAGAAAAGAAGGAAGATAAACCAGAAATGCCGATGGGCGCTCCCGGAATGGGAGGCATGGGCGGAATGATGTAATTCCGGCTTCCTCTTAAGAATATATAAGAAGATAAGAACCACTTTCCCTGATAAGGGGAGGTGGTTCTTTTTTTGTATTCCTGCAACATCTCTGCCTTCAATTTGTTCGATTGTTGGAATACCCTTATATTTATTGTCTAATTTATTAATAAATCGTGAGATGTTGAAAGTAGTAACGTTTATGAAGCAAGTAGCTCGTGGGCTACAGATGGAGGGAAACTTTGGTACTGCTCATGTATATCGGAGTAGTCTCAATGCCATTATTGCTTATTGTGGGAAAGAGGATTTCACCTTCCATGAGGTGAGTCCGGAGTGGTTAAAAGGATTCGAGGTGCATCTTCGGAGTCGTGGATGCAGCTGGAATACCGTCTCCACTTATTTGCGCACGTTTCGTGCAGTTTATAATCGGGCTGTCGATCTTCGTAAGGCGCCTTATGTGCCTCACCTGTTCCGTTCTGTTTATACCGGTACTCGTGCCGATCACAAACGTGCGCTGGGAGAGGAGGATATGAAAAAGGTATTTGCCAGGTTATCACAGGTTTTTGCCGGTTCTCCGTCATTACGAAAGGCACAGGAATTATTTATCCTTATGTTTTTATTGCGCGGTTTGCCTTTTGTCGATCTCGCCTATTTACGTAAAAGTGATTTACGTGACAATGTGATCACGTATCGCAGGCGTAAGACGGGACGAACTTTGTCTGTGACACTGACTGCGGAAGCAATGATTTTGGTAAAGAGATATATGAATCGTGACAGTTCTTCTCCTTATCTGTTTTCTTTGTTGAAGAGCCGTGAAGGGACCTCGGAAGCTTATCGTGAATATCAGTTGGCATTGCGCACATTCAATCGTCAGTTGATGTTGTTGGGTGAATTATTGGGACTGGGTGATAGATTGAGCTCTTATACCGCCCGCCACACTTGGGCTACGACAGCTTATTATTGTGAGATTCATCCGGGTATTATTTCGGAAGCAATGGGACATTCTTCCATCACTGTGACTGAAACGTATCTAAAGCCTTTCAGGAATAAGAAAATTGATGAAGCTAATAGACAGGTAATTGATTTTGTGAACCGTGCTATTAGTGGATTAATAGCTTGAAAAATAAACTGTTACTTTGTAGGTAACGGGAACAAATACCGGTGCAAATATGAGCATATTTCTTAAAACAACCAAATGAAATCATACATTTTTTCTAATTAACTACTCAAAACAGGAATAGGACAGATAAAACACGCGGATTCTTTGTATTAGGGCTTTGTTAACTTCTAAATTTTGCACAAGATTTCCCCTCCCCGCTACTTGCTTTCAAAAGCAGGGGTAAAAATGTTTCGTAGCATATCGTATCGTTTTTCAGTATTGACTACTCCCGAAGAGCAGGACAAAGGTTCTTCCGTTACCTACAAAGTAACGGGCATGCTATTATTGAAACTTAGTGTTTAATAATATATTATTAATGTAATTTTTAAGTAGTTATGAAAAGAAAATTTGTAAAAGTGATGTTCTTCGGGGCGTTGGCACTTTCTACTGTCACCTATGTAGGCTGTAAAGACTATGATGATGACATCGACAATCTGCAAACACAGATTGACGCAAACAAAGCCAGCATTGCCGATCTGCAGAAGTTTGTGAATGAAGGCAAATGGGTTAAATCCGTTGAAGATGTTGCTGGAGGTTTCAAGATCACATTTGATGATGGAAAATCTTATTCTATCGTTAACGGTACCAATGGAACTAATGGAAAAGATGGCGTTGATGGAACTGATGGAAAGAACGGTACTAAAGTTACTATTGGTGCTAATAACAATTGGTTCTTTGATGGAATAGATTCTGGTCAATCTGCTGTTGGTCCTAAAGGTGATAAGGGAGATGATGGCAAAGACGGAGAAGATGGTAAGGATGGAGTAAACGGGAAATCTCCTCGTATCAGTGCTACCACTGGATGCTGGGAAGTTTATAACACAGAGACTGGAGCATGGGAATCTACAGATATAGTAGCTAATGCAACAATCTATGTTACTGAAGTTGCTGGCAATCCATTGATTTGGGAACTTCATGTACGTGAATTGAAGTCTGATGGTACTTATGCTGAATCTTCTGTAACACTTCCTAAAGCAGGTTCTATTGTTAGCATGGATGCTGTTAGTGTAGATGTTAATGCAAAACTGACACTTGGAAGTACGATTACATTATTCTGCGGAAAAACAACTGGTAAGGTTGATTTTAACGGTCATAAGTATGCAGAGAATGAAGTTCTTGTCGCTTCTGGCTCATCTAAAATACAGGCTTTGATTAATCCGGCAGATGTAAATGTGCAACTTTATAATATAGGTTTGACAGACTCTAAAGATAATCAGTTCTTCCAAATTCTAAAAGGAAGTATTCAGGAAAATATGACTGAAAAACCTTTATCTCGTGCTGCTGGTGATAAAACAGCTAATAAAGGTGTTTATGATATGAATGTCACTTTCAATAAGGATGCTGATAACTTTGATTTGGCAAATATTCCTGCAAAAGGTTCTTATGCTCTTACTACCCGTGATCCTTTTGGAAATGAAATTATTTCTAAATATGATGTGACAATTAATGTGGATCAGTCAGCTCCAACTTTGAGTGATGCTACTGCAGAAGCAATTATCAATACAGCTTGTGACTTGAACGCATTGATGCCGGGTACTGATAAAGTTGTTGATTGCAAATATTCTTTAGCCTTGACTAGTGATCCAGGCGAATTGAAAGCTGAAAACATTACTTTGTCAGGATCAACCATTACTGCTAAGAGTGCAGGAACAGCTACTATTAAAGTAGAATATCTGAAAACAAATGGTGAAGTGGTTAAAGAAGCAGCTGCTCCTACATTGAAGATCACATTTAAGTATTATGCTGATCCTGTAGTTTTAGGTACAATGAAATGGACTGTAAATGCTGCTCCTAATAATACTGCTGACATTGCTCTTACTGACGAAGTGAAAGCACTTTTCAATCAGACAGGATATTCATTGGACGCAAATCCGACTATCGGCTTTAAGAACGATGTAGTGAAGGTGAATGGAGCTGATGTGACTTATGATTCACAGAGTATTACACTTGCTTTGGTTGATAAAAATGCTGGTGTATCAGGAGCTACAACTAAAGATTGGGTGATTCGTACAACCTTTAAACCAGAATCGGTTTGTGCTACTACACATACTGTTTCTGTCAATGTAAACAATGCCAATGGTTCTTCTGCACTGGGCAACGAAGTTGCAAAAGTTCTTAACTTTGAGATTGTAGTTAATCCGTTCGAAGGATTTAAATGGGACGGAAGACGTCTGGCTGGCTACTTTGACGGTAATAAGGGAACTGCAACCGGTGTTATAAGTGGAACAGGTGTAAATCAGAAAGTTACTTATAACTTATATGGTTTGTATTCTGCTGAAACTAAGAGCGATGCAGCATCTTATATCAAGTTTGACGAAGAGACGCCTCTTCCAGAAGGCTTTACTAGCTGGTTTACAAATGGTGGAAGTAAAACTACTGGTGATATCGTAGTTGCAAAAGCTCCTGCCAAAGGTGGTGTAGGCGTTGCTCGTACTATCAAAGCTATTTATAGTCCGTTTAATAATAGTAGATTGGAAAATATTACAGATGAAATCAGTCTGACTGTTGTTTCTGGATTAGGAACTTTGAAATATAGTGGTGCAAGCAAGGAAATCAAGAATGAAAGTGGAACTACTATTGAAGCTAAAGAATTTAAGATCGCAGACGTAGCTAATGGTAAGGATCTTGCATTGAAAGATGCTAAAGTAACTTTAGTTTGGACTGGTGACAAGAATGCTCAAGACTATTTGGATATGTCAACATTGGCAAGTTGGGATGGTCAGAGCACACTGACTGTGAAGAAGAAAACTTCTGCACAGATTGTAACAGCTCAAACTTGTAAACTGACCTTGACTGCAACTGATGAATGGGGTGTAACTCATGCAACAACTGTAACAGTTGTAGTCAATAAGTTTGAATAATAAAAATCAAACCCTTCTTCACCTTGTGTGAAGAATACGCCGAGAAGAAACAGAGTGAAGGATTTGGCTTGTGAAAGTCAATCCTTCCAATTCTGTTCTTCTTATAGAAAGGGATACCTCCCTTATTTCCCACAGGTATCCCTTTTCTTTATTTCATAATGTCTCCTTATTTGCACTAGAAACCAATTTGCTAGTCCCTTATTTCCCTATAGATTAAGGAGACGTTTTGAGAATATAGAAAGTCCGGGCTTGCGAAAGTCCGGGCTTTCATTGTTATTTATCAGGTTGAATTTGGCGAAAGTCCTCATCATACAATCCCACGAGTAAGCTTTGCCCTTTATCATCTACTTTCAGTCCGCCATATACGGCTTTTTGATAAAGAGTATCCTGTCCTTCTTCAAAGAAGAAAGATTCGGCGCCGAGGAAGAGGCGTCTATTTATTATTTTATATTTGATGACTAGCTCATTGCCGTTTACAGGTTCCAAAGTGTTTTGTAATCGTACAATTTCTCCTATCTGATTACTGTCCGTCCGGAGTATGGCATAACCGCGTGTGTCGGTTTGCTCATCTATCAGATCTGATGAGGCTTCCTTGTAGTTAAGTCTCATATAGTCTCCTTGCATAAGAGAGCGGGGATCGACGGGGGCCAGCTGTAACAAGACCAACTGTCCGTCTTTCAAGGTCTGCTCTTTTTGATAAACCGACCAGTTGAAATATCCTAGTAGCAGTATCAGGTTTGCGATAATCAATATTTGGCTATACTTTTTCATGTCTTGTTCTTTTTTGAGTGAAGAAATACCAAGCTGCAATACATGCAATTCCGATGAAGAAAAGCGTTATGGATTTGGTGAGCAGGCTCAAATTCAAATCATAATAGTATTTGGAAACAGCATAGATAAAGAGAAGGAGCGAGGCAGCACATTCCGCTTTGTAACCATAATGGAAACATATTAAAATCAGTAACAAACTACCGGATAAATAAGGAGCAAACACGGTAGGCAGACAGATAACAATACAAAGAATGTAGATACCAACCTGATTCACCGGATGATCCACTTTCATGACTTGCATGATTCGTTGAACCATGATAAGAATTCCGAACCATATACAAACAGACAGTATGCAGGACACAAGCCAACTATTTGCTTCTGATATCAGATAATTGATTGATAATCCTCCCAGTGAGACGATACCGGATACGAATAATCCGAAATGAAATGGGCTGTATTTGGAAAAGTAATTCTCTGTTCCTATACACTCAAACAACTTGTTTTCAAAGATGTTGGTAAATAGAAACAGTGCAAGGATAGGAACTACAGCTATTTGCAAGGGATAAAACGAAGAAAAGACATGGGCGGCTTCTCCGAAGAAAGATATATTAAACAGAATGACTGAAAGAAAGGGGAGGATAAATCCTCTTGATAGCAAGAATGTGAGAATACTGATTCCCATAAGTGTAATGAAGAGGAGATTAGTGCTGGCATTTATACCAAAGCCAATCAATACACATCCGGCTATGTATAAAGTGATGTTCATTGCATCCAGAAAAGACCGGACCACCATGCGGCTGATTGTTAGCGTAGTGAGAATTAACATACTTCCGGCAATCAGGCAAGAAATATCGGAGCGGAGGATTCTGGCAAGTGCCAGAAATCCCAAAAAGAAAATAGCCGTCAGGATTCCCCCGATAATGGATACGACTTGAATAGTGAGGTTATGCTTCTGTGCCATACCATTGCTTTTTTAGATGAAGAATGATGTAAATGAGCAAAGTTGTTCCGGTGATAACAATAACTCCTCCGTAGAAGAATATCTGAACATCCCTAAGATCACTTTGTGATATGAATGTAGTCAATAGAATTATTAATGCGGCAAACGGAATGATAGCCAGATAGAATAGGCTTTTTACTTTCCATCCATACCAAAGTCCCGCAGAGAATAAAAGGACGGTGCTTATGAGGGGAACAGACAATATGGCGCTCTCTTCGCAGATTGCCATCATTGACAGAAAACTGGTGTGTATAATAGTGGCCAGTGAAAGGAGACTGACAAACCAACGATTGTTTCTGTCCAAATGACCTTTTACACTCATCCATTCCGTGATTATCGTTGTCAAGGCACATATCCAGGTTACTGCATTGGCCAACAAAGTCATTTCCCAAGAGTTGGCACTAACTATCTGTATATTGTACAACCATATCGTAGTGCAAAGTAATCCGATGAACGTCAGCCATAACGGAGCAAAACGGATAGCAACCGCCCAAAGAATGGTGAAAAGAGTCCACCCCAGGAAAAGATCGTAAGCATCGGCTCCCGTTTGGTAGATTTGTCCGAAGACGGCGAAAAGCGTACCTATCAGGAACGTAGCCCCGGTCAGGAGAATCTGTTTGACGAGCTTATTCCAACGGGTGAATGTGGCGAGCAGGACAGAAGCTACTAATAACACCTCTACTATTCCTAACTTTACAAATTTAGGTAATTCATCCCAGTTGTAGGCAAAAAAGAAGATAATGCCTGCCACTGTAAAACCAACGCCCACTGCCAATAAAAAAATAGAAAGGAATTGATTCCATTGTTTTTTATCAGCGTACAGCGCTTGTCGGGATAAAGGCGAAGAGCCGGTCTTTTCCATGTGTTTTTACTTTTTGATGATTACAAACATAATAAAATAAAATGATTATCACCTCAAGATAGACTATAAAAAGGTATGACTTACCATATTGAAATAGACAATAATAGTAAGTCATACTTTGAGAGAGGTAATGAAAATATTAAAAATAGAATAACTTAAAATACCTCCCGTATATGTTTAAAGTTAGAATTGATCGTATCAATCACTTCTTGTGAACGGCCGTTGATTAACAACTTATACATTGACTGCGCAAAGCCCACCATTTGCCCGAATTCAATTTTGGGAGGCATGGCTAGTGCGTTCGGATCGGTCATGATATTAACAAGTACCGGACCGTCTAACTCGAATGCATTCAGTAAGGTAGTCAACACTTCTTCCGGATCACTGACATTAAATCCGGCCATTCCCATTGCTTCGGCCACTTGGGCAAAGTCAGGGTTCAACATATTCGTCTGCCAGTCCGGCAGTCCGTCCACTTCCATTTCCAATTTCACCATTCCCAATGAACGGTTGTTGAATACGATGATTTTAATCGGCAACTTATATTGTACAACAGTTTCCAAGTCTCCTAAAGTCATCGATAATCCGCCATCTCCGCAAAGCGCAACTACCTGACGATCCGGATAAGCCAATGCGGCACCGATAGCTTGCGGCAACGCATTTGCCATCGAACCATGGTTGAAAGACCCCAGCATGTGACGTTTGCCTGTTGCTTGCAGATAACGTGCTCCCCATACACAAGTCATTCCCGTATCTACCGTAAACACAGCATCGTCCGAACTTAGTTTGTCTATTTCAGACATCACATATTCGGGATGAATCTTATTTACGCCCCCTTTATCTTTGGTGTAAGCGGCCAAATCCTTCTTTACTCCCTCATATCTTTTGAGTTGTTTCAATAAGAAAGAATCATCCGTTTTCGGATTCAGCATACGCAATAAAGACTGGATGCTAAGTTTGACATCTCCACAAAGTCCGATATCCACCTTTGCGCGACGTCCCAAGCGTTCGGGCTTTATGTCAATCTGAGCTATCTTGATATCATCCGGCAGGAAAGCGGAATATGGAAAGTCAGTGCCGAGCATGAGAAGCACTTCGGCTTCATGCATACTGTAATATCCCGAAGGCATTCCCAACAATCCCGTCATACCCACTTCATACGGATTCTCATATTGCACCTCCATTTTTCCTTTAAAAGTATATACCACCGGGGCATTCAGCTTCTCGGAAAGCGCGATCACTTCCTCGTGAGCTCCCCGGCAACCAATGCCGCAGAAAAGAGTGATACGTGTATGTTTGTTTAGCAAGTCAGCCAATTGAGCCAAATCTTCTTCTGACGGGCAAACTTCCGGTGGGGCAGGATAGTTTCGGACCGACGAGTCGACAGCAACGGCAGAAGCCTTTGCCAAGTCTCCCGGTAGTCCGATGACGGACACCCCTTTACGGGTGACAGCCGTTTGTATGGCCGACTGGAGCATACGTGGAAATTGCTTGGGAGTAGTGGCTACTTCATTATAATAACTGCAATCGTTAAAAAGTTTGATTGTATTCGTCTCCTGAAAATACTCCGTACCGAATTCTCCGGTAGGAATCGTAGAGGCGATGGCGATTACCGGTGCCCCGGAACGGTGCGCGTCATACAAACCATTGATAAGATGAACGTGTCCCGGACCGCTACTTCCCGCACAGCATCCCGGTCGGCCGGTCAGTTGTGCTTCTGCAGCAGCGGCATACGCTCCTGTTTCTTCATGACGTACATGTATCCATTTTATTTGATCGTTTTTTCTGACTGCTTCGTTTACCTCATTCAGACTGTCGCCTGTCACGGCGTAAATGCGTTCAACTCCGGATTTAACCAAAGTATCTATCAGTTGTTCTGCTATTTTTTTTGCCATAGCTGTAATTGGTTTAGGATTGTTTTTTATGTAATAACAGATGTCTGCAAGGAAAAGTTCTAATTTAACATATGCTAATAGCGTCTTTGTGTCGGGACACATCACCGCTTTTATGTTAAAAATATTTCTGTAACAACTTTTTAGTAAAGATGCATAAACAATTGCAATATCCTTTTGTTATCTTTATAGGCGAAATCTTAACCTAATGTATTAAACCTCTTAATTACTCTAGAAAAATGAACAGAAATGAAATCGGTATAAATGCCGGTAAGGTTTGGCAACTGCTTAGCAATAACGAAAAGTGGAGCTACGGACTTCTGAAGAGAAAATCCGGGTTGAAAGATAAAGAACTGGGTGCCGCTTTAGGGTGGTTGTCGAGAGAGAGTAAGATTGAGTTCGATCAGTGTGATGAAGAACTCTATGTATATCTCTGTGTGAATGTTTATATTGGCTAAAAGAGTTTGGCACTTTAATGAGAACAGCAGAATCATCGGAGGGATGACAGCCCAGTCAGCCTTTCGGTGATTCTTGTTTTTTATCTTTTTTCCTTTTAATGTATCTTCGTTTCAATTGATTTCCGGAAATAATTCTGTTACTTTGCACCACGAATTAAAATGCAAGAAACAATGAGAAGTTTTGCCTCTGACAATAATTCCGGTGTGCATCCGTTGGTAATGGAAGCTTTGAACCGGGCCAATATAGACCATTCTTTAGGATATGGCGATGACAAATGGACGGAAGAAGCCGTAGCGAAGATTGAAGAAACCTTCACCCCGAACTGTGTTCCCTTGTTTGTATTCAACGGAACAGGCAGCAATGTGGTAGCATTGCAGCTGATGACCCGCCCGTATCATTCCATCTTTTGCGCGGAAACTGCTCATATCTATGTAGATGAGTGTGGCTCTCCCGTGAAAATGACAGGTTGTCAGATTCGTCCGATTGCTACTCCCGACGGTAAACTTACCCCGGATTTGATGCAACCTTACCTGCACGGTTTTGGCGATCAACACCATTCGCAACCCAGAGCTCTCTACATCTCCCAATGCACCGAACTTGGTACCATCTACACTCCCGAAGAGTTGAAACGCCTGACTGACTTTGCCCATCTGAATGGTATGTATGTACACATGGACGGAGCCAGAATAGCCAATGCCTGTGCCGCCCTGAATCTTTCCCTTAAAGAACTGACGGTGGATTGCGGAGTCGATATTCTTAGTTTCGGCGGAACAAAGAACGGACTGATGATGGGAGAGTGCGTGATTGTATTTAATGAAGACCTGCAATCGGAAGCCCGTTTCATCCGGAAGCAATCCGCCCAGCTCGCTTCGAAGATGCGTTACCTCTCTTGCCAGTTTACGGCATATCTCACAGACGACCTTTGGTTGAAGAATGCCAGTCACGCCAATGCGATGGCTGCCAAACTTCGTGCGGAATTAGAGAAATTGCCCGAAGTCACTTTTACTCAAAAGGCCGAGAGCAACCAACTATTCCTCACCATGCCCCGCCCGGTTATCGACCGGATGCTGAAGTCTTATTTCTTTTATTTCTGGAACGAAGAGAAGGATGAAATCCGCTTGGTAACTTCTTTTGATACGACAGAAGAAGATGTAGACGAGTTTATAAGACTTTTGAAACGTTAAAAAGGAAATTCAGGACAACAAAAGCGCCTGAAACTCTGTTGTAATAAGAAGTTTGAAATTAACTTTGTCCGCAAAGTTTTCTACTTCTTATGATTATGAATACTAGACAGAACAGGCTAATCATATTCGCGATTTTGTTATTGACACAAACCCCATTGGGCGCGCAGCTGCATTCTACTAAAATTGAACTGCCGGAGGATTCTGTACTTGTAACCATGGAAGATTCTGTTCCGGCAAAGCGCAACTTCTTCAAAAAGTTTCTTGATTACTTCAATGACGCCAATAAGGAAAAGAAGAATAAAAAGTTTGATTTCAGTGTGATAGGCGGTCCTCACTATTCCAGTGACACCAAGTTCGGGCTCGGACTGGTTGCGGCCGGACTATATCGCACCGATCGGATTGATTCGCTTCTTCCTCCCTCCAATGTTTCTCTTTACGGAGATGTGTCGACTGTCGGCTTCTACCTGTTGGGAGTCCGTGGGAACCATCTGTTTCCGCAAGACAAATACCGCTTGAATTACAATCTCTATTTCTATTCTTTCCCCAGCCTGTATTGGGGACGGGGATATGACAATGGAGCCAACTCTGATAATGAAAGCGATTATAAACGCTTTCAGGCACAGGTGAAAGTCGATTTTATGTTTCGACTGGCAAAGAACTTCTACATCGGCCCGATGGCCATATTCGATTATATTGATGGGCGGGACTTTGATAAACCGGAACTATGGGAAGGAATGGCGGCACGGACTACCAATACCAGTCTGGGACTTTCCCTCCTTTACGATTCACGTGATTTCCTGACAAATGCATCTCACGGCTATTACTTGCGGATAGACCAGCGATTCAGCCCGGCTTTTCTCGGCAATAAATATGCTTTTAGCAGCACAGAACTGACTACCAGCTATTATCAGCCGGTATGGAAAGGCGGAGTGTTGGCAGGACAATTCCATACATTGCTTACCTATGGCGATACCCCGTGGGGATTGATGGCAACGCTGGGAAGCTCTTACTCCATGCGCGGATATTACGAAGGACGCTATCGGGACAAGGGAGCAATGGATGCGCAAATAGAACTCCGGCAGCACGTCTGGAAACGGAATGGAGTAGCTGTATGGGCAGGAGCGGGAACGATTTTTCCACGACTTTCCGAGTTTACTTCGAAGCATATTCTGCCTAATTATGGTTTCGGTTATCGTTGGGAATTTAAGAAGAGAGTAAATGTACGTTTGGATTTAGGGTTTGGCAAACACCAGACCGGATTTATTTTTAATATCAATGAAGCTTTTTAAGAATATAAAGAATTGGTTGGAGAATCAGGAGCATTTGTTTTATCTGTTCCTCTTCATCTTGATAGTACCTAACCTTGTGCTCTGTTTGACGGAGCCTTTACCGTTGATGGCAAAGGTGTGTAATGTGCTTTTGCCTTTCGGCTGCTATTATCTGTTGATGACTTTGTCGAGAAACTGTGGCAAGATGCTTTGGATTTTATTCCTGTTCCTGTTTTTCGGAGCCTTTCAGATTGTATTGCTTTATTTGTTCGGCCAGTCCATTATCGCTGTCGATATGTTTCTGAACCTGGTGACTACCAATTCAAGTGAAGCCCTGGAACTGCTTGATAATCTCACACCTGCCATTATTGCTGTAATCATACTCTACGTACCTGCTCTGATATTAGGGACCATTTCAATTGTACGTAAGCGGAAACTTACGGCAGAATTTATCCGCAGAGAACGGAAGAGAGCCTCCATAGTCTTTGGGATTTCCCTCCTTAGCCTTGCCGGAGCCTATGTGCAGGACCCCGGATATGAGTTGAAGTCCGATTTATATCCACTAAACGTGTGTTATAACGTGGGTCTTGCCTTCCAACGAAACGCCTTGACGCAGAATTATCACCGTACTTCAAAGGATTTTACTTTCCATGCCCAGCCTACGCATCCGAAAGAAAAACGGGAAGTATACGTAATGGTCGTGGGAGAAACCTCCCGTGCCCTGAACTGGCAATTATATGGTTACGAACGTGAAACAACCCCACTCTTATCCCGGCAAACGGGTCTGATTGCTTTCCCGAAAGTACTGACAGAGTCGAATACGACACATAAAAGTGTCCCCATGTTGATGTCGGACGTTACCGCCTGCAACTACGATTCTATTTATCATCAGAAAGGAATCATTACCGCTTTCAAAGAGGCAGGTTTCCGGACAGCCTTTTTCTCCAACCAACGTTACAACCATTCGTTTATCGATTTCTTCGGGATGGAAGCCGATACGTACGATTTTATAAAAGAAGATTCTGTCAGATCCTCCTACAATCCTTCTGACGACGAACTTCTGAAACTGGTGGAGCAGGAACTGGCTAAAGGTGCGACGAAACAATTTATCGTGCTCCACACCTACGGCTCTCACTTTAACTACCGCGAACGTTACCCGTCGGAGAGTGCTTTCTTTACGCCCGATTATCCGATGGAAGCAGAAAGAAAATACCGGGATAATCTGGTCAATGCCTATGACAACTCCATCCGTTATACGGACGGTTTCTTGTCACGCCTAATCCACATGTTGGAAAAACAGCAGATAGATGCCGCCATGCTCTACACTTCCGATCATGGTGAGGATATTTTCGACGATTCCCGCCATCTGTTTCTCCATGCTTCTCCCGTACCTTCTTATTATCAACTTCACGTACCGTTCCTCATCTGGATGTCCGACAACTATCGCGAAACTTATCCCGAATACTGGGATACCGCCATTGATAATAAGGATAAGAATGTTTCTTCCAGCAGCTCTTTCTTCCCGACCATGTTGTCTTTAGGCGGAATAGAAACTTCTTACCGGAATGATTCGCAGTCTGTAACGGCTCCGCACTACACCATGAAACCGAGAGTTTATCTGAACGATCACAACGAACCCCGTCCGCTGGATGATTTGGGCATGAAGAAGCAAGACTTCCGGATGCTGGAAAAGAGGAATATAAAGTATTAATATTAAGCTCTTAATCCTTGTTAAATTTTGCATCCAAAAGCGTGATTGGTGTGTTATTTGCCGTATGATGTATGAACGATTAAATTCATAAAACATGGCCTATATAGATTATTACAAGATTCTTGGAGTAGACAAAAGTGCTTCGCAGAATGATATCAAAAAGGCTTTTCGTAAGTTGGCCCGAAAGTATCATCCTGACTTGAATCCTAATGACCCGAGTGCAAAGGATAAGTTTCAGGAAATCAATGAAGCCAATGAAGTACTAAGTGATCCCGAGAAACGTAAAAAGTACGACGAGTACGGAGAACATTGGAAACATGCCGATGAATTCGAAGCGCAGAAACGTGCACAGCAACAAGCCGGAGGCTATGGCGGTGCGGGAGGTTTCGGCGGATTCGGCGGTGCGGGTCAAGGTTTCTCCGATGGTAGCGGAAGTTATTGGTATAGCTCCGATGGAGAGGGATTCTCCGGTGGCAATGCCAGTGGATTTTCCGATTTCTTCGAATCAATGTTCGGACATCGGGGAGGAAGAGGACAAGGCTCTGCGGGATTCCGCGGACAGGACTTTAATGCCGAACTTCATCTTTCCCTTCGTGATGCAGCTCAAACGCATAAGCAGATATTGACCGTAAATGGCAAACAAGTGCGTATCACCATCCCTGCCGGTGTAGCCGACGGACAGGTAATCAAACTGAAGGGCTACGGAGCCGAAGGTATCAACGGAGGACCTGCGGGCGACTTGTACATTACGTTCGTGATAGCCGAAGACCCGGTGTTCAAACGCTTGGGCGACGATCTGTACGTAGATGTGGAAGTAGACCTTTACTCTGCTGTATTGGGTGGTGAAAAAGTGATCGACACGCTGGATGGTAAAGTGAAACTGAAGATAAAACCGGAAACACAGAACGGTACGAAAGTCCGTCTGAAAGGTAAGGGATTCCCGGTTTATAAGAAGGAAGGACAATTCGGTGACTTGATTGTGACCTATTCCGTCAAGATTCCTACGAACTTGACCGACAAACAGAAAGAGTTGTTCCGTCAATTACAGAGTATGAACTAAAATGAATGAGTACTATGCAGACCGAATTAATTATTGTCAGTGAATACTGTCACAAATGTCATATTGAGCCTTCATTCATCGACTTGTTGGAAGAGGGCGGTTTGATTAACGTACATACCGAAGGCGGTGAACATTATCTGCTTTTGTCGGAACTCCCGAACGTGGAGCGTTACAGCAGAATGTACTACGACTTATCCATCAATATGGAAGGTATCGATGCTATTCATCATTTGCTGGAAAGGATGGAAGATATGAGACGCGAGATGAGTTCGCTTCGCAAACAACTTCTACTGTACCGGGAACGGGAAATAGAAGATATGGACTGGTAAAAAAATAGAGCCTCTGTTTGATCTGAACAGAGGCTCTATTTATAGTAAACGGAGGTTCTGATTCATTCAATCAGAGCCTCCGTTTTTTCAGGACGTTTGCACGGTCGTCAACTTATCCGATATACGTACAAATCTCTTCCAGATAGCGTGCGTCGATGGTGTCGAAACTATCCAGTGCATCACTGTCAATATCCAGCACTCCAACGACTTCACCCTGTTGGATGATCGGTACTACTATTTCCGATTTAGAGTCCGAACTACAAGCGATGTGTCCGGGAAATTGTTCTACATCAGGAACAATCAGTGTCCGGACCTCTTTCCAGGCTGTGCCGCAAACTCCTCTGCCGAAGCGGATGCGGGTACAGGCAATGGGGCCTTGAAACGGACCAAGTACGAGTTCATCCTCTTTCACAAGGTAAAAACCTACCCAGAAGAAACCGAAAGTCTGTTTTAGCGCTGCCGCAATGTTGGCAAGATTGGCTATGAGATCTGTTTCCGTACTTACTAGAGCGTGCAGTTGCGGAAGTAACTCCCGGTATTTCTCTTCCTTATTTCCTGTACTGATTAATAAATTTTCTGCCATCTCTTTTCTATTTGATTTGATTCAGGATGCTCGGGTCTTTTATCTTATCGTCTTCTGCAAAGAAGATAATCTTAGTCAATATCTCGGCTGTCTTCGGATCTTCATCTACAAAAGGCAGGAACAGACGTCCGCGATTTTGCGAATGTACCGGAAGGACGGCAATCTGCGCGCCGCCTTCCTGATGAATCACGCCGCTGCCCAGATGGATATTGTATTTACCCAGTTTGCCTTCAATGTGGGCAAAACTTCCTTTTATCTTCACGTTCTTGAAATGGAACAACGGCATTGTCAGTTCCACCAGCACGCTGCGCATCTCGATGGTAGAGTGGCTGGTTTCCGGATCGACGCTTCCGGCATGGGCTACACTTACTGCCAAGTCTACGTCCCTCATCACTTCCGAGAAGATGACAGGAGGAATCTCCGAGATTTTCATCAGCTTGTAATCCTTGCGGTTGTGGAAGCAGACATATTCTAATGTCGGAGCTTCGATGTCGGCCGGAGAGAACCAGTCTGCCATAGCATAGATGGTGGCGATGATGTTCTCTTTGTAATAGATCTTTTGAAGACCGTCTTCATAGTCGGCTACCCAGCGACGGCCTTTCAGTACGGCAACCGTTTTCTGCGGTTGAATCTGATTGCCGGCGTAACGGCGGGATTGAGTGGCTTCCACTTCTTCCGGAGTCGGAACATAGAGCTCACGGAATACCTGTTTGAAAGGTTGGCGGATTGCTTTATCGAACAGAAATTTCTGATAAGCATGCCAGTCACCGCTTGCGTACAAGTCTGTGGGATGGGCGATGCGTAACTCGTCTTTCGGTTTTAACGGGAGGCAAATGGCATTTACAGTCACCAGCAATCCATCGGTGTAGAAGCCCGTCTGTCCGTTACAGATAAAGACAAGATGTTTCAACAATGGCCAGATGACAGGGTTTTGCATCAACTTGCGCAATTCGTTTTCTTCAAAACGGGTACAGTCTTCCATCGCCTGTTCCAGCATCACGCGGGAACGGGTGTACTGGTCTTTCAGCTTTTTGTGTACCGCTTTCAGTTCTTCTATATACGGATGTTTTTTCAGTTTGGCAGGCATACTGTTGAGCTCTTTGCCGTCTTTGATTTGCCTCATCTCAGATTTGCCTTCCTCGTTGATTTGTACATACACTTCTACGCCGTCTATCTCTTTGGGAGACAGGTAGGGGAGAAGTTCTTTGATTAGTTCCGTTTCCATGCTCCAGGTCAGACGGGTAACGTCTCCATAGCCGGAGTTACGCGCCAGGTTTTGCAGGGCGATGTTTACCGCTTTCTTTTCGCTTTCCTGTCTTTGAGCACCGAATTCCTTACTCTCTTTCAGGAACTTTTGCAGGTATTGATAACGATCCAGCAGTTCTTTGTCCGGTTTCCGTCCCAATGGGATGAGGCCGTAGCTCATCAATAAGTCTTTGTTGCGTTTGGCTATTATTTCTTTCTTTACATCTGCCGCCTTTACTGCGCCGTTGGTGGCATCGGCAAACTTGCGGGCACGGGTATGGCTATTGCTGCATGAGATATATTTGGCGGCATTGTAGACCACTTCGAAGCGTTGTTTGCCAATTGTCTTAAACGCATCCTTGAACCAGTCGATATCAAAAGCGCCTTCCCGCAAGTCTTCCACGTCGATAGGAGTGTAGCGGGCGATGATCGCTTTCTTCTTGTCGTCACATGTTTCATTGGTATGGGCGTGGAAATAATAGGCAGCACTTGTCAGTCCTTTCCAGCCTATTGCCTTTTCGGTCAGTTCAATCCATTGCGGAGCAAACATGGCGGCTTCTACCAGTCGCTCGTCACTGATTTCGGCTTGTTTCGCCAGTTTCTTCAGATTTTCGCTGGTATCTGTCGGCAGGGGATGGCAAGCATGGAGCAAGCTGCTCAATACGCCTCGCTTGGTACTGCCCCAGTTGTAGCTGTCGCGTATGAAAGTATCTTTGCCGAATGCTTGCAGAATGTGGATAAATTTGTCTGCTCCATAAATATAACTTAATTCCTCTGCAAGGCTGGTAACTTGTGTCTCGGAGTCTCCTCGTTTTAGTTCGATTTCAAGAATCCGGTCTACTATCTTCTGTGCAAGAGAACGGAAGAGAGAGAAATCAACGTTTTTGATGTCGGCGTATCTTTCTTTTTCCTTATTGAAACGAACATTGTCGTTCAATACCGTGGTGATTGCCTTGATCTGGGCGGGCGAGCTGATACGTCCCATCATTTCGCGGTATACTTCTTCTGTCGGGATGATTCCGAGCATCCATGCACGGGCGAAGTCCGTGGCATGCAGGTAAGAGTCTGTTTCCTCCAGTTCGGGTGTGTGTTCCATGTAGTTGGTGAGCTTGTAAAGTTGATAGCGCACCGTGAAGTAGCGGATAAACAGATCATCACTCATGGGCTTTTGAGGCATTTCAAGCCAGAAATTCACGAACTTGTTGTTATGTATCGGGTAAACGATCTCTTTTTCTCCATATTCCAGTTTGTCCCGAAGCCATGCATGCTTGTTGGTGTACTGACGGAAAATGTTTTTGGTGTTCAGCAAAGGCAACAGTTGGAGCAGCATATTGACAGCCAATCGTTGGTAGACTGCTTCGTCTTTATACTCGTATGACAATGCTTCGATAATATCACTCATCTGTTCGTAGTAAGGCATCTTGCGGAGCTCCTTCTGCAATCCGCGGTAAGTGATGCCGGCATACATCCGGTTGACAAGCGGCTCGAAAGTATTGCTTGATTTCTGGTCTGCCTTGATGTCTTCCTCATCCTCTTCATCGTAGTCGTCATCGTCTTTAGGAGTGCCTGTCGATGCAAGCATGAAACTCATCATCAGTAATTTGTCATAGCTTCCTATTTCTTCTTCGTAGAAGGTCTTCCATAGTTCCGGGAAACCGAGTCCGCTCAATCCTCCGTAGTTACTCCAGTTTATCAGGACACTGTTTCCTACCAGGCGTGCTTCTCCATATCCATTCTTGAACTCTTCGTTCTTATAGGTTTCGATGTATTTGCTTAGTTTTTTAAATACAAGTTTAGCCCTTCCGAAACAAATGAATTCGAATGCTTTTTTCACGTTGAATCCTTTATCCTGGGTAATCTCCGGCAGACTGACTTCAAGAGCCGGGTCGTACAGACCGAATCCGTTATCTTTCGTATAGTGCTGTACGGTGCTCTTTTCCGTTCCGTCGCCAATCAAAGATTCTATCAACACTCTTTCTTTCGCGTTCGGTTTCTGAATTTCTTTGACGGTGGGGATCAGTTCCTGATAGGTATCTTGCAGGAATTCTATATTGTGGATAGTCTTCATCATATCCAATCCGGCCAGGCGGCGTTCGGCCACTTTGTCCGTTAGTAAGCGGCGGATGCTGCCGGACAATTGTTCTTTCGGCTGTTTCATCAATAGATTGATGGCGTTGATACGCATCTCACTATATTTGAAGCGCAGCAACTCTTCTACTTTCTGATTCTGTTCGGGCGACAGGGTCATCTCGGACAAGACTTTGTAGGCTTCGTCACGGACGTCCAGCGAACGGTCGCCCAGTGATTGCAACACATATTCTTCCTGTAAATGGCTAGTCGGTGGATTTAATACGACACCGATATAGCCTGCCCGCATATAGGTATCCAAAGAGGGCAGACAGGTGCAAAGATCGTCTTTCAATGCAGAGTCGTCGGTCATCCAGGTAATATACGCCATCTTGAGAACGATTTCCGAACGGGTGAGCTCTGCACTGTCCCATGGGAATACATAAGGAGAATAAATCTCTTTGGCAGAGATGGACTGATAGACGTTTTTCAGATATCCATAATGGCGGATCGCCTCTTCTTTGCTATCAAAATAATCATAGAGTGACGGGGTGTCCTTATGTCCTCCGTATCGGCTAAGATAGAGTCCGGACAGATACAGCGGCAGAATAGCCGCCACTACCGACGGTTCGTTGTACCATTTTTCAAAAGCATCTTTACTGATGCGGTGGTTCATGCCGGAGTATTGCGTACAGCGTAAAAAGTAAAGTAATGTCTGTACCTGATATTTGGCACCGTCTTTAATCATTCCCGGAACGAGTGCCTGGATTTCTTCCGTATTATAGAATCCGATACTCCATAGAGCCAGATAGAGTTCGACTGTATCTTTGCTTTGGAGGGCTTTGCGTGCTTCTTCCCGGTCGTTCAGAAAACGGCGGATCAGTTCCACATATTTGTTGGTGATACGCTCGCTGCTGTCTTGTTCTCCGATACCCGTGCTGACTGCAATGCCGCGTTTCACGGAGGCAAATCGTTGCAGGCCGTTGTCGCAGATAACCGAGAACAGATGGAGATAACTTTCGGGACATCCTTCGTCCATCGTTTCCACGATAGCCTGACGGAGACCTTCCTGCAGTTTGGCTGCCAGCAGTAACTTCCCTTCCAGTTCCAGCAGCGGGCGGTAACCGCTCACTGCGATAGCCTGGAGATGTCCTTGATTGAGGCGGTTGGCATTATTTTCGCTGGTCAATACGTTGTTGAGGTGTGCAATGACAGTCTGGTTGCCTTCTGCTATTTGGGCGGCCATCCAGTTTGGGCAGTTCATCGCATCCTTGTATGTCTCTATTTCTTCCGGATTGTTTCCTCCGTTCAGTATGGCTTGTTCGCTGAATCCGGTGGCACGTAGTTTTAGAAATTCCGTCAGCGCATCTATGATGTGACTGAAATGCAGAAGAGGATTCGTCGACCGCTGTGACCGGCGCGAATATCCATGAGTGTACGGACACCGTGCTTTGAGTTTCAGATAGGTGTGGAACAGGTTAGCATATTCGTCTCCCAATAGATAACGGAGCACTTTGTTCAACTTTCCATCAAAAAGATTGGCAACACTCTTAATTTTTTCTTTCTGAATAATATGTATGATGCAAGGCTCTAGTTTATCGCTGTATGCGCCATACCGGGTGTCCATGTTGAAGTATTGCATAAATACATCCAACAGTGTCATTGTCTCTTTGTCTAAACTGGTTCTCTTTTTCGTTAACCTTTCCAGGTACGGAGCAATCCGTTTGTTTAATGCTTCATTATAAATAAGTCTCATGATTATTTTCGTTTTAAGTGTGTTTATAAGAAAATGATTACCAAAGTCTTCCCGACAGCATGGCCAGCCGGATGAAAGTGATGGTAGATTCTTCTTTGAGTCCGGTGGGAGAGGATAAGTCTCCAGTTTCCGTATCGTCAATGAAGATACGGAAAATTCCGTCCTCGTAAGATTGCAGGGCATTGGTGATTGCTTCTACTTCTGCGGCAGGTTTGCCGTTATAGTTTACTGCAAACCCAACTTTACCGGAAGTTGCTTTATTTTCCACTTCTTCCTGCGTGAGGTATTTCAGTACTTCGCTTTGTTGCAAGCGTTCATTATATTCACTGACTTGCCAACTGACGATGGCTTCAATCAACCCCTGTACATCGACAGGCGGAACAGGAAAATCGACAGGAATCTTTTCGATGCTGCACTTTCGCTTTCCTAACTGTTTGACTTGGATATATACTCTCATATTCTCTTTATTGAGTGATCTGAACACTTGATGCTATAGCATTCAGATCGGTTTCGGCTTCTTCATCATAGACAAGCATGACAATGGTAAAAGTTCGTTTCTTACTCTCTTGGAAATAGTGTAATACAATTTGTTGTATATCTTCTCCCGGCTCATCAGGAGCTCCGATGTGCAGCGGATTCGTGATCTTTGTCATGGGGAGTCCGTTCATGTTGACATCGGTCTTTTTATAGTCTTCTGATGGTTGCCCTTGTGCATTTCGCGGGAGAGTGAGCGATAACTTCTTTATATGTTCAAACTCTTTTTGTGTATCGTAGGTAAGGGCTGTAACCGTCAGTTGGTTGGCACCATTAACGAGCTTGAGTAACGGAGGTTGTGCGTTGGGAGTTAATCCTTTCGCTCCTGTTATTTTCCTCCAGTTAGTAGGATACTGGCAGCTGAAATTTGTTTCTGCGTCGTAATAAGAAAGCCACGTATCGTTATTGCCTGCCGGAACGTATGGAGGATATTGACTGGTAGAGGAACTGTCGACAGTCTCCATGTCCGATTGGTTGCCATCTTCGTTTTCTTCTTCCAGTTCACCATTCAGATAGGCTTCTACAATACCGCTTTCCCATTCGCCGCGTATGTCTTGATAAAGAGGGGGAACGTTCTTGCAAAGTATCAAGAAGCTGAACAGGAAAATGCAAAAGACACCAAGCTCTCCAAGGATTGAAACGGTGCGTTGCGCATCAGCTTTTTCAAATTTATAGCTGCACACATAGATGATTCCCAGTAGGAAACCGCTTAATAACCCGCCAATATGTGCGGCGTTATCAATCCCCGCTTTCATGCCGTAAACCAGATTGTAACCGACAAAAATAAGGATACTGGTCAATAATGCTTTCCGTTGTTCCTTTGCGATGCGATGGAAGAACAGGAAGGCGAGGAATATACCGTAAAGTCCGAAGATGGCTCCGGAGGCTCCGGCACTGATTGTCTCGCCGTGCATATAAAGACTGAATGCCGCCGAACATAGTCCGGTCAGTAAATAAGACATGAACATACGACGGCTTCCTATCAGTCCTTCCAGTAGAAGTCCTACATACATGAAAGCATACATATTCATCAGGAGATGAAAAGCTCCGATGTGTATGAAGTTACAGGTCACTGCACGCCACCAGTCGCCTGTTAGTGTCAACGGTCCGAAGTCGGCTCCCCATTTCAGCAGTGATAAGGTGGAAGGAGACATGATTCCCACTCCGGATGCAACCATCACAATAAATACAAGGATGTTGAGGTCTATCAGGATGGGCGTTGCCATAAAACCTTTGCGGGGAATGAAGAACGACCAGAAAGAGTTCCTCTTCTTTTCTTCCTCCAAATAGGCTTTCTCTTCTTCTGTGAGCGGACGGTTATACTCTTCCTCGAAATCTTTAGCCTTTTGGGTCAGCTCTTCCGGGGTAAGGGATACTTTTATATCCTCCATCGTCTCCCGTAGTTTTTGTATGTTTTTTCTGTTCTTTCCATAGTCTACAAGTTGTATGGAAGAAGATTGGCTGCGGACAGCTACTTCTCCGTCGCTTCCCTGTTCTATGGTAAAGGTTATTTCCTCTCCACGGGAATACATATTGAACGGAACCTCGAATCGTGCTCCTTCCAGAGTCACTTCCTCGATATTCCACTCCAGCTTTTGCGAAGCTTCGAGAGCCAGTATAAGGATTTCTGTTTTTGATAAACCCGGTAAATGCAGTTTGTCGTTATATGAAGGTTTGAGTGCCATATTTCTATTCTTATATAGAGTCGTCGATTAAAAAATTACTGATCTCACTGACAAATGTATAGAATAATAATGAAAAATAATAGAATGTGACAAATAAAAAAGCATCCACTTCGTAAGAAGGGATGCTTTTATGAGATTTGATAGATGATTTATTATTTTTTGTAGAAAGCCAAGTCTTCTTTATCAAAGTTTTCGATGAAGTTTGAGTGCTTTTCTACTTCCGCTTCTGCATAGTTCAAATATACGTGTGCAGATTTGGAGAACAGTTCGGAAGACTTGCTGGCATCTTGGATCAGCAGGTGGCACATGATAATGTCAGCAGCCATTTCCACCAGTTTGCGAGCGGTGAAGTCAAGCAATTCCTGGTCTTGTACTTCTTTCACTGCATTGGTGCTTGCTTCGAATTTGTCAGCCATCTTTTTCAGGCGAGACATCAGCGGTTCCATTTCCGGTGAGCAAGGAATGGCTTCGAACTCGCGGATAGTAGCGATGTAAGAACCATTGGTCACGTAACGGATAGCGGCTACAGTCTGCAACTGGGTAGTTCCTTCGTAGATGCTGGTGATACGTGCGTCGCGATAGATGCGTTGGCAAGCATATTCCATCATGAAACCTGAACCACCGTGAATCTGAATACAGTCGTAAGCGTTTTGGTTTGCATATTCAGAGTTCATACCTTTAGCCAGCGGAGTAAAGCTGTCTGCTAATTTAGCATATTTCTTCTGTTCCTGGCGTTCTTCCGGAGTCAGTTTACGTTCGCGGGCGATGTCATCCAATGCTTTGTAGATGTCAACATAGCGAGATGTTTGATACAGTAAAGCACGTCCGGCATCCAGTTTACCTTTCATGATAGCCAGCATGTCATACACAGCCGGGAATTCGATAATTGCTTTTCCGAACTGCTTACGGTCTTTGGCATAAGCCAAACCTTCATTGTAAGCTGCCTGGCTCAATCCTACAGATTGTGCGGCAATACCTAGGCGGGCACCGTTCATCAGAGCCATTACGTATTTAATCAAACCGAGTTTGCGGTCACCGCAAAGTTCGGCTTTTGCATTCTTATATACCAGTTCGCAAGTAGGAGAACCGTGGATACCGAGTTTGTTTTCGATACGACGTACGTTCACGCCACCCTGACGCTTGTCATAGATGAACATGGACAAACCACGACCGTCTCTTGTTCCTTCTTCCGAACGTGCCAGTACGAGGTGAATATCCGCGTCACCATTTGTGATGAAACGTTTCACACCATTCAGCAACCAGCATCCGTCTTTTTCGCTGTAAGTAGCTTTCAGCATAACAGATTGTAGGTCGGAACCTGCGTCCGGTTCTGTCAAGTCCATAGACATCGTTTCGCCTTGGCAGATGCGTGGGATAAAGCGGCTGTGTTGGTCGGAGTTACCAAACTCATAAAGGGTTTCGATACAGTCTTGCAATGACCAGATGTTTCCGAAACCTGCGTCGGCAGCAGCCACGATTTCTGCGCACATGGTGTACGGGGTGATCGGGAAGTTCAGACCGCCGAATTTGCGTGGCATGGTCATACCGTTCAAGCCGGCTTTCACCATTGCGTCCAGGTTTTGTTTGGTTCCTGAAGCATATTCTACGCGACCATTGGCACAGTGAGGACCTTCTTCGTCTACACCTTCTGCGTTAGGGGCAATGATTTCTCCTGTGATTTCTCCGGTAATCTCCAACACTTTATCATAAGAGTCTACAGCATCTTCGAAGTCCATCGGAGCATAATCGAATTCATCTTTATCTCTGTAGTTGCGTTCTTTGAGTTCGCAAATACGTTTCATCATCGGATTGTTCAAGTGATACTTGAGTTCCGGTATGTCTGTATAATAATTGGCCATCTTTCCTTACTTGCTATTTTGTTTATAATACTTAATCATCTTCGGTACAACTTCTTCGATTGTTCCGTTGATTACATAATCTGCAATCGTATTGATAGGAGCTTCAGGGTCGTTGTTGATAGAGATGATGATACCGCTTTCCTGCATACCGGCAATATGTTGGATTTGTCCGGAGATACCGCAAGCGATGTAGAGTTTCGGACGAACCGTAACACCTGTCTGACCGATCTGGCGATCGTGATCTGCGAAACCAGCGTCAACAGCAGCACGGCTGGCGCCTACTTCTGCGTGAAGTTCTTTAGCGAGGTCGAACAACAGGTCGAAGTTTTCTTTCGAACCTACACCGTATCCACCGGCTACGATAATCGGAGAACCTTTCAAGTTGTTCTTTGCCTTTTCTACGTGGCGTTCGATTACTTTCACTACATAGTCCGTATCAGCTACATACTTTTTCACATCGTGACGGATCACTTCTCCCTGATAAGTCGGAGAGAGGATTTCTTTCTTCATCACACCTTCGCGAACGGTTGCCATCTGCGGGCGGTGTTCCGGGTTCACAATCGTAGCAACGATGTTACCGCCGAATGCCGGACGGATCTGATACAACAGGTTCTTGTAGGTCTTACCTTCTTTTTTGTCTTCGTGGTCACCGATTTCAAGTGAAGTACAGTCGGCAGTCAGTCCGCTGGTCAAAGCAGAAGAAACGCGCGGACCGAGGTCACGACCGATCACAGTGGCACCCATCAGACAGATTTGTGGCTGTTCTTCTTTGAAAAGGTTCACCAGGATAGCTGTGTGAGGAAGTGAAGTGTAAGGGTAAAGTCCTTCGCCGTCGAAAACGTGAAGTTTGTCTACTCCGTAAGGAAGGATTTGTTTTTCAATATCTTTGAGGCCGGTTCCGGCAACCACCGCTTCGAGCTGACAGTTCAACTGGTTGGCTAACGAACGACCTTTGGTCAGAAGTTCGAGGCTGACGTCTAAAACGTTACCTTCTTCTATTTCGCAATATACAAATAAGTTATTCATGATTATCCGATGGTGTGGTTAGCTAATAGTTCAACAATCAGGTCTTCCACGTCACGGTCACTGCCGCTGATGGTTTTGCTCTCTTTAGCCTGGAACACGATGTTCTGGATGGCTTTCACTTTTGTCGGCGAACCGGACAGACCGCATTGTGCGAGATCACCGTTTACGTCGGCTACGCTCCATTCTGCCAGATTCAGATAATCGCGTTTGTCATACAAGTCTGTATAATCAAGATTGCCTTGTTGTTTTTCAGTAACAGTTTTGGCATGTTTGTATTTCTGAACCAATTTAGCGTTACGCGGACGGCAAGGAGCTGCAGAACCGTTGACAGTAATCACGATAGGCAGCGGGCCTTCTACAGTTTCAACCCCACCGTCGATGTGGCGTTTCACCTTGATCTTACCATCGCCCACTTCCAGAATTTCTTCTGCGTATGTGATTTGCGTCAATCCCAGCTTTTCTGCTACCTGCGGACCTACCTGTGCCGTGTCACCGTCGATTGCCTGGCGACCACCGATAATAATGTCACAGTCACCGATTTTGCGGATGGCAGTGGCAAGTGCATAAGACGTAGCCAGTGTGTCTGCACCAGCAAAAGCACGGTCGGTTAATAAGTAACCGTTATCTGCACCACGGAAAAGTCCTTCACGAATAATGTCGGCTGCCCGTCCCGGTCCCATTGTCAGAACGGTTACGGTAGAGCCTGGATGAGCATCTTTCAATCGGAGAGCTTGCTCGAGAGCATTCAGGTCTTCGGGGTTGAAGATGGCGGGGAGTGCCGCACGGTTAATCGTTCCGTCGGCTTTCATGGCATCTTTCCCAACGTTACGTGTGTCGGGAACTTGTTTTGCCAATACAACAATTTTCAAACTCATGCTATAAATTTTAGTATTAGTATTTCTACAAGTTAGCAGCCAGTAGTCAAGTAGTAATCTCTTGCTATCCAAACTATCCGGTTAACTATCAGCTTGCAAATTTACTCAAACGCTTGGTTCTGACAAGAAATCCGAGTAAAAAATGCACAGGTTTAAGAATTTTGAGCAAAATAGGAGGGTTTTTATAGATTTAATTCAGGATTCCTCTTTAATAACTTATAATGAATGTGCATCCATAAACCTTTCATTCTTCTTCCTATTAAGTTGGTGATACTTTTACCCTCACACCCTCACCCTCTGGCTCAATCCATTTATTCATCGGGGTTGTAGGCGTGAGGGTAAAGGTGAGGGTAGGTGAGGGTAAAAAGTTACCCTCACCCAAAACAATATTGGCATCACTTTATGTTTGTTTTAAAGTAACTGTTCTTGTTATGTATTCTCTTAGGTATTTATGCGTTAATGCTTAGTAGTTCTTTTGTTAAGCTCTAATGCTTTGCAAGGGCTCACCTATGTGAACAAAGCTGTTTACGTCTGTGAACGTTTTTGTTTACAACTGATAGCCTGTTTGTTCACAATGGTGAGCTCTTGACAACTATTAAGCAAAGACACATAAACAATAAGGGAAAAGCATATGAAATGCGAGTGTTTGTCAGATGAGATGCTTGCTTCCTGGAAGATGAATGTAAGAGTGATGATAACATGACTCAAACGTTTGGCTCTGATAAGAAAACCGAGTGCAAAATCCACAGGTTGAAGGATTTAAAATTATTTGATTAGTTCGTAATAATGTGCGTCTATGAAGTTCTCATTCTTGAAAATAGCCTTTCGCATCACTCCGGCTTTTACAAATCCAGCTTTCTCCAATACGCGCATGGAAGCTGTGTTATGTTCGAAAACAAGTGCGAATATGCGTACTTTATCTGTATGCTCGAAATAATAACTGATTGCTTCTTTCAGGGCGTCAGTTACGATTCCCCGGTTCCAAAAAGGTTCTCCAATCCAGTAGCCTACTTCGGCATTAAAGCGTTCTACATCTGCACAAGGCATAAAACCAATGCTTCCGACTGCTTCTCCGTTTACTTCAATGCAAAAATCGTGAATACCTTCTTTGGCTTGTACTATAGCGAGAAAAGTTTGTGCATCTTCTTGAGCGTATGGATAGGGGAGGCCGTCACGACAGTTATCCCAAATCTTTTTATTATTGATGTATTGGGTTAATGACGCAGCATCTTCTGTTTGCCAGGTGCGGAGAGTATAGTTTTCCTTTTCTACAATGATTCTTGGTTCTTGCGCCATATTGTCTGATATTTAAGGCTTTTATTAATGTATATTCAGCCATATTCTACTTTTAAGAGAAGTGTTTTACACCTCAAAAAAGAGGCAGAATGTGACTGAATCTATTTTATTGTTATTTGTATACCAATACTTTTATTGTATACCGATTTCGGCCAATCCCATTGGTTCTCCGTCATGGATCATCCGTGTTGCTTTCAATTGAACATAGCGGGCGTTAACCGGAGTAAAGTAAACCGATTGCAGAATCGGATTATTCTTTATATTGGAAAATTCATCTTTGGCTACTACCTGATTGACAGCATTACTCTCCGTGCCGACAGAGATTTCATAAGAACTGATTATTCCTTTATTATATTCACTCTGGTCGGGGAGATAATGGAATGAGGTGATTGTGCGTTCCTCTCCTAAATCAATCAATAATGTATTTCCGTTGACGAAGCAGGTGGTCTGATTGTTTTTATCCATACATTTCTGTGCTTCCTCCGCATTTACTCCGACGAGCGTGAACGGATAACTCTTCAACTCTTCTGCTTTTGCAGTATATGTATCGGAAGTCTCTCCTGCATAATAGGCTTCTATGTTATTGATACAGAGGCAAGCTCGCGAATCGGTAAAACGGACACGAATCTTATCTGTTGTGACTGTTTCGAAACGAAGAAGACGTTTATATCCGATAGTGGTAGTCTCCTCATTGAGCTTCACTGGGAGCCATTCGCCTGCCTGGTTATATTCTACAACGAATGATTTAACACGTTGTCCGAGAGGAATATATTCCTGCAACATTATGCGGTTAATCTTTTCCGTTTGAGGCAGGTCAAACTCGATTGTGGCAGAGTTGACGCCGTCATTGGTGGCCCAATAAGTATCATAATCACCATCGGTCACCGCTTTTGCAGAGAATGTTTTTCCCCGTTCGTCCGAGGCTTTGGGAGAAAGTCCTGCCAATAGGTTGTATGCCAGTTGCTTTTGTACGTTCTGGTGGAAGTTTACGGCGTTGGCGGAGTCTGTCGGATGGATCAGCCCGTCACGATCAACCGGGAAGTTGAGTAACAATGTTGCGTTATGACCTACGCTACGGTAATACAGATCGGTCAATGTATCTACTGTTTTCACACGGTCGTCTTCTTCCGGATGATAGAACCATCCCGGACGGATGGATACATCACATTCTGCGGCTACCCATTGGTTGCCGTCGGCATGCCCATATTGCAGTTCACGATATTTAGGGTAACCCGGATAAACTTCTCCGGCACGGAGAAAAGACCAGTTGGTAGCTCCTGCAAATCCGTTTTCGTTACCTACCCAACGGCAGCCCGGACCTCCATCCGAGAAGATAATAGCTTGTGGTTGCAACTCGTCGATCAATTTATAGGCTCGCGGATAATCGTAATAAGTTTTGCGGTCGATAGTACGGCTGTCTTTTGCTCCGCCATACCAGCCGTCTCCGCCATTGGCACCGTCAAACCAGATTTCAAAAACATCACCATAGTTGGTTAATAACTCGTTGAGCTGTTTATAGAAGTATTCTACGTATTCGGGAGAACCGTAGTTGGCTTGATGCCTGTCCCAAGGAGACAGATAAACTGCGAATTTAATGCCGTACTTCTTGCAGGCATCCGATAGTTCGCGAACGATGTCGCCTTTTCCGTCTTTATACGGGGTGTTACGGATGCAATATTCTGTCAGTTGAGTAGGCCAAAGGCAGAACCCGTCGTGATGTTTGGCTGTCAGGATCACTCCTTTCATTCCGGATTTCACAAAGGTTTGTACCCATTGCTCGCAATCCAGTCGGGTAGGATTGAATGTTTTAGGATCGGAATCACCGTATCCCCATTCGCGGTCGTTGAATGTGTTAAGTCCGAAGTGTACGAAAGCATACGTTTCCATTTTTTGCCATTCTACCTGCTTGGCTTCGGGAATGGGCAAGATAGCTTCCGGTGCTTTGACCGAATTACAGGCACTTAATAGAAGGAGGCCTGCTCCGAAAATAAGAAAGTGTTTTTTCATGGGGGTAATTTATTAGTTAATAAATGAATGTAAGAATCATCTACAACGTAATTCCGAATACAAAATAAAGTTGCTCTTCATAGGGGTTGGCTATTAGCTTTCCGAATATGGGCAGAGAGAAGTTGGACGTTATTTTGATTTCTTTCGTTGCGGATAATCCGATATTGACTACGTTGAATTTGTCGGAGTACATACTTTCCCAAGGGGTAAAACCTGCTTCGACACTCATGTTTACATCTTTCACGTTGAACGGATAACTCAATTCGCAATAGCTGGACCAGGCACGTTTTCCGTTTTCACGATAGTCGTTTCCGGCAAAGGTGGTGTACCAGCTGACTGATAATGGAAACTTCTCGCTAAGCATATATCCGGCTCCTACTTCAAAAGTATGTCCGGTGGAATGTGAATTGTAATTGAAGTATTTGAAAGGTTCTTCTTCTGTTTGGGTAAAATAGTTGTTGGCGTAAAGAGTCAGGTTTTTGTATTCGTACTCCAGTGATAAGTCTATTTCATTGTTCTTCTCACGAAATTCGGTAGAGCCCCATGCATAGACGGTCAGTCCTTTCCAGTTGAGGCCGAGCGAGGGTTGCACACTTGCATTGCCGCTATCCATACCACGCCAGATATAGCTGCTCACAAAATCTGCGGTTACAAAAACTTCTTGTGCCTGTGCAAAGGCTGTACATAATAAGATGGCAATAAGTATTATCTGTTTTTTCATTTTATCGATTGTTTCTTCTCATTTTTGTTGCGCAAAGATACGTAATATATAGATAAATGATGACATATAAGGAAAAAAAGAAAGCGGTTGCAAATCTTGGATGGCATCATTGATTTATGCGGAGAAGTGTGGAGTTACTGCAGCACATTTCTCAAGTGCCATCCGCAGGGCAACCGGATACAGGCCGTTGGCAATCATTACAGAGATTCCCTGCCGTAAATTAGAACCGTTATGAGGACGGTTGATAAAAAATCGCTTAAATATGTATCAGGGAGATGTGAAAAGGCAGCAGTTTACCGTTGAAATTACTGAATAACTATCTATTGGTTCCTTATTTCCTTTTTAAGAAAAGATATTGGCGATATACATTCTCTTTGGTTTTTGCAATAGGTATTATCTTTTTAGTCTTCCCATTTCCTGCGAAAGAGCGTTTCCAAAAAGAATTCAGGAGAGGACTTTCGCATCATACGTGTCGTTGTGCAGCAGGAAGAAGGAAACCGGTGCCAGCCTCCCAAAAATGGAAGAACGGCTTCCCACGCATTTCATGCGGGTCCACCGTTCTTATATTGTCAATCTTCGTAAGATTACTGAAATCTTCCGTCTCCGTATTATCTTTGATAAGAATACATATATTCCTGTCGGTGATAATTATAAAGAACGGTTTACGGAATATATCAGTAAACTAAGCTTTTCATAAATGATGAATGGGCGATGGCTCATTAATTATTTAATCCCCAGCTTTTTTGCGATTTCTTTGGGAAGGGCATCTTTGTGTACAAGAATATTCATAGTCTTGTAAGCAACGAAGGCTTTGGAAGCATACCAGATACCATTGTATTTGCCTGATTTACCCCAAGAATTCTTCACCATGAAGTATTCTTTTCCGTTTTGGTCTTTAGCGATACCGTAGATTACCATTCCGTGATCGTCTGTAGTTTCCCAATTGTCAAAAGCAACTTGGCGCATTTCTTGAGTGACGTCAATTTCCGGGCATGGTTTGGTTGTCATCATTTGACGTTTGTTAGCAGCAGACAGGCCGGTCCAGCGAGCCATATCCGAACCGGAAAGTTCAGATTCTTTGTTTACATCCGGCATAACGGCGATACCGTCACGTGTGAATCCCTGTTCGCTGACGTCGCTACCCCATGCAAAAGTATAACCTTTCTTTACAGCATTGTCCATCACAGCCATCAGTTCCTCGATAGGCAGGTTGTAGGACAATCCATTGCGCCAGTTATCCTGAATCTCGATTGCGAATTGAGAATAGAATGGATGGTGCGTGTAAGAAGTCAGTGATACATAGTCGTTATAATTCAATCCCAGTGATTCAGAAAAAGTCTTCGGAGTATATTCTTTGCCTTTGTATGTGAACTTCTCCGGACATGCTCCCAGATAAGTATCATAAATAGCACTTAGTCCGTTTTTCCATACCGGAGTCAGTTTGCTCAACTTACCTTTCGCAATAGCATTGATGTAACCGGAAGCAACAGCATCCAGTTCGTTATGCACCGGCAACGTGTCACCGTACATGATACCCGGCATCACTTCCTGCGGAACAATACCATAATTCTTGATACAGTACATTACATCATAAAAACTTCCACCCGGAGAGAAAGAACTGTCACCATGATAACGTACGTAGTTTACTCCGCGATCTTGCATCGTTTTGTGTACGACAAACATTTCAGACAAGTCATACTCGCCTTTACCTAAACGAAGTAATTCTGATTCAACGAATCCGAGAGTTGAGAAACTCCAGCAAGTACTCGAACGATTTTGGTTCTTGATAGAAGTAATCGGGTTTTCTTTCACCGTCGTGAAAACAAAACCTTCTTCAGGTTTTGCATCTTGTGCCATGATGCTTAGGCTGAATAAGCCTAAAGCAGCAATAAGGATTGTCTTTTTCATTCCTATGAAATTAATATTAAATTGTTTTGGCTACAAATATAGGAAAGTTTCGCCATAGATTACATAGGTTTACACAGATTAATTCACCACAGAGTACACAAAGGTTTTATATTTACCAGCGTGGAATAATCCGGCAACCGATACTCAAGTTATTCAGGTTTCCGGTGACGGAACGATTACTTGCTCCCCGTTGTGAGTATTTTTGATAAGCTCCCATAATACCGGCATCTATTTGGAAACGTTGTTCGGTCAATTCTGTAAGTGAAGCCGTCTTGGCACTGTTGTGCCAAGACGATAACACAAGGTAAAGCATGAAGTACAGGTTATTTCTTTTCTTCTTTCGGTGCTACTACATAATCTTCTTTGATAAACTCATCATACACACGTTTGGGATGATCGAATGGTGCGGTTCCATTCTTCTGTTCATTGAAGTTTTCCCGGCGGAATTGTTTCAGTTTCAGGTTATCTTCTGCATACTCTCTCAATTTCCTATGCTCATTTCCATAGAGCGAACTTTCAGTCACGTCAGAATTGAGCAGGTTTTCTTTGGGAGTAATAGTAGGTAGGAGCACTTGTTCCAACAGACCACGATAGGCACCGTTATATTCGCACCATACGATATCGTTGGTTACAAATATACGATAGGAGTACTTTGACCATGCGGTTTTGATTTCAATAGATGTAGCATAAATTTCAATGGTAGCTTCTGAACCATACGCCTGGTCACGGATCACAACGGTCGTCCGACCGCTCAGTTCTTCCTTCACGGAAGTTTGCCACTTATCAGAGTGTAAGATTTCTTCGATAATTTCCGGCAAATTTTCTTTAATCTCAAACTGTATTCTCATGGTGCTTGCCTGCGGGCAGGACTTTTTTGATTTTTTCCTCCTTAAACAATTAAGCTAGCCTAAAGTTACATAGATTGAAGCAAAAAAACAAGATTTTGTTTGAGAATTTGTTATTTCCGCCAAACTATCTGCCTTTTTCGTTTGTTTTTACTATAAATATGCACAAATCGTAAAAGTAAAGTTTATGCGGAACAGGGCCCGGAAGAATTATGTCATTTATGTACTGATGTTACTCCTGTTTGGAGGATTGATTTATGTTGCTATTGAAGAGGGTGACCGGTTTTCACACTATGCGATAAATGCGCAGAACATGGTACAGGGGAATCCATTCACTATGTTTCTCCAGTTTATACAGGACAATCTTCATCATCCGCTCACTACCTTATTGATTCAGATTATAGCCGTGCTGCTGATGGTGCGTCTTTTTGGCTATTTATTCAGCCTGATCGGGCAACCGGGAGTGATTGGAGAGATTGTTGCCGGTATTGTGTTAGGACCTTCCGTACTCGGCTTTTTCTTTCCGGATGCTTTTCATTTCCTTTTTCCGGCACATTCGCTTACCAATCTTGAGTTATTGAGTCAGGTGGGACTGATACTTTTTATGTTTGTCATCGGTATGGAGCTGGATTTCAGTGTGCTGAAAAATAAGATCAATGAAACACTGGTGATTAGTCATGCCGGAATTTTAGTCCCTTTCTTCCTGGGTATCTTGTCTTCTTACTGGGTGTACGAAGAATATGCAGCTGCCCAAACCCCGTTTCTCCCTTTTGCCCTGTTTATAGGTATTTCTATGAGCATCACCGCTTTTCCGGTATTGGCACGCATCATTCAGGAGCGGAATATGACGAAGACTTCTTTAGGAACGCTGACCATTGCTTCCGCTGCCAATGATGATGTGACAGCTTGGTGCCTGTTGGCAGTGGTGATTGCTATCTCCAAAGCAGGAAGTTTTGCCAGTGCACTTTATTCAGTGGGGCTGGCAGTTGTTTATATTGCGGTCATGTTTTTGGTCGTTCGCCCGTTTCTGAAGAAAGTAGGAGAAGTATATGCCAACCGGGAAGCAATCAATAAAACATTCGTGGCATTTATTCTGCTCATTCTTATTATTTCCTCTTGTCTGACCGAAATTATCGGTATTCATGCACTGTTCGGAGCCTTTATGGCAGGGGTAGTGATGCCGTCCAATCTGGGTTTCCGGAAGGTGATGATGGAAAAAGTGGAAGATATCTCATTAGTCTTCTTTTTACCTCTGTTCTTTGCCTTCACCGGATTGCGCACGGAAATCGGTTTGATAAACAGTCCGGAGTTGTGGATGGTATGTTTACTGTTGGTGACGGTTGCCATTGTCGGCAAGTTGGGTGGATGTGCCATTGCCGCCCGTTTGGTGGGTGAGTCGTGGAAGGATAGTCTGACGATAGGGACATTGATGAATACACGGGGATTGATGGAGCTTGTCGCTTTGAATATCGGTTATGAAATGGGAGTTCTTCCCCCGTCTATATTCGTAATTTTGGTCATTATGGCGTTAGTTACGACCTTTATGACTACTCCTTTGCTTCATTTGGTGGAACATATTTTCGTACGTCGGGAAGAAAAATTATCTTTGAAGCACAAATTGATATTTTGTTTCGGGCGTCCGGAATCCGGGCGTGTGTTGCTTTCCATTTATGATTTGTTATTTGGAAAGCAGTTGAAGAAAAATCATTTGATTGCAGCACACTATACGGTGGGCGCGGATTTGAATCCGTTGAATGCCGAACATTATGCCAGCGAGAGTTTTGCTTTGCTCAATCAACAGGCAGCGAAATTGAATATCCAGGTAGATAACCATTATCGGGTGACAGACAAACTTGTACAGGAAATCATCCACTTTGTCCGTAAAGAACGTCCTGATATGCTGCTTTTGGGAGCCGGGAGTCATTATCGCTCGGATATGCCGGGAACTCCCGGGGCAATTTTATGGTTAACGCTCTTCCGGGATAAGATTGATGAGATTATGGAGCAGGTGAAATGTCCCGTGGCCGTATTTGTCAATCGTCAGTATCGGGTAGGCGCGACGGTCAGTTTCGTACTTGGCGGAATGATTGATATGTTTCTTTTTTCCTATTTGGATAAGATGTTGCAGAACGGACATTCGGTACGCCTTTTCCTTTTTGATACGGATGATGAAGAGTTCCGTGGGCGCATTGACGATTTACAGGCGCGTTATCCGGAACAAACGATGATGGTGTGGTTTGTGGGAGTTGAAGATTTAGTGACTGAAGAGAAAGACGGGTTATTGATAATGAGCCATCTTTCTTATACGAAATTATCCGAGGATGAGGCTGTGATACGTGAATTGTCATCTTTGCTGGTAATCCGCCGGAATAAGAATACGGGAGATAAAAATGAAAGACTTGAAAATTGATGAATCTACGGGATTAGTGTTGGAAGGCGGGGGAATGCGTGGAGTATTCACCTGCGGTGTGCTTGATTATTTTATGGATCACGATATCCGGTTTCCCTATACGATAGGAGTGTCTGCCGGTGCGTGTAACGGGTTGTCGTATGCATCAAGGCAACGGGGACGTGCCAGATACAGTAACATTGACTTGTTGGAGAAGTATGATTATATTGGTTTGAAACATTTGCTCAAAAAGCGTAATATACTCGACTTTGATCTATTATTCAATGAATTTCCCGAACATATTCTCCCTTATGATTATGAAACATATTTTGCTTCACCGGAACGTTTTGTGATGGTGACTACGAATTGCGTCACGGGAGAAGCCAACTATTTCGAAGAGAAAAAAGACAGGCACAGGGTAATTGATATTGTCCGCGCATCCAGCAGTCTTCCTTTTGTATGTCCTATTACTTATGTAGACGAGGTTCCCATGCTTGACGGAGGTATCGTAGATTCCATACCTCTGCAAAGGGCCATTGCGGATGGCTGCACGAAAAATGTCGTGGTACTCACCCGTAACCGGGGGTATCGGAAAGATTCGAAAGACATTCGTATCCCTTCGTTTGTATACCGTAAATATCCGAAGTTGCGTGAAGCGTTAAGTTGCCGGTGCGCTGTTTATAATGAACAACTGGAAATGGTGGAGCGTATGGAAGATGAAGGAAAGATTGTCGTAATCCGTCCTTTGAAACCTGTAGCCGTAGACCGCATCGAGAAAGATGTGCAAAAACTGACAGAGTTTTATCAGGAAGGATATGAATGTGCGAGAGCCTTACTTGAAGAATAAACAAGTCTTCATAGTTGAATAATAGATAGGCTCTCCATGCTTTTTTGTTTTTCTTGAATGTCAGATAAGATAATTGGACGTGTTCCCTTTTCATTTTGAATGGGTATATTGTTCAGCAGCCTTTTTTAGTTTTCTACCCATCAATTCTACCAGAGTCTTCGGATAAAGAATTTGTATTCCTTCGGCATATCCGAAGAATACTCGTTCTAACTCATGGTTGATGACGACTTCTATTTCCAGTATGACACTTCCGTCGGCCAATCTTTCCACCACTTGCTGGCTGCGATGTATAGGCTTGGTTATGATGTAAGGTGCTTCAGCAGCCGCTACCTTGAAACCTACTTTCTCCGCTATGCTTCCGGAGTTTTTAGTGACTCCTACCAGATCATCGAAGAATGTGTTTGGATCGAAGAACGTGTTTTTTATGTAATGTTCCTGTGGTAGAACTTCCAATGATTGTATTCTGTCCAAAGCTAAGTTTTGTAAGATCCGTCCGTTTCTTCTGACTCCATAAACGAACCACCGGTTGCGATACTCTTTTAATAGATAAGGATAAAAAATAAAGCTGTTGGCGGAGCGTGCCTTGAACGAACGATATTTGAGCTGTATCGGATGCTCGTTTACAATCGCGTGATAGATCGTATCCAAATAATCCAGTCCTTTCAATGATTCATTTTTTTCAAAGTCAATGACAGGAGTGGTTTTCATCCGGGCAGAAGCGACATGGTCTTCCAGGCGGTTGATAATATCGCTCATTTCCGTGAAATAGGAGAAACCCTTAAACTGCCGTAACACTTCCACTGCTTCCGACATCGTTTTCAGGTCTTGTTCATTCAGCGGGGTTTGTGTAATGCTGTATTCCGGATCTTCGTATTTATAATATTTATTTTCGTACACCACAATCGGAGCGTTATAACCCAGTTTCTCGCTACGCATCATCTGTATATCCATTTGTACCGTACGTTTGCTTATGCCTTTATCAATGCCTTCGTATTCATAAAGAGCATCCGAGCAAGCATCTACCAAATCTTCCAACGTCCAGCGTCGATAAGGATTACGCAGACAGTTATCAATTGTTTTATAACGGATTAAGGCATTTCTATTTGCTGGCATAAGTAGAAGAATAAAGATTTGCTTCAAAAGTAGAAAAATAAATTCAGGAAAACAAAGAGGTTACAGGTCTTTATTCTTGGATGATAAAAAGAAAATTCTTAGGATTTGTATCAAATTTGATACCCTTTGAAACAAAGTTTATAGACGAAGGCGAAGATACCCCCTATCTTTGCCTTCGTCTATTTTAGATTAAAAGCTTGTATAAACTAGGAATACTTTGTTGCCATGAAAACAAACCCTTGGATGAAACTATGTAAAGGTGCAATACTTGCGTTAGCAGTTTCTTACGGACTGACTTATTGCCACACAACTAAAAGCAAGTTGACCTTGGAACAGAAAAACGATAGCCTGACTGTTATCCACATCACCAATCCTACTAATTATATATTGCTTCCTATAGAAGAGGAAGCTGCAGAAAGTCAGGTTCAGCTTGATACGGGAGAGGCTGCGGATACCGATATGGATATTCGTCTGGCGCAGACTCAAGTGGACTATTTCGTTCCATTTGCCTTGCCTGTCGGAGCGAAGACTGCCACCGTGCGTGTCCGTAATAAATCAAAAGACGCACTTTGCTGGAAAGAAATCAAACTATCTGATACTTTTGATACAGCCAATACGGAAAAGTTTCGTCCTGTTTATCATCATACTCCCCTTTATGGCTGGATGAATGATGCCAACGGATTGGTGTATAAAGATGGAGAATATCATTTGTATTTTCAATATAACCCTTATGGTTCCAAATGGGGAAATATGCATTGGGGGCACTCTGTCAGCAAAGACCTGATGCATTGGGAACATCTGGCCCCGGCTATTGCCCGTGACACATTGGGACATGTCTTTTCCGGCAGCTCTATTGTCGATCAGGAGAACGTAGCGGGGTATGGAGCAGGGAGTATTTTGGCTTTCTATACTTCTGCCAGTGATAAAAACGGGCAGATTCAATGTCTTGCTTTTAGCAAAGATAACGGACGAACATTTACTAAATATGAGAAGAACCCCATCTTGAGGCCAGCTGATGGTTTGAAAGATTTCCGCGACCCGAAAGTGTTTCGTTATGAACCGGAAGATAAATGGGTGATGATTGTCTCCGCCGATAAAGAAATGCGTTTTTATGACTCTAAGAATCTGAAGGACTGGAATTATATGAGTAGCTTCGGAGAAGGATACGGGGTACAGCCTTGTCAGTTTGAATGTTCGGACATGGTGGAACTTCCGGTGGATGGAGATCTGAATCGTAAAAAATGGGCGTTGATAGTGAACGTCAATCCGGGATGTTATTTCGGAGGAAGTGCCACTCAATACTTTACAGGAGACTTTGATGGAACGAAATTCAGTTGTGACAGTCAACCGAATGTAACGAAATGGCTGGACTGGGGAAAGGATCATTATGCTACCGTTTGTTTCTCAAATACTGGAGAACGCACAATTGCCGTCCCTTGGATGAGTA
Source organism: Bacteroides luhongzhouii (assembly GCF_009193295.2). NCBI lineage: Bacteria > Pseudomonadati > Bacteroidota > Bacteroidia > Bacteroidales > Bacteroidaceae > Bacteroides > Bacteroides luhongzhouii. Next base: position 5,350,701 of record NZ_CP059973.1, on the reverse strand, counting down.
ACTGGCAATATTGTAACATTGTTCCGACAAAGCAATTCCGTAGTGCTAATGCTCTGCCGCGTGAGTTAAGTTTTTATACACAAGACGGTGAAATTTATCTTTCGGCAGCTCCGGTGCCGGAGATAAAGACTCTGCGAAAAGAAAAGAAAGAGATTCCGGCATTTATGGTTGGTAATGATTATCATATTGATTCTTTATTGGCTGATAATGAAGGTGCGTATGAACTGGCATTGGAGATTACCGCCGGGGAAGCGGAGATTATGGGATTCAGCCTCTTTAATGATAAAGGGGAAAAGGTGGATATCTATTTCAATCTTCCGGAAAAGAGATTGGTAATGGACCGGACGAAAAGTGGTATCGTAGATTTCGGAAAGAAGAGTGTACCTCATGAGATAGAGGTTCACGACCGTAGAAAGACGGCTTCTATCAATTATATAGATGATTTTGCATTAGCTACCTGGGCACCGATAAAGAAAGAGAATAAATATACGTTGGATGTTTTCGTTGATAAATGTTCTGTAGAAATATTCCTGAATGGAGGAAAGGTAGCTATGACTAATCTTATCTTTCCATCGGAACCATACAACCGTATGTGTTTTTATAGCAAAGGAGGTACATTCCATGTCGATTCATTCAATACGTATCGACTAGGTTTATAAGAGAAATAGAAGTTACGCAATAGATGTTTGCGTCGATTTAGTGAAAGCAACAAGTAGTGATTGTTTTAAGGATTCATAGGTTAGATTTATAAGTTAGGTTTTGTAGATTAGAATTAGGTGTTTGGTAGCTGTCAGATGTGAAATCCGGCAGCTACTTATATTCATCAATTACTCATCAATTTCAATTGTATATCCCCCTTGGAATATCGCTCCCGGCTGTAAGTGTTGCATCCAGTCTTTATCTTTATATTCACCAGTATAATGTGCACGGTCGCAACGTCCGTACCAAGGCTCGATGCAGACAAAAGGAGCATTCTTTGCAGGTGGAGACCAGAGGCCGACTACCGGAGCATTAAAATGTAGACTTAGATAAGCCTGTTTCTCCTTATTATATAAGGTAACTTTACGGATCTGTTCGTTTTCCAGTATCAAAGCATCTTTATCAAAAGTATGTGTGTTCAGTGGTAACAATCCGTCTGTCAACTCTAAAGAATATTCTGTAGAAGGATCAGCGCATCCCTTTTCTGAAATGAGAATATATTTCAAACCGTTTTCCTTGTCAAATCCGAAGAACCCTCTTTCAGAATTGCTTGCATCGAATTCTGGCCAATAGAAAGCAGGATGTGCACCAATCTGAAAATACATTTCCTTGTCGCCGGTATTCTTTACTTCCCACATAACCTCAATTTTCTTTCCCTGGATGCGATAGCCTATTTCCAGACAGAATAGAAACGGATATTTTCGCAAAGTCTCTTCATTACTAACAAGACGGTAACGTACTTCATCCTCTTTTTCAGTAACGAGTGCGAACTCCATATCACGGGCAAAACCATGTTGGGTAAGCGTATAAGAAATTCCTTCATTTCGATACTCATTCTCCCATACACTCCCAACAATAGGGAATAGGACAGGAGAGTGACGTTTCCAAAAAGCAGGATCGGCTTGCCACAGATATTCTTTTCCATTGGCGAAAATACTGCAAAGTTCAGCTCCATGAGGAGATACTTGAATCGTAAGTTGTTCGTTGGAGATTGTTTTCATATCGTTTATTTATTGGATTATTTTGAGGGTAATTTTTCATTCATCTTTCGGTTCATCTTTCAATCCGTCTTTCAATTCGTATTCAGATTTGCCTTTCAGTAGCATACCACTTTTTGCATTAAGAGGAGAGATTACTCTCTTGCCCGTTTTAGCCTCCAGTTCCAGTCGGGCATTGCGGGCTACTTCTCCACCTTGTTGAGCAATATCCATGTGGTCATTGAATGTTTCGGGATCGCTGATTTCGGATATTTCTTTAGTAGAAAGTTCGGCAAGCATATTTAATACCAATTCTTTATTGGTCATATTATCTCGTAGGTTTTCTTTTTTCAATCCTTTCAATTGTTTGTACTCTTTAGATGTCATATCCGACCAGGTCTGATAGATTACATCCGTTAATGTGGCAAATTGAACACCTTCTTGCAGACCTCGTTTTTTCCATTCGTCAGTAAGGTCCTTACGGATTTCAATTGATTTTAAACGTTGGTTAATCCAATTGTCGGAATATCCCAGACGTTTATAATCTTGTAGAGCCTGTTCGATGGATAATTCGGGGTCTTGTATTTGATTGAGCCGTTCACTGGCAACTTGAGCCATCCATAATTTAAAAGGTTCTGCTTTTGGGGAGGGTATGGATTGGATAAGGCGGAGAAGCTGTTCGGTGTCGGCGACATCGGTTTTATATTTCTTGCCATCACTTGACTCCAATTTCAGTTGGTTACAATTTGTAACTGACTCATTTCCTTCTTTTCTAAGTCTGTGTTTTAGCACTTTCCAATAATTATTGGGATTTGGACTGTCTGTCAGAACAGCTACCACATCTACTATCGAAAAATACCACTTCTCTTGTTCATCATCCCATACCGTACGTACTTTTTTTTCCTCAAAGAGCTTTAATGCTTGTTGTTTAGTCATGAATTCTGTTTTTAGAATCTTTAATTGGTTGTTATTTTAATGAAGAGTCTTCTCTATTTGGGGGCTCATATCACTACACAAAGATACCACTTTCAATCTACATAAGAGAATATGAACCTCATTTTTCTCATAGCAAGAAAAAGATCTTATAAAACCCTATAAAATAGCGTTCTATGCAACAAATGTTATAGCCTTTGAAACATTTTTTTTAGTCGTTTGATATAAATCAACCGTAATTTGCATCATCGATAAAGATAAAATTCGTACTTTTAATTTAATAACATCAAACTAATGCATCGTATTATGAAGAACAAAAAACTTCTTTGCAGCGTTTGTTTCCTGTTTACTTTCATGTCAGTCCTTTGGGGGCAAAACATTACGGTGAAAGGAAACGTTACTTCTAAAACGGACGGACAGCCGGTCATCGGTGCCTCTGTTGTTGAAGCTACAGCTACTACTAATGGAACAATTACTGATTTAGATGGTAATTTCACCCTTTCGGTTCCGGCTAACTCTACTTTAAAGATTACGTATATTGGTTATAAACCGGTGACCGTAAAATCGGCTGCTATCGTTAATGTATTATTGGAAGAAGACACTCAAATGGTAGATGAAGTGGTCGTAACAGGTTATACCACTCAACGTAAAGCCGACCTGACCGGTGCTGTTTCCGTAGTGAAAGTCGACGAAATCCAGAAGCAAGGAGAGAACAACCCGGTGAAAGCACTTCAAGGCCGCGTGCCCGGTATGAACATTACGGCGGATGGAAATCCGAGCGGATCGGCTACCGTACGTATTCGTGGTATCGGTACGCTGAACAACAACGATCCGCTTTATATTATCGATGGAGTTCCTACCAAAGCCGGCATGCACGAATTGAACGGAAACGACATTGAATCCATTCAAGTACTGAAAGATGCTGCTTCAGCATCCATCTACGGTTCGCGTGCTGCAAATGGCGTTATCGTCATTACTACCAAACAAGGAAAGAAAGGCCAGATTAAAATCAATTTTGATGCTTCGGTTTCAGCTTCCATGTATCAAAGTAAGATGGACGTGTTGAATACGGAGCAGTACGGACGTGCCATGTGGCAAGCCTATGTAAACGATGGTGAGAACCCGAACGGCAATGCCTTGGGATATAACTACAATTGGGGTTACGATGCCAACGGAAATCCTGTACTATACGGTATGAGCCTTTCCAAATACCTGGACTCGAAGAATACAATGCCTGTGGCAGATACCGACTGGTTTGATGAGATTACCCGTACAGGTGTTATCCAGCAATACAATCTTTCTGTCAGCAACGGTTCGGAGAAAGGTTCTTCCTTCTTTTCTCTGGGATATTACAAAAACCTGGGTGTAATCAAAGATACGGACTTCGACCGTTTCTCTGCCCGTATGAACAGTGATTATAAATTAATCGATGATATATTGACTATCGGCCAGCATTTCACCTTAAACCGGACTTCGGAAGTACAAGCTCCCGGCGGAATTATCGAAACCGCTTTGGACATTCCTTCCGCTATCCCTGTTTATGCTTCGGATGGTTCATGGGGAGGACCGGTAGGCGGATGGCCGGACCGTCGTAATCCTCGTGCCGTACTCGAATACAACAAAGACAACCGATACACTTACTGGCGTATGTTCGGTGATGCTTATGTGAATCTAAGCCTCTTCAAAGGATTCAATGTTCGTTCTACTTTTGGTCTGGACTACGCAAACAAGCAAGCCCGTTACTTTACCTATCCTTATCAGGAAGGAACACAGACCAACAACGGCAAGAGTGCAGTGGAAGCCAAACAGGAACACTGGACCAAATGGATGTGGAATGCCATTGCCACTTACCAGTTGGAAATAGGCAAACATCGTGGAGACGTCATGGTAGGTATGGAGCTGAATCGGGAAGACGACAGCCATTTCTCCGGCTACAAAGAAGATTTCTCTATCCTTACTCCCGACTATATGTGGCCCGATGCAGGTAGCGGCACAGCCCAGGCTTACGGTGCCGGTGAAGGTTACTCGCTTGTCTCTTTCTTCGGCAAAATGAACTATTCTTATGCTGACAAATATCTGCTTTCATTGACTCTCCGTCGTGACGGTTCTTCCCGCTTCGGTAAAAATCATCGTTATGCCACTTTCCCTTCCGTTTCTTTGGGATGGCGCATCACACAAGAAAGCTTTATGAAGGAACTGACTTGGCTTGACGATCTGAAACTGCGTGCTTCATGGGGACAGACCGGTAATCAGGAAATCTCCAACCTTGCCCGTTACACTATCTACGCTCCTAATTATGGAACAACAGATTCATTTGGCGGTCAAAGCTACGGTACGGCATACGATATTACAGGTTCTAACGGAGGTGGTACTCTGCCTTCCGGATTCAAACGTAACCAGATCGGTAATGACAATATTAAATGGGAGACAACTACACAGACGAACATCGGTATCGACTTCAGCCTGTTCAAGCAATCCTTGTACGGTTCATTGGAATACTATTACAAGAAAACAACCGATATCCTGACTGAAATGGCAGGTGTGGGAGTATTAGGAGAAGGTGGCAACCGTTGGATTAATTCGGGCGCAATGAAAAACCAGGGTTTTGAATTCAACTTGGGCTACCGCAACAAGACTGCCTTCGGACTGACTTACGACTTGAACGGAAACATCTCCACTTACCGGAATGAAATTCTTGAATTACCGGAGACAGTGGCTGCCAATGGAAAGTTTGGTGGTAATGGAGTAAAGAGTGTAGTCGGTCATACATACAATTCACAAGTGGGCTACATTGCCGACGGTATCTTCAAATCACAAGAAGAAGTGGACAATCACGCTACGCAGGAAGGTGCAGCCGTTGGCCGTATTCGCTATCGCGACATCGATCATAACGGTGTGATTGATGAAAAAGACCAGGAATGGATTTACGATCCGACTCCTGCTTTCAGCTACGGATTGAATATCTATCTGGAATATAAGAACTTCGACCTGACTATGTTTTGGCAAGGCGTTCAGGGAGTAGATATCATCAGTGACGTGAAGAAGAAAAGTGACTTCTGGAGTGCATCCAACGTCGGCTTCCTGAACAAGGGAACCCGCTTGCTCAATGCCTGGTCGCCTACTAATCCGAACTCTACTATTCCGGCATTGACCCGCAGCGATACAAACAATGAACAGCGCGTCTCCACTTACTTTGTTGAAAACGGTTCCTTCCTGAAACTGCGTAATATCCAATTAGGTTATACGGTTCCGGCAGTAATCTCCAAGAAGTTGAGAATGGAACGTTTACGCTTCTATTGCAGCGCACAAAACCTGTTGACGATCAAGAGTAAAGACTTTACGGGAGAAGACCCGGAAAACCCGAACTTCTCTTATCCGATCCCTGTGAATATCACCTTCGGACTTAACATCGGATTTTAATTCACTTCATTTATAAAACGAACTATCATGAAAAAGATACTATACATAGCAACCATCGGATTTACCTTGCTGACAAGCAGTTGCAACGATTTTCTGGATCGTCAGGTTCCGCAGGGTATTGTGACCGGCGATCAGATCGCTTCTCCCGAATACGTGGATAACCTCGTGATTTCAGCCTACGCCATTTGGGCAACAGGTGACGACATCAACTCTTCCTTCTCGCTTTGGAATTATGACGTGCGTTCTGACGATTGTTATAAAGGCGGTTCCGGTACGGAAGACGGCGGTGTGTTCAACGCACTGGAGATTTCTAAAGGTATCAACACCACCGACTGGAACATCAACGATATATGGAAAAGACTGTATCAATGCATCACTCGTGCCAACACAGCCTTGCAGTCACTCGACCTGATGGATGAAAAGACTTATCCGCTGAAGAACCAGCGTATTGCTGAAATGAGGTTCCTGCGCGGACATGCTCACTTTATGTTGAAGCAACTGTTTAAGAAGATCGTTATAGTAGACGATGAAAACATGGAACCGGATGCTTACAACAAGCTTTCGAATACCACCTATACCAATGATGGACAATGGCAAAAGATAGCAGACGACTTCCAGTTTGCCTACGACAACCTGCCGGAAGTGCAAATAGAAAAAGGACGTCCTACACAGGCTGCCGCAGCTGCTTATCTGGCAAAGACTTACCTGTATAAGGCTTACCGCCAAGATGGAGTGAATAACAATCTTACCGGGATCAACGAAGAAGACTTGAAACAGGTAGTGAAATATACCGATCCTCTCATCATGGCCAAAGCCGGTTACGGATTGGAAAATGATTATAGTATGAACTTCCTGCCTCAATATGAAAATGGCGCGGAGTCTGTATGGGCGATTCAATATTCTATCAACGACGGAACATACAACGGTAACCTGAACTGGGGAATGGGACTGACAACTCCGCAGATACTAGGTTGCTGTGACTTCCACAAACCGAGCCAAAATCTGGTGAACGCTTTCAAAACCGACTCGCAGGGAAAACCGTTGTTCAGCACCTATGATAATGAGAACTACGAGGTTACAACGGACAATGTAGACCCCCGTTTATTCCACACGGTAGGTATGCCGGGCTTCCCTTATAAATACAACGAAGGCTACCTGATTCAGAAGAATGATGACTGGAGCCGTAGCAAGGGACTTTACGGATATTATGTTTCGCTCAAAGAGAATGTAGACCCGGACTGTGACTGCCTGAAGAAAGGCTCTTATTGGGCAAGTTCTCTGAATCATATCGTCATCCGTTATGCAGATGTATTGCTGATGCGTGCCGAGGCCCTGATACAGTTGAACGACGGACGTATTGCCGACGCCATCTCACTCATCAATGATGTACGCAGTCGTGCAGCCGGAAGTACAATGCTGATCTTCAATTATAAAGAAGAGTACGGAGTGAACTTCAAAGTAACCCCTTATGAACAGAAAGCTTATGCACAGGACGAAGCCATGAAAATGTTGAAATGGGAACGCCGTATAGAATTTGGAATGGAAAGCTCACGCTTTTTTGACCTCGTCAGATGGGGAGAAGCCAAAGACGTTATCAATGCTTATTATGTGACCGAAGCAGCCCGTTGTTCTATTTACAAGAATGCAGGTTTCACGGAAAATAAGAACGAATACCTCCCAATTCCATTCGAACAGATCAGTGCCAGTAACGGAAATTATACACAGAATTTCGGTTGGTAATCATCAATCTTAAAACAAAGAATAAAATGAAATCAATCATAAAACAACTCTATACCATCCTGTTGGTGACTGTAGTATGCATAACAGTTGCGGGATGTAGCGATGACTTCAAATCCAATCTTCGTTTGGACGGAGATGTATGGGTAAACTCTATCAAACTGGATGAATACGCAGGAACGATCGATTATCAAAATAAGACAATCGTAGTGGGAGTACCTTACGATTATGACGTTACCCGGATGGCCGTCAGCGAAATCGACCTTTCCGAAGGCGCTACGGCGAGCATCGCTGTCGGTGAAACAATCGACTTTTCTCTTCCCGTATCTTTGATTGTGAAGAATGGTGACGTACAAATGAGCTATACGATTACCGTGAAGAGGGACGAGGCGAAGATACTGACCTTTAAGTTGAATGATACTTATGTAGGAAAAGTAGACCAGCTATCAAAAACAATCTCCGTAGTTGTTCCGCTGACAGTGGATATCACCCAGTTGAAAGGTACGTTCACCGTGACGGATGGAGCTACTGTGACTCCGGCATCCGGCAGCATCCAGGACTTTACCAATCCTGTCACCTATACGGCAACTTACCGTTCGGCAGTGACTCCTTATGTAGTAACGGTTACTCAAGGAAACGTGATTCCGACGGCCTTTGTCGGCACAGCTTCTTCTGTAAGCCAACTTACAAGTCCTGAAGAAAAAGCCGCTGCCCAGTGGATGATGGATAATATATCAATGTCCGAATACATCTCATTCAAAGATGTAGTAGACGGAAAAGTGGATTTAGGCAAATATACTGCAATCTGGTGGCATTTCCATGCAGACAATGGTGACAATCCTCCTTTGCCGGATGATGCAAAAGCTGCCGTAGAGAAATTTAAAGTCTACTATCAAAACGGTGGTAACCTGTTGCTGACCCGCTACGCAACTTTCTATATTAAGGATCTTAGCATTGCAAAAGACGAGCGTGTACCAAACAACAGTTGGGGAAGAAGTGAGGATTCACCTGAAATTGTTGATGGACCGTGGAGCTTTCCGATTACTGGCAACGAGTCGCATCCGTTATTTCAGGATTTAAAATGGAAAGATGGTGACAAAACAAGAGTCTATACCTTTGATGCTGGTTACGCAGTAACCAATAGCACAGCCCAATGGCACATCGGAACAAACTGGGGAGGTTATGAGGACCTGAACGCATGGCGTAACTTGACAGGAGGAATCGATGTGGCATGCGGAGACGACGGTGCAGTAATCATAGCCGAATTCGAGCCGCGCTCCAATAGCGGACGTACGATCTGTATCGGCTACGGTGGTTACGATTGGTACGGTAAAGGAGTAGACGCTTCTGCCGATTACTACCACTACAACGTAGAGCAAATGACTCTGAATGCAATCAACTACTTATGTAAATAAAAGAATAAGCGATAATTATGAAAAATATGATCTTACATATAGCATTAACCACACTGTTGGCCTCAATGACCGCTTGCAGTGATGAGATTGATCCCGTATTGACTCAAAGAGACTGGGACGGTACAGCCACTTACTTCCAATCGACCGACGAGCATGGCTTTTCGATGTACTATAAACCGCAGGTAGGCTTTGTCGGTGACCCGATGCCATTCTATGATCCGGTTGCCAAAGACTTTAAAGTGATGTACCTACAAGACTACCGTCCGAACCCCGAAGCTACTTACCACCCCATTTTCGGGGTGGCCACCAAAGACGGTGCTACTTATGAATCTCTCGGCGAACTGATTCCCTGCGGAGGTCGTGACGAACAGGATGCCGCCATCGGTACAGGAGGTACCATCTATAATCCGGTTGATAAACTCTACTACACTTTCTACACCGGCAATAAATTCAAACCTTCTTCCGACCAGAATGCGCAAGTAGTCATGGTAGCTACCTCTCCTGACTTTAAAACATGGACCAAGAACCGCACTTTCTATCTGAAAGGAGATACGTATGGCTATGACAAGAATGACTTCCGCGATCCGTTCCTGTTCCAGACCGAAGACGGTGTCTATCACATGCTGATTGCCACCCGTAAAAATGGAAAAGGACACATTGCCGAATTTACTTCTACTGACCTGAAAGAGTGGGAGTCTGCCGGAACATTTATGACCATGATGTGGGATCGTTTCTATGAATGTCCGGACGTATTCAAGATGGGAGAATGGTGGTATCTGGTCTATTCGGAACAAGCTTCCTTCATGCGCAAGGTACAATACTTCAAAGGCAGAACACTTGAAGAACTGAAAGCGACTACCGCCAATGATGCCGGAATATGGCCGGACAATCGGGAAGGTATGCTGGACAGCCGCGCATTCTATGCAGGAAAGACCGCTTCCGATGGAACCAACCGTTACATCTGGGGTTGGTGTCCTACCCGCGCCGGCAATGATAATGGAAACGTAGGAGATGTAGAACCTGAATGGGCTGGAAACCTGGTAGCGCAACGCCTCATTCAGCACGAAGACGGTACGTTGACTCTTGGAGTTCCGGAGGCAATCGACCGTAAATACACTTCTGCACAAGAAGTAAAAGTAATGGCTAAAGATGGAAACGTAACAGAAAGCGGTAAAACCTATACATTGGCCGAAGGAGCTTCCGTCATCTTCAACCGGTTGAAAGTGCACAACAAGATTTCCTTTACCGTAAAAGCATCCTCGAATACAGATCGTTTTGGGATCTCTTTCGTTCGTGGAACGGACTCCAAATCATGGTATAGCATCCATGTCAACGCTGACGAAGGTAAAGCCAATTTCGAGAAAGACGGTGACAATGCCAAATACTTGTTTGATAACAAATTCAACATCCCGACGGATAATGAATACCATGTGACGATTTACAGTGACCAGTCGGTTTGTGTGACCTACATCAATGACCAGTTATCTTTCACGAACCGCATTTATCAAATGCAGAAGAACCCGTGGTCACTCTGCTGTTATAAAGGTGAAATCACTGTATCAGATATTCAAGTGAGCACATATTAATAGAAAAGTAACATCTTTTACAGTGTTTGAAACAAAAGTGATAGGCGTTTCATCCCGGAGCGCCTATCTTTGCACTGTAACAACCTTAATACCATAAAGCATGAATTTAAGACTCTCTTCCAAACAAATTCGAACCTTCGCGGTTTTATTTTGTATGATTGTGATGAATATCTCTCTATCCGCCCGTGCGGACAACTCTCCTCTATTAATTAAAGATTTAGGAGAAGGACATTGCCTCGTACGCGTCAACACTAACCAGAAGTATCTGTTGTTGCCCGTAGAAGATGCGTCGCCCGATGTGCGTATCAGCATGATTGTCAATAATAAAGAGGTAAAGAGCTTCGATGTCCGTCTGGCCATCCATAAAGTCGATTACTTTGTCCCGGTAGACCTTTCCGATTATTCCGGCAAACTAATCTCTTTCAAATTTAAAATGAACTCCAACGACCCGGTGCGTGTCAACCTTTCACCGGACAACACTGCTTGCTGCAAGGAAATGAAATTGTCCGATACGTTCGATACAAGCAACCGTGAAAAGTTCCGTCCCATTTATCATTTCTCTCCCCTTTACGGATGGATGAACGACCCGAACGGAATGGTCTACAAAGACGGTGAATACCACCTTTTCTACCAATACAATCCTTACGGCTCCAAATGGGGAAATATGAACTGGGGACATGCCATCAGCAAAGACCTCGTAAACTGGGAACATCGCCCCGTAGCAATCGCCCCGGATGCATTCGGCACTATCTTCAGTGGATCCGCCGTGATAGATCATCACAATACTGCCGGCTTCGGTGCAGGTGCTATCATCGCCATCTATACACAGAATAGTGACCGTCAGGTGCAAAGCATTGCTTATAGCACCGACAACGGACGTACTTTCACCAAATACGAAAACAATCCCGTATTAGTATCTGAAGCGCGTGATTTCCGCGACCCGAAAGTATTCTGGTACGAAGGTACCAAACGTTGGATCATGGTATTGGCGGTAGGGCAGGAAATGCAATTCTTCTCTTCCCCCAACCTGAAAGACTGGACATTTGAAAGCAGCTTCGGCAAAGGACACGGTGCACACGGAAACGTTTGGGAATGTCCCGACTTATTCGAACTCCCGGTAGAAGGAACGAATGAAAAGAAGTGGGTACTGCTTTGCAGCCTCGGCGACGGTCCTTTCGGTGACTCGGCTACTCAATATTTTATAGGCTCCTTCAACGGAAAAGAGTTTGTAAATGAATCACCCTCCAAAACCAAATGGATGGACTGGGGAAAAGACCATTATGCCACCGTGACTTGGAGTGATGCTCCCGACAACCGTCGTATTGCTATCGCTTGGATGAGCAACTGGCAATATGCAAACGACGTTCCTACTTCCCAATACCGTAGCCCGAACTCCGTTCCCCGCGACTTGAGCCTGTTTACCGTAGATGGTGAGACTTACCTCCAATCAGCTCCCTCTCCCGAGCTGCTGGCTTTGCGTGATGCTTCAAAGAAGCGTTCGTTCAGGGTAAACGGAACACGCACAATCAAAGAAATGATTTCCGGCAATGACGGTGCATACGAAATAGAACTGACGATTGAAAATCAACATGCAGACGTAATCGGCTTCCGTCTCTACAATGATAAAGGCGAAGAAGTGGATATGCAGTATGACATGAAAGAAAAGAAATTCTCGATGGATCGCCGCAAGAGCGGAGAGGTCAGCTTCAATGAGAACTTCCCGATGTTGACCTGGACAGCTATTGAAAGCGGAAAAGATGCATTAAAACTTCGCCTGTTTGTTGATAAATCCAGCGTTGAGGCCTTTGGAGACGGTGGACGCTTTGCGATGACTAATCAGGTATTCCCTTCGGAACCTTACAACCATATCGACTTTTACAGCAAAGGAGGAGCTTATAAGGTAGACTCATTTGTAGTTTATAAGTTGAAACCGTAAGCTGCTCTATTCCGCTCCATACGTTCTTTCCCTGTTTCCTTATGACAGAGTTCCTCTTTCCCGGTGAGAGAGTATCCATAAAGTGGGGATATAGTTGCTCTAAACTTACGTTATTGGTAGTTCTTCACGGCCGTGACGAGATCCTACCACGGCCGTGGTAGCTTCTTCCCACAGCCATGAAGAGAAGTCACCACGGCCGTGGGAAGGTAACAATACCGTAGCTTTAGCACAACAAGGAACGGGAGATACACCAACTACATAAAGGGCTGACGTGTACATTGCCGTAAGGTTGTGTGCTTCCCGCCCTATGGAAACAGAATTCATCATATAAAAGATAAAACAATGGAAAATAGTAAAAACTCTTCTCTTTCCAAACTGATCCCGGTGATGCTTTGCTTCTTTGCCATGGGATTTGTTGACCTGGTAGGCATTGCCTCCAATTATGTAAAGGCAGACCTCGGTCTGTCGGACTCACAGGCGAATATCTTCCCTTCACTGGTATTCTTCTGGTTTCTGATTTTCTCCGTACCCACAGGCATGTTAATGAGCCGTATCGGTCAGAAGAAAACCGTGTTGCTTAGTTTGCTTGTGACTTTTGCTTCTTTGTTATTGCCGGTTTTCGGAGACAGCTATATGCTGATGCTGATTTCTTTCTCCCTTTTGGGTATCGGAAATGCGTTGATGCAGACCTCCCTGAATCCGTTGCTTTCTAACATCGTACGTGGCGACCGTCTGGCAAGTAGCCTGACTTTCGGCCAGTTTGTGAAAGCCATTGCCTCTTTTCTTGCACCTTACATTGCCATGTGGGGAGCGACACAGGCCATCCCGACTTTCGATTTAGGCTGGCGCATCTTGTTCCCGATTTATATGATTGTAGCCGTCATTGCTATCCTGTTGCTTAATGTCACGCAGATTAAAGAGGAAAAAGAAGAAGGCAAACCGTCTACGTTAGGACAATGTCTCGCCTTGCTTGGCAAACCGTTTATCTTGCTTTCTTTCATTGGTATCATGTGTCATGTCGGAATTGATGTGGGTACAAACACTACCGCCCCCAAGATTTTGATGGAACGTCTTGGCATGGGTCTTGATGATGCAGCTTTTGCGACAAGCCTTTATTTTATCTTCCGTACGGCAGGCTGCTTTCTGGGTTCTTTCATTTTGCGTAAGATGTCGGCGAAATCGTTCTTCGGCATTAGCGTTGTGATGATGCTGATAGCGATGGCAGGTTTGTTTATATTCCATGACAAGACAATGATTTATGTATGTATCGGCCTGATCGGTTTCGGCAACTCCAATGTGTTCTCCGTAGTCTTCTCGCAGGCATTGCTTTACCTGCCGGGTAAGAAGAATGAAGTTTCCGGTCTGATGATTATGGGACTGTTCGGCGGTACGGTATTTCCGTTGGCTATGGGAGTAGCATCCGATGCGATGGGACAGAGTGGGGCAGTAGCCGTAATGACGGTGGGCGTGCTTTATCTCTTGTTCTATACGTTCCGTATTAAAAAATAATTTTATAACTTTGGAAACAATAAAATCCGTAGATCATGAATAATATAATCGTAGGAATGGGCGAGGCACTTTGGGATGTGTTGCCCGAAGGAAAGAAAATAGGTGGTGCTCCGGCAAACTTTGCCTATCATGTATCACAGTTTGGTTTTGACAGTCGCGTGGTGAGTGCCGTGGGCAAAGATGAGTTGGGAGACGAGATTCTGAACGTATTCAACGAGAAGAAACTGAAAACGCAGATTGAACAAGTGGATTATCCTACCGGTACGGTACAGGTGACATTGGATGACGAAGGTGTGCCTTGTTACGAAATCAAAGAAGGCGTGGCATGGGATAACATACCTTTCACGGATGAGCTGAAACGTTTGGCATTGAGTACGCGTGCCGTTTGCTTCGGTTCCCTGGCTCAACGTAATGAAGTGAGCCGTGCCACTATCAACCGTTTTCTGGATACGATGCCCGACATAGACGGACAACTGAAAATCTTTGATATTAATCTCCGTCAGGACTTCTACACCAAAGAGGTGTTGCGCGAATCTTTCCGCCGTTGCAACATTCTGAAGATAAACGACGAAGAACTGGTGACCATCAGCCGTCTGTTTGGCTATCCCGGCATCGACTTGCAGGATAAATGCTGGATTCTGTTGGCGAAATACAACCTGAAGATGTTGATTCTGACTTGCGGAATTAATGGCAGTTATGTGTTTACTCCGGGTGTTGTCTCTTTCCAGGAAACGCCCAAAGTGCCGGTTGCCGATACGGTGGGAGCAGGTGATTCCTTTACCGCTGCTTTCTGTGCTTCCATTCTTAATGGAAAGCCGGTTCCCGAAGCTCACAAACTTGCCGTTGAAGTTTCTGCTTATGTCTGCACGCAAAGCGGTGCAATGCCTGAACTTCCGCAGGTATTAAAAGACAGATTGATGTAATTGTTTGATGGAAAGTAAGTATAGAGGTATATCTCATTCTGTGGGAATATACCTCTTTTTTCTTTTTGCATGATTCGCATGATATAAGAGGTACGGGCATAAAAAAAGGAGCAACGCCTTGCTCCAACCTTTGTTAACCTTAAATCTAATACTATGAAAAACACATTGCAAAGATACGGACTTCTGCTAAATCTGCAAATAATCCAAATAAAAAGAGATGTTTTATAACATTGATTAAGCGTTTGTGTTACGCTTTATACTTTTGTTAATAGTTTCCGGTTGAATATTGGGGAACCATTTTTGCATTTCTTTGGAGGATAATGATGAGAATAATCCGGTGATAAATAGCATACTCACAGTTTTATTTCTTATTTTTGTTCTCAATCAATCTATTGAAAACTATGGACACGATACTATTTCGGATGAAAAGCTTGCTGTTACTGGGACTGTTATTTCTTTCTAGTGAGGTATTCGGACAACCGATGATCGGAAACGATGCTTCTCCCGAGACTCTTGTTTTCGAATTGACCAATAAAGAGGCTTTGAAACTTCTAAAAGGTAAACTTCGGCAGAAACAGTGGGATAAGATACAACAGGCTCCCTTTGCCCGCTTCACAGATACATGGACTAACCCTCCTGTAAAGGGACATTTTCTGCTGGCTGATGTAGAACGGAATGAAGTCCATTACCGGTATGCTCCGGTGATTCCTTTTCATGTTTTTCTTTTCAAAGAGTATGGTGTATTGACTTTGCAAGTGGTTGATGCCGAAGGAGCAATCAGGAAAGATGCTAAAGTACGTGTGGGCAGTAAGGCTGTATATTACGATGAGGACAGTCAAACGTATACGGATGACAACTGGTCGCAGAAGGAGCAACATATCCTGACTGTTGAATTGGATAAGTTTCGTGCCGTATTTGATTTGACAAAACATCTGGTGTCGCCCTGGTATCAGAATGACTATGGGAGACAAGATGGACCGGAGTTTTATAGTTATCTGATTACTGACAAGAACAAATATAAACCGGGTGAGACGGTTCGTTTCAAATCGTATGCTCTCTCCGAGCATAAACGCCCTCTGAAACAGGAACTTTCATTATGGATGCGTGTCGGCTCTTCCTGGCGTGACTATAAGAAGATAATGCCGGTTGTCCCTTACCATCCGGGAGGCTTTGCCGGAGAATTTGAATTGAATGATTCGTTGAATTTGAAGTTAGACCAAAGATATTCCATTCAACTTCGTGACAAGCGGGGACGCATCGTTGCTTCCACCCATTTCAACTATGAGGACTATGAACTGAATGGCAATAAGTTGCTTGCAACGTTGGCTTCGAATGTGCAATATGCACCGCAGAGCAACCGTGTCGATATCAGTGCAACGGATGCCAACGGTCTTCCTTTGCGGGAAGTAAATGTAGAAGTGACTATTGGCAGAGAACAAGTGTTTAAATCGTATACCGAAATACTTTCTTTGCCCGATACGCTGATGTCTGTGCAGGCGGAACTGGATGTCTCCGGAAAAGCTTCGGTAGATATTCCTTCTCAAATATTCGGTGCTTCCGATTGTTTCTATCGTGTGAGTGTTGTCTTACTAACAGCGGATAACAACCGCTTGGAACAACAGGACAAGGCGACTTTTTACTATTCTTGTTACAATGTGCAGTGTACCACGCAAGCTGATACAGTCTGTTTTTCATTCTTCGACTTAGGTGTGGAGCGTCCCTTAGAAGCGGAACTGACTTATGGGGATAAGAAAGAAGTGAAAAAAATCCGTTTACCTTATCGGGAACCTTTCAATCAGACCATTTCGGATTATCGATTCAAAATACCGGAAATAGGATATGAAACAATCATTACTCCCGCCGGACTGGATCCCAAACTGGAACTGAATGGCGGAATAGAGAAAGACTCATTCTGTGTCTCCCTCTCCAATCCTTTGCAACTGGAGCTTTCATGGTATGTATATCAGGGCAACCGATTATTGCAGAAAGGTTCGGGAAAGGAGATGGAACATAAATCCGGAGAGATTGACCCTTCTTCGGTCTATTACGTGGAGGTATTCTATGTCATGGGAAATAAGGAATGTATGATGAAACGCTCATACACTTCGCCTTCCGAACGATTGGTGATTGAATCTGATCTGCCGGAACGGATATATCCCGGGCAGACTGTGACCACAAAACTGAATGTGACGAATATTCAGGGACGTCCGGTATCTAACGTCGATCTCACGGCTTTCGCAGTCAACAGCCAACTGAATTATCAGATTCCGGACTTGCCTTATTACGGGAGTGCGCCCCGTCCCCGTGAACAGCGTGCTTCCTATTCGATGAAGCAAAAAGAATACCTGCATACGGCTACGTTAGATTATAAACGTTGGAATGAACTGCTTCATTTAGAAGAATTACCTTATTATCGGTTTGCTTATCCTTCGGGAAACCTGTATCGTCAGACGGTGGATACACCGGATGGAACCACTCAATTTGCCCCTTATGTGATGTTGGACGGGAAAGCGGTAAATATCTATGTGATTGAACAGAATGATATCCCCTGTTATTTTTCGTGGACGGAACAGCCTCAAGAGTACTCTTTTCCTGTACTTCGTCCGGCAGGGAAGCAGAAAATAACATTGCGAATGCATGACAGGGCTTTTATCATCGACTCTCTGGCCTTCGAACGTGGCAAGAAAACGATTTTAAGCTTTGATATGAATCAGTTGCCGCAAGGAGTGGAAATGGTCTGGCTGCGCCAAAAGAAAGGAAAATACTACGAATACCAATTTACTAAGGAAGAAAAGAAGCGATACGAACAGTATCTTTGCCGCCTTCCTGTGGTGGACGGGGCGATATGTACTTCTTTGGAACATAATGGAAAATTGTTTCCGGTTTCGCTTTCGGAGTTGTCCCGTTATAAAAAGAATATATTGGCAGGTCCCGTAGAGCCGGGGCTTTGGAAGTATATGAATGGCGTATTATATCGGCATGAGGGAGGTTTCTCTTATGAATTTGATGGAAATGTTGTCTATAAATATAAGGACAATGAACTATGTCCGCGGTATTTGCATTTTTCGTCTGTGGCGAAGATTACTACTTTGAATGATTATTATTTATCACCGGAAAGATTCCGTAACCTGGTGTCTGAACTCCGGAAGGGAAAGAGTTGGCATCCTACCCGGATTTATTTTTCTTTGCCGGATAAGAAGTTGAATTTCCGGCTCCCCGAAGAAAAAGATTCTACCGGAGTGGCAAACCTGTTCTTTAAAGATTGTACGACCGGTGAATTGATTTATCCGGATACATTGGTGCGCATGAACCGGATTTATTCCAGACTTCCTGCCGGTACGTATGATGCGATTTTACTTTATAATAACGGGAAATACCTGAAACAGGAGGCTTTGCCTGTAAAGTCATATAGCTATCTGGACGTAAATATGGAGTCTCTGCCCTTGCACGAAGCTGATTCGCTATCTGCTGGGTGGCTTTTGTTGGGAGGAAGAGGGACGATCGGTACGAATCAGCCCAGTTATAAGGAGATGAGAATCACGCAGTACGTGCGCAGTTATGGTGGCAAAGTCTGTGGCTATGTGACAGATGCTACCGGAGAGGCGTTGATAGGATGCAGCGTGTTGATCAAAGGAACAACAGAAGGAACAATAACTAATTGGGATGGATATTTCGAAATGGATTGTGACAGGAGAGGGGAACAACTGCTGTTTAGCTATGTCGGCTTTAAGCAGCAAGAGGTGAGAGCAATGCCCGGTTCGAACCTGTTGGTTACGCTGGAGGAAGATAGCCGGGCATTAGATGAAGTGGTAGTGGTTGGATACGGGATGAGTAGAAGACATTCGTTGACGGGGTCTATTGCTGGAGTGAGGGTGGATCAGTCTTCCTCTGCTACAACTCCTTTGGAGGAATTGGACGGACAGGATAAGGAAGAGAAAGCGAAGGAGGAAGTAGATGCTAATCGGTTGTATACTGAACTGCTGCAACTGAACGGGTTACGCCGGAATTTCTCCGATGTAGCTTTCTGGCAACCTCGTTTGTTTACGGATAAAACCGGGACTGTCCGGTTTGAGACTACTTTCCCCGACAACGTGACGAAATGGGAGACGGTGGTTTATGCCATGAACCGACGTTTGCAGACAGGAACTTTCCGTCGTTCCATTCGCTCTTACAAGCCATTGATGGCGGAACTGAAAACTCCCCGTTTCTTGGTGGAAGGAGATCAGAGTACATTGGTCGGGACTATCCGTAATTATCTGGATGGACGGCGTATAGAAGGAACCACACAGTTTTGTGTCGGAACGGATACGTTGAAACAGCGGGAAGTCAATCTGACGGAAGGATTTCATGAAACATTGCCTATGCAGGCTGCAAATACTGACAGTGTGGCCATCAGTTATCTTTTTACCCGGGAGGACGGGTATAAGGATGGGGAGGAATATACAATTCCGGTATTGCCGCGGGGGACAGAATTGGCACAGGGCACATTAGGTATCTTGTCTGATGCGGAGACAGTCAGCATACAATCCGGTGAGGATGAAGAAGTGATGGTCAGCATCACGGACAATCAGTTGGATATTTATAAGGAATCTGTGAATTTCCTGACCGGATATCGATATTTGTGTAACGAGCAATTAGCTTCCAAGCTGATCGGTCTACTGGCCTATCAACAGTATATGCAGGGGATAGGCGAGAAGGTGAAGGGGGATAAAGCGATCCGGACTATCATTCGCCGGCTGACGAATCATCAGAATAAGCATCAGTTATGGTCATGGTGGGGTAACTCTGAAAATACTTCTTTCTGGATGTCGGCACATATCTTACGGGCTTTGAAGATGGCAAAAGACGCAGGTTATCCTGTCCATTTGAATCTGAATGGATTGAAAGTGGAGTATGCCCATGTACATCCTTACCGGGGAATGAAACTGGAGGATATAGAAATACTTCATGCCTTGCATGACTGGAAGGTGGAAGCTGATTATTCTGCAGCTGTCAGATTATTGGAACCATTTGTCCGGCAGTTGGAACAGAAGGAAGATTCGTTGGCAAGCAGGAACAAGCATTATCGTCCTCTTTCTTATTTGAAGGAAAAGTTGCTTCTTTGGGAAATCAAACAACAGGTAGATTCTGTCAATGTCGGTGATAGCGTGCGGCATTATCTGAAAAAGGATATGTTGGGAGGCGTTTATTGTGACGATGGTCGTCGCACTCATTATTGGGAAGGAAATCATATGATTAATACGTTGATTGCTTACCGGGTGATTAAGAATGATTCTTCTTTGTGCAAGTTGAAAGAGAATATGCAACTGTATATTCTGCGGACTAAAGAGCGTGGTTGGAATACCTATCAGGCTTCTGCTGCGGTAGCAACTGTTTTGACTGATTTGCTGACAGGAGCGGATCGCAACGGGGTAGGGACGTCAGTATCCGTCAGCGGAAAGGAGAATAAGCGGATTATGGAATTTCCTTATCATGCCCGATTGACGGCAGGAGATAGTCTGTTTATCTCAAAAACAGGTAAGGAGCCTTTATTGTACAGTGTTTATTCAACGAAGCGAGTGATGGATGCTCGCGAAAGTGATGCTTTCAAGGTAGAGGCGGCCTTGGAGAAAGATTCTCTGGTAGCGGGTATGCCTGTTACACTGTCGGTCACCTTGCAGGTGAAACAGGAAGGTGCGCAATATGTGATGCTCGAAGTTCCTGTTCCGGCTGGTTGCAGTTATGCCTCAAAACCTGTTAATTTCTCCTGTTCTGAAGTATATCGTGAATATTTTAAGGAGAAAACTGTTATCTTTAGCGAAAAATTACCGGTAGGTACTTATCAGTTTACTATCCCTTTGCTTCCACGCTTTACAGGAAAATACACGCTGAATCCTGTGAAAGTGGAGCTGATGTATTTCCCGGTAGTGAATGCTAATAATGAAGGGAGAAAAATTTGGATTACAGAAAGAAATACGAAAGAATGAGAATGATTAGAGCGATGAGGTATACAAAGTGGATAGCGGTCTTGCTTTGTTTTCTTGGCATGACGGCTTGTCGGCAGGATGCACCGCGTTTCCGTATCGGGGTGGCGCAATGTAGTGATGACTCCTGGCGGCATAAGATGAATGATGAGATTCTTCGTGAAGCAATGTTTTACGATGGAGTATCGGTTGAAATCCGGTCGGCTGCGGATGATAATCGCAAACAGGCGGAAGACGTTCATTATTTTATAGATGAAGGGGTTGACTTATTGATTATCTCTGCCAACGAAGCGGCCCCCATGACTCCGATTGTAGAGGAAGCCTATCAAAAGGGAATACCTGTCATCTTGGTAGACCGGAAGATTCTTTCTGATAAATATACTGCCTATATCGGTGCCGACAATTATGAAATAGGACGTGCGGTAGGTAATTATATTGCGTCAAGCCTGAAAGGAAAAGGGAATGTGGTGGAACTTACCGGACTGGGTGGCTCAACTCCAGCCATGGAACGCCATCAGGGATTTATGGCTGCTATCAGTAACTTTCCGGATATCAAACTGATTGATAAAGCGGATGCTGCGTGGGAGCGTGAACCGGCGGAAGTGGAAATGGATAGTATGCTCCGTCGGCATCCGAAGATAGATGCCGTGTATGCGCATAATGACCGTATCGCTCCGGGAGCTTATCAGGCTGCAAAGAAAGTGGGACGGGAGAAGGAAATGATTTTTGTCGGTATTGATGCTCTTCCCGGCAAAGGCAACGGATTGGAAATGGTGCTTGACAGTGTGTTGAATGCTACTTTTATTTATCCTACCAATGGCGACAAAGTGATGCAACTGGCAATGAATATCCTTGAGAAAAAGCCTTATCCCCGGGAAACGGTCATGAACACTGCGGTGGTTGACCGTACGAATGCGCATGTCATGCAACTGCAGACGACTCATATCTCGGAACTGGATCAGAAGATTGAAACATTGAACGGACGTATCAGCGGATATTTGTCTCGCGTTGCTACACAGCAGGTGGTGATGTATGGAGGTTTGGCCATTCTTCTATTGGTGGCAGGCTTATTATTGGTAGTCTATAAATCTCTCCGTGCTAAAAATCGTTTGAATAAGGAACTTTCCGGGCAGAAGAAACAGCTGGAAGAGCAACGGGACAAGTTAGAGGAACAACGTGACCAATTAGAAGAACAGCGGGATAAACTGGAAGAACAGCGGGATCAGCTCATCCAGCTTTCTCATCAACTGGAAGAGGCAACGCATGCCAAACTGGTTTTCTTCACAAATATATCTCACGATTTCCGTACTCCGCTGACATTGGTTGCCGATCCGGTAGAACATTTATTGGCCGATCATACACTAAGTGGAGATCAGCATCGAATGTTGATGCTGATTCAACGAAACGTGAATATCCTTTTGCGTCTTGTCAATCAGATTCTGGATTTCCGTAAATACGAGAACGGTAAGATGGAATATACACCTGTTCAGGTAGATGTTCTTTCTTCTTTTGAGGGTTGGAACGAATCATTCCTTGCAGCCGCCCGGAAGAAACATATTCATTTCTCTTTTGATAATATGCCGGATACGGATTACCATACATTGGCAGATATGGAAAAGTTGGAACGTATCTATTTTAATCTTCTTTCCAACGCGTTCAAGTTCACTCCGGAAAATGGAAAGATAACGGTTCGTTTGTCTTCCTTGACGAAAGAGGAAACTCGCTGGATTCGTTTTACTGTAGCCAATACCGGTTCAATGATTTCCGCCGAACATATCCGGAGCATTTTCGATCGTTTTTATAAAATAGACATGCACCATGCCGGTTCGGGAATCGGGCTTGCATTGGTCAAAGCTTTCGTTGAATTGCATAAAGGTACAATTTCTGTGGAAAGTGACGAAAAGCAGGGCACTGTCTTTACTGTTGATTTACCGGTACATACTTGTGAGACTATTCTGGCTGAAGATTCTCTGATATCATCAGTCTCTGCAGTTCCTTTAAGTCCTGCTTCTCCCGGCTCTTCCAACCTGAATGAAACTTTAGCTGTCGAAGAAGAGGAACTGGAAAAAGGCTATGATTCTTCCAAGCCTTCCGTTTTGGTAATTGATGATAATGCGGATATTCGCTTGTATGTACGCGGATTACTCCATACCGATTATACTGTTATTGAAGCTGCAGACGGTTCGGAGGGCATCCGCAAAGCAATGAAATATGTCCCGGACTTGATAATCTCTGATGTGATGATGCCCGGTATTGATGGAATAGAGTGTTGCCGTCGTCTGAAAAGCGAACTGCAAACCTGCCATATCCCTGTCATCCTATTGACAGCTTGTTCTTTGGATGAACAACGGATTCAGGGATATGACGGAGGTGCGGATTCTTATATCTCCAAGCCCTTCAGTTCGCAATTGCTGTTGGCACGCGTTCGTAATCTGATAGATTCACATCGCCGCCTGAAACAGTTTTTTGGCGACGGACAAACATTGGCGAAAGAGGATGTCTGTGATATGGATAAAGACTTTGTGGAAAAATTCAAGGCTTTGATTGAAGCAAAGATGGGAGATTCAAATTTGAATGTAGAAGATTTGGGTAAGGATATGGGATTAAGTCGTGTGCAGCTCTATCGCAAAATAAAATCCCTGACTAATTATTCTCCGAATGAATTGCTTCGCATCGCCCGCTTGAAGAAAGCGGCTTCCCTGCTTGCTTCGTCGGATATGACAGTGGCAGAGGTTGGTTATGAAGTCGGTTTCAGCTCTCCTTCTTATTTTACCAAATGCTATAAAGAACAGTTTGGCGAGAGTCCGACAGATTTGTTGAAGAGGAAAGGATAGAATCAAAACTATTCACGTCAGAATACAATAAATCCCGGTAACTTGAATTTTCAATGTTTACCGGGATTTATTTATATGTGTTAGTTCTGAATCAACAAACTTTTATCTGCGTTTCCTTGATTATACCAGTTCTGTTCGTTTTTGCCATTACTTTGCGCCCATTTCGCGAATCCTTTATAGGCTTCCAAGAAATTAGCTTTTTCAATAGCATGCGCTGCGTTGCCCGGTACTCTTAATCCCCAAATCAGGCGTCCTGCACTAAAATAGTAGTTATCATCTTCTTCGTCCCCGTTTGTATATACCGGTAGCAGGTTTTTATCATTGAATGGATATTGGTAAGTTATCGGTTCAATACCATTCATATGGATCTCTGTTCCGCTATCATTACGTTTTAAATATAAGTCGAATTCATCGCCTTCTAATATTTCCTTTACTTCTTTTCTCTTCTTTAGGGTGATCAGAATATTGATCTCCGGTAAATCACTTGTTGTTACCAAAGCACTCTTTTCTGTATTATAATATTGGCTGCCTGCAGGTTTAGCCAGATTCTTAATTAAAGGGCTGTAATCAATGATAAGATGCTTGTTGGGGACAAGTTCTACTCCGTCAACCGCAGGATTCATATTTTTAGTTTCATAAACCTCAATATTTTCCACTTCGTCGGAGTCTATTTCTTTCAGTCTTAAATATGGAGAATAAGGGAATATTCCTCCAATAGCTTTTAGACGTAATCCTATTTGTATATACTGCGCAGTGTATTTTTTGTCAACCTTTTTAATACCTTGGAACTGCACCTTATAATTGACTACAAAATCATTAAAGTCATAATCTCCTAATGATGGGAATTGGTCTTCAAACATGATTGTTCCCCAACCATCTTTGGGATGAAAAATGACTCCTTTTGCCAATTGGATGTCATCTTCTATATCATGCCCACGAGTGATTGACCGGGTGGTGTTAGATTTGGATTTGGCATCATTAGCAATGTTCAGTGAGAAACTTCTATCTGCATTTACAGGTATGGCCACTTTTTTTGTTTCATTGGTGCCGGTTTTGTACTGGGCATACAATGTATTTACGTAGGTTGGGATGCTCAAAGGGAGACTTGAAATTTCTGTATCTACAGGAATGTCGGCTATTTTCTCTTCTTTACTACATGCTTCATCCAAAAAGAAGGAAACCATAGTGGGGGTAGTAGCAGCTACTGTTCCTGCGGCTACTTGAGTTAATTTCCACTGAAAACCTGCGGGTATATCCAGGTCTTTTACTTGAATTTCTTTTTCAGGTTGTTTGTTTTCATCATAAAGGTTCTTCTCACAGGAGCTGAAAGCGAAGGCTCCAAACAAACAAGAAGTGAATAGAATTGTTTCCTTTTTCATAACAGCAGTGCTTGTTTTGTTAATAATAGGTTGCTTATATGACTGCAAAGGTCGATATTATTTGTATAAAAAGCAAGTAAAGTTGCATATTTTGTTTGTGGTGATCTTATTATTTGCAAATTCTCTTCTTTTTATCTAGCTTTGGGAGTGAAATAAGTGAAGTCCAGGCAATGAAAGATTATAAAGTAGATAAGGCGAGTCTCTCCGCATCCTTTTGTCAAGAGGTATATCAGGTTGTTCGGGAAATTCCGGTAGGTAAAGTTTCTACCTATGGGGGAATTGCCGCATTGTTGGGAATGCCTCAATGTTCCCGTATGGTGGGGCGTGCTTTGAAACAGGTTCCGGATGATTTATCTGCGCCTTGTCACCGGGTTGTCAATGCGTCGGGACGTCTTGTTCCCGGTTGGACAGAGCAAAAGCAACTCTTGTTGGAAGAAGGGATCTCTTTTAAGCAAAATGGGTGTGTAGACCTGAAAAAGCATCTTTGGAATTACTCTGTATCTGAATAAAATTTGTATATTTAATCTGTTTTCCTTACCTTTGTACCAACAATATGCAAGAACAGACTGTTATTTATTTATGAAAATACTGTTTTCTACTGTTCATTGAGAGGATAATCTTATCAAATTCTCTTCCTTTTAAACTACTCAGTCTGTTTTTTTTAACCATTTAAAAAACGTCGGATCGTCATGTTGTCATGTGACATGACTGAACCATGCGAACATTCAACTTGTTTATCGTAAGTGAGAATGAGGAACGCGGCAGTTGAAAACAAAACAACTATTATAATCTAAACCAATATATTATATGAGTAAAATAGAAATAAAGGATTTGTACCTTATCTTTGGAAACGAGAAGCAGAAAGCCCTCAAGATGTTGAAAAAAGATAAGAGTAAAGAGGAAATTCTGAAAGATACCGGTTGTACGGTAGGAGTGAAAGATGCCAATCTTTCAATTAATGAAGGAGAGTTTTTTGTGATAATGGGACTCTCGGGAAGTGGAAAATCAACATTGCTGCGTTGTATCAATCGTCTGATACGTCCTACTGCCGGGCAAGTGCTTGTAAACGGAGTAGATATATCTAAAATATCCGAAAAAGAATTATTGCAGGTTCGCCGGAAAGAGCTGGCGATGGTTTTCCAGAATTTCGGTCTGTTGCCTCACCGTTCCGTATTGAGCAATATTGCATTCGGTCTCGAACTTCAGGGAGTGAAGAAAGAGGAACGTGAGAAGAAAGCTATGGAAAGCATGATGCTTGTCGGATTGAAAGGATATGAAAATCAGATGGTGGGTGAGCTTTCCGGTGGGATGCAACAACGTGTCGGACTGGCCCGTGCCTTGGCTAATAATCCCGAAGTACTTCTAATGGATGAGGCCTTTTCTGCTCTCGATCCTCTAATTCGTGTGCAAATGCAAGATGAACTGCTGGCTTTGCAGTCGAAGATGAAAAAAACAATTGTCTTTATTACCCATGACTTGAGTGAAGCGATTAAACTGGGCGACCGTATTGCCATTATGAAAGATGGAGAGGTGGTGCAGGTAGGTACGTCAGAAGAAATACTGACTGAACCGGCTAACGAGTATGTAGCCCGTTTTGTTGAAAACGTGGACAGGAGTAAAATTATCACCGCTTCTTCTTTAATGATTGACAAACCGCTGGTGGCCCGTCTGAAGAAAGAAGGTCCCGAAGTATTGATTCGTAAGATGCGTGCGAAGAATATTACTGTATTACCTGTAATAGACGCCGATGATAAACTGGTCGGAGAAGTACGTCTGAACGACCTGCTTAAGTTACGTAGCAGGCAGGAAAAATCCATTGAAACGATTGTGCGTACAGAAGTACATTCTGTGTTGGAGGATACAGTGTTGGAGGATATACTTCCTTTAATGACAAAGACTAATTCGCCGGTATGGGTGATTGATGAGACGCGCGAGTTTTTAGGAACAATTCCGCTTTCCTCCTTAATCATCGAAGTGACCGGGAAAGATAAAGAAGAAATAAACGAAATAATTCAAAACGCAATAGATCTATGATAAATATAGGACAATATATAGAGATGGCCATCAATTGGATGATGGTACATTTTTCCACTTTCTTTGATGCCGTGAATGCGGGCATCGGTAGTTTTATTATAGGATTCCAACACATACTTTTCGGAATACCTTTTTATATAACCATCCTGGTACTTGCTGCACTCGCATGGATGAAAGCAGGACGTGGTACGGCAATTTTCACCGCATTGGGATTATTACTAATCTATGGAATGGGATTTTGGGAGGCTACTATGCAAACCCTGGCTCTCGTTTTTTCATCTACCTGCCTGGCCCTGATTGTTGGTGTACCTTTAGGAGTGTGGACGGCAAACAGTCCGCGTGCAGAGAAAATACTCCGTCCTATTCTCGATTTGATGCAGACGATGCCTGCTTTTGTTTATCTGATTCCTGCCGTTTTGTTTTTCGGATTGGGAGCAGTGCCGGGAGTGTTTGCCACCATTATCTTTGCTATGCCTCCTGTAGTCCGCCTTACCGGATTGGGAATACGGCAGGTCCCTAAAAATGTAGTGGAAGCTTCCCGTTCGTTCGGGGCTACCCGTTGGCAGTTATTGTATAAAGTGCAGCTTCCTTTGGCGTTGCCCACCATCCTGACTGGTGTCAACCAGACAATAATGATGTCGCTTTCTATGGTGGTAATTGCTGCCATGATTGCTGCCGGTGGTCTGGGAGAAATTGTGTTGAAAGGTATTACCCAAATGAAAATCGGACTTGGGTTTGAAGGTGGTATAGCAGTGGTTATTTTAGCTATCATCTTAGACCGTATCACGCAAGGAATGGCAGGACGAAAAAATAAGAACTAAACGGAAAGGATAAAATACGTATGAGAATATATAAAATAGTTGGAATAGTATTGTCAGCTATGCTTTTGCTAGCTTCCTGTACTAATTCAGACTTAGAGAAAAAGAAAGTAAAAATAGCCTATGCCAATTGGTTGGAAGGTATTGCCATGAGTCATTTGGCCAAGGTGGTGTTGGAAGAACATGGATATGAGGTTGAATTGCAAAATGCTGATCTTGCCCCTATCTTTGTATCTATGTCAGGAAAGAAATCGGATGTGTTTCTGGATGCCTGGCTACCAATAACGATGAAAGATTATATGGATCAGTATGGAGACAGCATCGAATTCTTGGGGGAGGTATATGGAGAAGCTCGCGTCGGACTGGTTGTTCCTCAATATGTTACGATTCAGTCTATTAGTGAACTGGCAGATAACAAAGACCGTTTTTCTTCCGAAATAGTGGGAATTGATGCCGGAGCAGGAATTATGAAGACGACCGATAAAGCTATTGCCGCTTATGGACTTGATGGGTATACCCTTATGACTTCAAGTAGCTCCACCATGCTGGCCTCTTTGAAAAAAGCGATGGATAAAGGAGAATGGATTGTCATCACAGGTTGGGCGCCACATTGGATGTTTGACCAGTTTGACTTGAAATTCTTGGATGATCCGAAGAAAGTATATGGAGACTTGGAAGAAATACATGCTATTGCATGGAAAGGTTTTAGTGAGAAGGATCCGTTTGCTGCCGAATTCTTTGGCAACATCAAACTAACGACAGAAGAACTTAGCTCTTTTATGACAGCTATGAAGGATGCCCGGATGGATGAAGAAGAAATAGCCCGTAAATGGAGGGATGAACATCGGCAGTTGGTGGATAGTTGGATTCCGGAATCAGAGAATAAATAGATTGGGTCATTGTTATTCTTTATTCGGAAAGAAGAAACAGGGAATTGTTAATGTTGGACAGAGTTCATACAATAAAAAAACGGTAATCTTCTACAAGATTACCGTTTTATATTTATAGGGTATTACTATTATTCAGCACCCCAGTTTTCTTTAGCCAAACGTTTGTAGCTGTTGTAACGCCATTTAGCGTTTTCTTCAGCAGCTTTGAACAGTTCTTCAGCTTCAGCAGGATATTGTTTCATTACAGAAGCGTAACGAACTTCACCCTTCAAGAAACCTTGGAAATCTTCCCAGTTCGGTTCTTTGCTATCCAATTGGAATGGGTTCTTGCCTTCTTCTTCCAAAGCCGGGTTGTAACGCCACAAGTGCCAGTAACCGCACTTAACAGCCTTTTCTTCTTCTTCCTGGCTCTTACCCATACCGGCTTTCAGACCGTGGTTGATACATGGAGCGTAAGCGATAATCAAAGATGGTCCAGGATATGCTTCAGCTTCACGGATAGCTTTCAAAGTTTGAGCTTGGTCAGCACCCATAGCGATTTGTGCAACATATACATAACCGTAAGTAGTAGCCATCAGACCGAGGTCTTTCTTACGTACGCGCTTACCGGCAGCAGCGAACTTAGCGATAGCACCTACTGGAGTAGCCTTAGAAGACTGACCACCTGTGTTAGAGTAAACTTCAGTATCCAGAACGAGGATGTTAACGTCCTTACCAGAAGCGATTACATGGTCAAGACCACCGTAACCGATATCATAAGAAGCACCGTCACCACCAATGATCCACTGGCTGCGTTTTACAAGATATTGTTGCAGTTCAGCGATTTGTTTGCAGTGGTTACATTTATCCTTGTTAGCTTCAACAACCGGAATGATCTTAGCAGCCAATTCCTTAGTCTTATCTGCATCCAGCATATTGTTGATCCATTCGGTGAACAGTTCTTTTACTTCGGCAGGAGTGCAGTCAGCAGCAATAGCTTCGTTCATCACTTTCACGAGGCGAGCACGCATCTTTTCGTTAGCCAATTCCATACCCAAACCGAATTCACAGAAGTCTTCGAACAGTGAGTTAGCCCAAGCAGGACCGTGTCCGTTTTCGTTTGTAGTATACGGAGTAGAAGGAACAGAACCAGAGTAGATAGAAGAACATCCGGTAGCGTTAGCAACCATTTCACGGTCACCGAACAATTGAGAAATCAATTTCACGTACGGAGTTTCACCACAACCTGAGCAAGCGCCGGAGAACTCAAACAACGGAGTAGCGAACTGTGAGTTCTTCACGTTAGCCTTGATGTCAACAAGATGTTGTTTAGTCTTCACGTTTTCAGCACAGTAAGTCCAGTTTTCAGCTTGAGCCAATTGGCTTTCGAGGTGTTTCATTGTCAATGCTTTGCCACCCTTCTTCGGATTACCCGGACAGATGTCTGCACAGTTACCGCAACCCAGACAGTCGAGAACGTCAACCTGGATACGGAATGTCATACCGTCGAATGCTTTACCTACAGCTTTCAGTTGTTCGAACTTAGCACCCTTCTGCTCTTCAGCATCGAGTACGAACGGACGGATAGAAGCGTGAGGACAAACATACGCACACTTGTTACACTGGATACAGTTTTCAGCATTCCATTCAGGAACGAATGCAGCTACACCACGTTTTTCGTATTTCGCAGTACCTTGATACCAAGTACCGTCTTCGATGCCCTTGAATGCAGATACTGGCAACAAGTCACCGTCTTGTGCATTGATCGGACGAACTACTTCGTTGATGAATGCAGGATCGTTGTTTTCAGCTTTTGCGTCATCCGGCAGGTTAGCCCAAGCAGGATCAACAGGCAAAGTTTTGTATTCGCCACCGCGGTCTACAGCAGCATAGTTCTTGTTGACAACGTCTTCACCCTTCTTACCGTAAGACTTAACGATGAATTTCTTCATCTGCTCAACAGCTTGTTCTACAGGAATAACGCCTGTGATACGGAAGAATGCAGATTGAAGGATAGTATTGGTACGGTTACCCAAACCAATTTCCAGTGCAATCTGTGTTGCGTTGATATAGTATACAGAAATGTTGTTCTGTGCAAAATACTTCTTAACCTTGTTAGGTAGGTTCTTAGCCAGTTCTTCACCTTCCCAGATTGTGTTCAGTAAGAAAGAACCGTTTTTACGCAAACCACGAGTTACATCGTACATGTGCAGGTAAGCCTGAACGTGACAAGCAACGAAGTTCGGAGTATTTACCAGATAAGTAGAACGGATTGGATTGTCACCGAAACGCAAGTGAGAACAAGTGAAACCACCTGACTTCTTAGAGTCATAAGAGAAGTAAGCCTGGCAGTGTTTGTCAGTGTTGTCACCGATAATCTTTACAGAGTTCTTGTTAGCGCCTACTGTACCGTCAGCACCCAAACCGTAGAATTTAGCTTCGAACATACCTTCGCCGCCTAAAGCGATTTCTTCTTTTTGAGGAAGAGAAGTGAAAGTAACGTCGTCTACGATACCGATAGTGAAGTGGTTCTTCGGCATTGGCATAGCCAAGTTTTCGAATACTGAAAGGATTTGAGCAGGAGTAGTATCTTTTGAACCTAAACCGTAGCGACCGCCAACGATAACCGGAGCATTTTCTGCACCATAGAAGCAGTCTTTAACGTCAAGGTAAAGAGGTTCGCCGTTAGCGCCCGGTTCTTTAGTACGGTCAAGAACTGCGATAGTCTTAGCAGTCTTAGGTACAGCAGCCAGGAAGTGCTTAGCAGAGAACGGACGATACAGGTGTACGGCAACCATACCCACTTTTTCGCCGTTTGCTACCAGGTAGTCGATAGCTTCGCGGGCAGCTTCTGTTACAGAACCCATAGCGATAATTACGCGTTCTGCATCTTCTGCACCATAGTAATCGAACAAACCGTATTTACGACCTGTGATCTTAGAAATTTCATTCATATATTCTTCTACGATAGCAGGAACTGCTTCATAGTAGTTATTGCATGATTCACGATGTTGGAAGAAGTGGTCAGGATTTTCAGCCATACCACGAGCTACCGGATTCATCGGATTCAGTGCACGGGCACGGAATTCAGCCAAAGCTTTCTGATCAATCAGCGGAGCTAGATCATCGTTTTCCAACATTTCGATCTTCTGGATTTCGTGAGATGTACGGAAACCGTCGAAGAAGTTCATAAACGGAACACGAGCTTTGATTGTAGCCAGGTGGGCAACACCTGCCAAATCCATAACTTCCTGTACAGAACCTTCAGCCAACATTGCAAAGCCAGTCTGACGAGCTGACATTACGTCTTGGTGGTCACCGAAGATACACAATGCGTGAGAAGCCAATGTACGAGCAGATACATGGAATACGCAAGGCAAGAACTCACCGGCAATTTTGTACATATTAGGGATCATCAGGAGAAGACCCTGAGAAGCAGTGTAAGTAGTAGTCAACGCACCAGCCTGAAGAGAACCGTGAACTGCACCGGCAGCACCACCTTCAGATTGCATTTCCTGTACCAATACTGTTTCGCCAAAGATGTTTTTACGTCCTGCGGCAGCCCATTCGTCTACGTACTCAGCCATAGTCGAAGAAGGAGTGATGGGGTAGATAGCTGCTACTTCAGAGAACATATACGAGATATGTGCTGCAGCCTGGTTACCATCACAAGTGATGAATTTCTTCTGTTTAGTCATAACTAAATTAAATATTTAAGTAAATAAATCTTTTAATATAAAAAGCCGAACATCCAGAGAGGTATCTGGTTGCCCCGACCTATTTCAGCCTTATGCAACGCATACGTTACATTCGGATTGTTCTTGATCTTTGCGCCTTCCTGGCAAATTTTGAACGGCATTACTTCGTCCACCATAAAAGAGACGTTTTTATCTCCTTTATGTACTTTATGGTCTTTCCATAAAGAATTTGCAAAGAATGTGTCGAGCACGTCCAGCTCCTCCACTTTCACCGGATAGATGGAATACATCAGGTTGGAATTGTGCATCATTATCTTCGACGGTTTTTTAGGGAATTCTTCCCCTTTCGGATAAACCAGATTAATGAGTCGCGCATCTGCCAGATACTTGATATAGTTCATCACCGTGGCGCGAGATGTCTGTATGTCGCTTGCCAGTTGGCTCACATTTGGAGCCTTCGGCCCGTCGACAGCGAGCAAATATAGTAATTTTTTTATCTTTGAAAGATATTTCAGTTCAATTTGTTTGATGAGCAGGATATCTACTTCTACCATCATGTTCATTGTTTTCAGCAAATTCTCCGAAAAGTTACGTTTTTCGAGGAAGAACGGATAGAATCCGTGGTGCAGGTAATCCTGAAAATAATCGAGAGGACGAACTTTGGAGAGCACTCCTTTGGCAATCTGTTCGTGAGTGCTAAGAATTTCTTCGAGGCTGTATGCCCTGAATTTCATGCCTGTTTGTAAGTTTAGGAATTCACGGAAAGAGAATCCACGCAGGTTATAGCTCTTTGCAATATCACGCAATTCAAGATTTTCTTCTTTCAGTCGCATCACGGATGAGCCGGTGAAGACAATTTTCAGATTAGGAAAACGGTCGTAACACATGCGCAACTCTTTGCTCCATTCAGGATGTTTGAACACTTGGTCGATCAACAATACTTTTCCGCCGCGTTTCTGAAATTCGTTAGCGAAGTCTACAATGCTGTGACCCGAGAAGTAGAAATTGTTCATGTTGATGAACAGACAGGAACGGTCGTTCCCGAATTTCTCTTTGGCGTATTGGAGAAGGAAAGTGGTTTTTCCTACGCCACGTGTCCCTTTGATACCAATCAGGCGGTCGCTCCAATCGATCTCGTCCATAAGATCGCGGCGGACGGGGGCATTGGTGTGCTCAACGAGGTAGGCGTGTGTGCGGTAGAATGATTCCATTTCAGTTCTTTGTTTTTCGGGTGGCAAATATACTGCTTTTTTTAGGATTTGCAAAGTAGAGATGGCAAAATTGTGCTTTTAATTCCAACTTTATGTTTATTGTTGTCATTCCTGACTATTTCCTGTATATATTTGCAGAATAAAGTTTTGAATTCATTTGAAATGACAAAAAAGGCTCTTTATATATTCAATCCGGAACATGACTTGGCGTTGGCCAGCGGTGAAACTAATTATATGGCTCCGGCTTCGGCCAGACGTATGGCTTCCGAGCTGGCTTTGCTTCCGATGTGGTATGCGGAAGAGGGAAGTGTTGTATTGGCTCCTTCCGCTTATAATCTCAATTATTTGAAGCAAATGCAGGAGTTGCTGGATATTCCGGTTGATTTGATGACAGAGCCGGAACTTGCTATTGAACCGAATTTGGATATTCGTCCTTGGGGATGGGATTTAGCTTTACGGAAGCGGCTTTCTGTGTTGGGCGTGGATGAAGCCTTGTTTCCTTCTATGGAGCAATTAAACGGTCTGCGGGAATACTCCCATCGTTCTAAAGCCGTCTCGTTACTTCCGGAATTACGACTGAATGAATATTTCTGCGGCGAATCTTACTATTTAAAGACCCCGGAGGAATGGAAACGTTTTGTGGAAGAGCGGAAGGAATGTTTGTTGAAAGCTCCACTTTCGGGAAGCGGTAAAGGTCTGAACTGGTGTAAAGGCATATTTACTCCTTTTATTTCCGGTTGGTGTACGCGTGTGACTGCTTCGCAGGGTGGAGTCATTGCAGAACCTATATATGATAAGGTAGAGGATTTTGCCATGGAGTTTTATTCCGATGGTGCAGGTGAAGTGACGTTTGTGGGATATTCCTTCTTCCATACCGGAAAGAGTGGAATGTATGAAGGGAATCGTTTGCTTTCTAATGAGGCAATCTGGAAACAACTTTCGCAATATGTCCCTTCAAAGGTTCTGACGGATTTGGAGAACTGTTTGAAATATAGGCTTTCTGCGTTGGTAGGAACCGTTTATAAAGGTTATCTTGGGGTTGATATGATGATTTGTCGGTTTCCGGAAAATGAAAAGCCGGCTTTTCGGATTCATCCCTGTGTGGAAATCAATCTGCGCATGAATATGGGAGTCATTGCGCGTTTTTTACATGACCGTTATGTACGTCCAGGTTCAACAGGACGTTTTGTGATTGATTATCATCCTTCGGAAGGTGAAGCCTTGCAGGAACATGAACGAATGTCCGCAACTTATCCGTTGGAAATCAGGGAAGGTAGAGTGTACTCCGGTTATTTACCTTTGGTTCCTGTTCATAGGAGAAGTTGTTATCGGGCGTGGATATGGGTAACTCCTGATAATATTTAACTTACGGTATCAGATAGCCTTTATCGTCGATCTGCTTCAATGTCGCTTCTGCCGTGTAATCCGCGTCTAAATATATTCCTTTTTGCACCGGATTTGAATAGATATTAGATGCATCGGAATTTTATTTACTCTAGTAACAAAGAAAAAACGCTTAGTAGTAGAGTTCTATCTGACACCCGGGTCTCAATGGTACTGACACCCGGGTGTTGGCATACCTGAGACCCGGGTGTCATAGATGCTGAGACCCGGGTCTCAGATAGATTGTTTATACAGTGGAGAAAAATCTAAACTATATTATTTAATTTCTTTCCGTGCGGATCAGTTTATTTCTATACCGTTTTGAAACAAATAAGTCGATTCTAAATACCAGGTTTACTGCTGAACCGTTTGTTCCTGTGTCGCTGTACTTTCATTTCCATAGCGGTCAATAGCCGTCACTGCGAAGTGCTTTTTTGCATTCCAAGGTAGGATAGGGGCATATACGTAACTCGTCTCTCGGATATTTTGCGCAACGATATTTTCCGGTCGGTTGATATCTACCGGATAATCGTTAGAAGCATAAATAACATACATGGGCTTGTTGCGCTGATCGTTATCAGTAGCAGCCTGCCAGGTTAATTCCGTATATCCATTATCGATATGAGTAATTTTCAGCGCAGAAGGAGCAGTTGGCGCAACATTATCCAGCCATGGCATAGGAGGCTGTAAAGCAGGATATGCATAAAAATTCTCGGATAATTCATCATAAATACCCTGTGTATTCTCCATCAGGTATTTCACCCGGTAATGTCCTTCACCCGCCATTTTCTGACTGCGGATAAAGTTCATCTGACGATCTATTTCGTCGCGTGTCCATTTGCCTTCATCGGGATGGAGAAAATAAATGCCGAGTCCCGGAATCACTTGCCGTCCGTTACTCTGTTCCTGCCAGTCGAGGGCAAAAGGGTAGAAATTGTTTCCCTGGAAATACATCATCGGATAAATTTGATCCATAATACCTTCTCCCATCCAGCCTTGCGGGTCTTGATAAACGGTAAAGAAAGCATTCCATCCACGGGAGGGGTAACGCGAAGTATCCCGGTATTTACCTACCGGGCAGGTACTTACTTTTACCCAAGGCTTCATGGCTTTTACGCCTTTATATATATAACGTACAATTTCGGAGATATTATCCCGGCGCCACTGATCCAGTGTGCGTCCTTTATTATATCGGCGGAAATCATATTTATCAGGAAAAAGAGGAGCATTCTCCGGATAACGCAGGTAGTCAAAATGTACTCCGTCCACATCATAACCGCTAACGACTTCCCGCACCAGTTTCATCAAATACTCCTTCGTTGCCGGATGTCCCGGATTGAGAAAATATTCACTTTTGTAAGGAACACAGATATCTTTCACCCGCTTGGTGACAGACTGACTGCCGAGCGAAGCAACGTGCTTCTTATTCCCCAACGGGATAGTTACCATCCAGGCATGACATTCCATTCCTCGCTTATGACATTCTTCAACGGCAAAGGCCAGCGGATCATATCCCGGATTTCCTCCTGTCTTTCCCGTCAGAATCGAATTGAAAGGTTCGATTGCCGAAGGATATAACACATCTCCACGAGTACGGGTTTGAAATAGGACAGTGTTGAAGTTGGCAGCCTTCAACTTATCAAGAATATCTATTAATTCTTCTTTCTGCTTGCGGATCGTTTGAGGAGTTGTCGCACGTGTGCGAGGCCAATCCAAGCCGTACACCGCTGTCACCCATGCGGCACGAACTTCGTGTTTGGGTTGCGCAACAATTGAGAGGAAAGGAAACAAAAGTGAAAGAATGAAAATAGTATAGCGCATATTCTTTATTTTTTGTTTTAAATCCCTGCAAAGTTAGTAAAAGTGTCGGTATTGTTGGGCTGTTTCGTGAGATTATGTTACATTTGCCAAGTTAAAAAACGACACGCTATGATTACATTTACTCTATGCCTGCTGACGCTGATAGTAGGCTATTTTACGTACGGACGCCTGATGGAACGCGTCTTTGGTCCCGATGACCGTAAAACACCGGCTCTTACCAAGGCGGATGGAGTGGACTATATTCCATTGCCCACCTGGAAGATTTTCATGATTCAATTTCTTAATATTGCCGGATTAGGTCCTATTTTCGGAGCAATTATGGGAGCGAAATTTGGCAGCTCTTCATACTTGTGGATTGTGCTGGGAAGTATTTTTGCGGGTGCAGTGCATGATTATTTTGCCGGAATGCTTTCTTTGCGTAATGGAGGTGAAAGCCTGCCGGAAATAATAGGCCGTTATTTGGGACTGACTACCAAGCAAGTGATGAGAGGATTCACTGTCATTTTAATGATTCTGGTGGGATCGGTTTTCGTTGCGGGGCCTGCCGGACTGTTGGCAAAACTCACTCCGGAAAGTTTGGATGCTACGTTTTGGATTATCGTTGTATTTGCATATTATATTTTGGCTACTTTGCTGCCTGTTGATAAAATAATTGGTAAAATCTACCCGTTGTTTGCGGTTGCCTTGTTGTTTATGGCAGTAGGCATTTTGGTGATGCTTTACGTTAACCATCCGGCTTTGCCGGAGTTATGGGACGGATTGCAAAATACTAACCCGGAAGCGAGCGAACTTCCTATCTTCCCGATAATGTTTGTGAGTATTGCTTGTGGTGCCATTTCTGGTTTCCATGCTACGCAAAGCCCATTGATGGCACGTTGTATGACCTCGGAACGGCATGGACGTCCGGTGTTTTACGGTGCAATGATTACCGAGGGCATTGTTGCTCTTATTTGGGCAGCTGCCGCTACTTATTTTTTCCATGAGAACGGAATGGAAGAAAGCAATGCTTCTGTTATTGTTGATGCCATTACAAAAGAATGGTTGGGGGCAATCGGCGGAGTACTTGCTATTTTGGGAGTCATTGCCGCTCCGATTACTTCGGGAGATACGGCCTTCCGTTCCGCCCGTCTGATTGTGGCGGACTTCTTGGGGATGGAGCAAAAAAGTATGCGTCGTCGTTTGTACATTTGCATTCCGATGTTCGTAATTGCTATCGGTCTGCTTTTGTATAGCTTGCGTGACGCAAACGGATTTAATATGATATGGCGTTATTTTGCCTGGGCAAATCAGACATTGGCTGTGTTTACCTTGTGGGCTATAACGGTTTTTCTGGCGGTATCCAAGAAACCTTATATCATCACTTTGATACCGGCACTGTTTATGACATGTGTATGTTCTACTTATATATGTATTGCTCCTGAAGGATTGGGACTTTCGCATGCAGTTTCCTATGGCATTGGTATAGTGTGCGTAGTAGTTGCGGCAGTTTGGTTCTATATCTGGATAAATAAGCAAAAAACAAGAAAATTATCAGAATGAAGAAAATAAGAAAATCAACAGGGGTTGCGCTTGCATTCCTTATTTATGTATCCGTAACAGCGGCTTATTTGTTGCCTCGTAATACGGAAGTCAGCCTGACAGAGAAAATAATTACGGTGGCAGTTTCTTATGTCATCGTCCTTCTTCTTTGGCTGGTGCTTCGGAAAAAGGAACAAATGCGTGAACGCCGCAAAAAAGACGAACAATCTATTCACTTAAAAAAGTAAGTTTATGAAGAAATTAGCTTTGGCTCTTTGCTTATTGGCAGTCTCTTTCACTGCACAGGCGCAATTTGAGAAAGGAACTACGATTATTAATCCTTCATTGTCGGGGTTGGACTTTTCGTATAGTAAAAATGATAAAGCAAAATTTGGAGTTGGTGCACAGGTCGGTACATTCTTTGCCGAAGGTATTGCCTTGATGGTAAATGCCGGAGCCGACTGGTCGAAACCGGTAGACGAATATACACTAGGTACCGGAGTACGTTTCTACTTCAATAAAACCGGTATTTATCTGGGTGGCGGACTCGACTGGAACCGCTTCCGTTGGAGTGGTGGAAAACATCAGACAGACTGGGGACTGGGCATCGAAGCCGGATACGCTTACTTCCTTTCGCGTACGGTAACCATTGAACCTGCCGTTTATTATAAATGGCGTTTCAATGATGGAGATATGTCACGTTTCGGTGTGAAGATTGGATTCGGTTTCTACTTATAGTAGTATAATCGATATTTTATATATTGGGGCTTGTGTCAAAACTCCCCTTTCTATGGGGTCACCCTCGTCGCAGATAATTGTAGCGAGGGTGACTTTTTGTTTATAAGAGTTTTGACACATTCAGCCTCTTGATGTCTTGTTTAGTCTTATTCGTTTAGTCTTTTTCTTTTAAGATGTAGAAACAGCTTGTACTTGCAAAGTTTCTCAAATAAGGTATTCCAGAAATCATCTGATTCAGTTGACGTGGGGATAGCCCGAATTTTATTTTATAATGGGGATTAATGAACCATAGTTGCCTGTTTTGTATTATTAGATTTGTCTTTTGAACTAATCTTTCGAATAATTCTATTGATACGCCTGTCTTTTTTATGGAAAGCAGCTCTTTGATACAATCAGTGTCTACTCTGAAGGCTTTTAGAATTGATCGGTATATAGAAACAGGGAATAAATGAATAAAAGGCAGATAGGACAAGATACGGTTTCTACATATTTGTTGGTGACCTCCAAATGGCATTTGCCATGCTGGGAATGACATAAAAACAATGCCTTGTGGCTTCAGATATTTACTCAAATTAGATAAGAATTGTTCTTTTTCTGTGATATGCTCAAATACATCATGGCAGATAATAATATCAAAATTCTGCTCCAATTCCTTTAGCTTAAATATATCTGATGCTATAAATTCACCTTCTGCATGGTGTACATTAAAAAAGTTTTTTGCATCTTTAATACGGCTTTTAGCCATATCAACCCCTATAATATTGCATCCCATTTCCGAGAAAGGAAGCAAATTACCTCCATCACCACAACCAATTTCCAATACATTCATTCTTGCTTCTATTGCATGCCAACATTGGATATATGGGATAAAATAATTCCTGCTTGTTATGGACAATTCTTTGAAATAGATATTCCGGTTCTCATGACGTTCTTGCATAATAATAGTTTCATATATAAAGAGTAACACAATTAAAATTACTTTCTATAATGATGATAAACTATTCTCTGAAAGACTGCATGATAATCTTTGTTTTTTTACCAAGATAGGCGAATACCTATAGGCAATGTCATATTGAATGGCTTTGTTGTCCTAATTGTATTCAGCTTATTCTCATTGTTGAAGTAGTATCGTAAATTCGGTTCTGCATAGATTCCGATAGAGGGTGTTATATGATACTGGATGCCTATACCAAAATCCGCTGACCACTGTAAATGTGGATATAAGCTACTCTTCTTTTCAGATATAATTTGCCCATTTTCTGACGTGAATTCTTCTGAAGTTGCTTTTACAGGTATATCCAAAGTCATTCCAGCGGAAGTGTATAGAGAGAATCTTCGTTGTTTCCATATATTGAAAGAGCCTTTGATTGGGATTCCTATATAACTGATTTTCTGTATTTTCTCTAAATAAGAATCGCTGATGGTCGTGAAGTCAGAACGTAGGTATGTATATTGTACTCCGGTTTCTATACCCCAGTTCTCATTTATGTTTTTACGCAACGAAAGTGATAGTGTAACAGGGATGTGATGATATGATTTCTCCACTACTTCTTTGGGGGATTCGGATGAAATATCACCGGGGATTCTTGATTTGTGAGAGTTGACTTGTTTTTCTCCTCCTGAATAAGAAACAGCCAACGACCAGTTTTTTTTATTGTTGGAAAGTTGCTTTGAAGTATAGGTGTTGTAAAATTCTTTCCGCTTTTTTGTATCTTGATTCTCTATGATCTGATGATTAGACAATTGAATGCTGTCGTTTCCTTCTGGAACGCTGCCTTGTAAAATAACCTCTTGTTTGGATATCTTTCTTATAGATTGTAAATCTGTATACCGAGGAGTAGTGGGGACATGATTTAAAATAGTTTTTATAGAATCTTTTGATAATATGCTTTTAGCATTTTGTTTTTTCTCTTTCTGTGTAGTCACAATGTTTTGTTCTGTAGTAATAGCTTTCTTAGATGTATATAGCCATATTTGTATAAAAATGATAGATGACAATATAAATAATCCAATCATAATACGGTGTTGGGAGATGAGTCTCCGTAATATATCTTTCGCTCTTGATAATTGCGATGAGGAAGAATGAGGAGCTATATTTAATAATGAACCAATTTCTTTGTGAGACAATCCTTCTAATACAGCCAATTTGAAAACTTTGTTATAGCCTTCAGGGAGCGATTCTATCATTCTGATCATTGTCTTGTAAGCTGGAAAATCATTAGAGGGAAAAGTGTCAATGGGGACTTCATCTTCACTCATTTCTTCTAAAGAGATTGTGGACTTTGAACTGCACTGTTTCAAATATCTTAAAGATATGTTTTTCATAATGGTTCCCATCCAATATTCTAATTTATCAGGAGAATGTAGGGTGTCTATAGAGGTGAAGATGATAATGAAGCCATCATGTAGGAGGTCTTGTGCTATTTGTCTGTCAGAAACATAATGAAAGCATATTCTTGTCATTTTATCGGCATAGGTTTGGTAGAGCCAGCTTAGAGCTGACTTATCTCCTTTTTTACATAACTCTATAAGTTCCTTTTGGTTCATGTGTTTTTATGTTCTATACGACAGTCTATTTTAGATATGATATATAGAACTCCCAAAGACTGCATATCTTTTGTGATTTTAACATTTCTATTCTTTGTCTTTTGTGTAAGGGGAAGCTGAAGCCTATCAAAATGTAGTCAGTTTAAGAATCATTAATGGATTGGTTGTTTGTGTGTTAGGCTTGTTATTTATATCAAGAAGTAAAAGGCGTAATTGGGATAAAGGAAGTAAAGTGCAAGGCTTTGAACACTCCTCCTAAAGGTAGAGGGTACAAATGCCTTGCATATGTGGGGCGAGATAAGATATAAAGAATCAAAGAAAATGAATTGTTCCTATCCTAGTTTTTCTTTCAGAAACTGCCCTGTATAGCTTGCTCCGCAGGCGGCAACTTCTTCCGGAGTACCCACTGCTACGATATTTCCACCTTTATCTCCACCTTCCGGTCCGAGGTCGATTACATAATCAGCACATTTGATGACGTCCATGTTATGCTCGATGATAACGATGCTGTGTCCC
This sequence comes from Bacteroides luhongzhouii, assembly GCF_009193295.2. Classification (NCBI taxonomy): domain Bacteria; kingdom Pseudomonadati; phylum Bacteroidota; class Bacteroidia; order Bacteroidales; family Bacteroidaceae; genus Bacteroides; species Bacteroides luhongzhouii. The sequence goes on along the minus strand of NZ_CP059973.1, from coordinate 5,308,237 downwards.
CGGCGAATCAACGCGTCGAAAGCATCCAGAAGTTTGCGGATATCATGGAAGTGCAATCCTGTAGTCGGCTCGTCAAAGATAAACATCGTCGGGTCGGCTTTCTCCTGACTTAAATAAAATGCGAGTTTGACACGTTGGTTCTCACCACCGGAAAGGGTAGAAGAAGCCTGTCCTAATTTGATATATCCCAGTCCTACGTCCTGCAAAGGAAGCAACTTTTTCACAATTTTCTTCTGTCCATGTTCGTTGAAGAACTCAATCGCTTGGTTGACGGTCATCTCCAATACATCGTAGATGCTTTTATCGTTGAATTTCACTTCCAGCGTGTCGGATTTGAAGCGTTTTCCGTGACAAGATTCACACTCCAATACCAAATCTGCCATAAACTGCATTTCTACAGTGATGGTTCCTTCTCCTTTACACTCTTCGCAACGTCCGCCTTCACTATTGAAACTGAAGAATCCGGGGGTATATCCCATTTGCTTCGCCAAAGGCTGTTCGGACCATAGTTTGCGGATTTCGTCGTAAGCCTTGATGTAAGTCACCGGATTTGAGCGCGATGATTTGCCAATCGGGTTCTGATCTACAAATTCTACATTCCGCAGGTCACGCAAACTTCCTCCGATTGAAGAGAATTCTCCCGGTCGGTCGCTACATTCGTCTAATTCACGCTTCAATGCCCGGAAGAAAATATCTCTCACCAATGTACTTTTTCCGGAACCGGAAACACCCGTAACAACTGTCATTACATTGAGCGGGATACGTACGTTTACTCCTTTCAGATTATTCTCACGTGCACCTTTCAGTTCGATATAGTTATTCCACGGCCGGCGATGCTCCGGAACGGGTATTTCATCTTCTCCTAAAAGATAACGTACCGTATAACTATTGCTTCCCTTCTTCAAATCCTTCAGATCGCCTTGGTAAACGACTTCTCCGCCCAGGCGTCCGGCATTGGGACCTATGTCGATAATGTAATCCGCCGCACGGATAATCTCTTCATCGTGCTCTACCACCACTACCGTATTTCCTAATTGTTGCAGTTGACGCAACACATGGAGCAGGCGGTCTGTATCACGGCTATGCAGTCCGATACTTGGCTCATCGAGAATATAAAGACTACCCACAAGGCTACTTCCCAATGAAGTTGCCAGATTGATACGCTGGCTTTCTCCACCCGATAAGGAATTACTAAGCCGGTTCAAAGTCAGATAGCCCAAACCTACATCGATTAAAAAGCGAATCCGGCTGTTTATTTCAATCAGAATACGTCGGGACACATTGCTGTCGTGCTCATCCAGTTCCAGATGATCGAAGAATTGCTTCAGTTCTGTGATAGGCAAATCCACCAGTTCGGAAATATTCTTTCCGCCCACCCGTACATATCCGGCTTCCGGTTTCAGGCGGGTGCCGTGGCATTTCGGGCAAAGCGTCTTCCCCCGGTAACGTGCCAGCATTACCCGATATTGTATCTTATATTGATTCTCTTCCAGCATCTTGAAGAAATCATTGATGCCGTGGAAGTATTGGTTGCCTTCCCAAAGTAACCGGCGCTGTGCATCCGTCAACTCATAATAAGGAGTGAAAATAGGAAAATCGAATTTATCCGCATTGTGGATCAGTTCTTCTTTCCATTCACCCATCTTTTCTCCACGCCAGCATACGATGGCTCCTTCATATACCGATAATGAACGATCCGGAACGACTAAGTGCTCGTCAATGCCGATAACTTTGCCGAATCCTTCGCACACCGGACAAGCGCCAATAGGCGAGTTGAATGAAAACATCTGGTCGTTCGGTTCTTCAAAGATGATGCCGTCCGCTTCGAATTTAGTGCTGAAAGTATGTAGTTTTGTGGTGCCATCCGATAGGAAAAAGCGCAGCATACAGGTTCCGTCGCCTTCGTACATGGCTGTTTCGGCAGAATCAGTCAGTCGGCTGATGGCGTCCTTGCTGGTGGCAACCGCCATACGGTCAACCAGCAGATAGACTTCATCACCTGCCACAGGTGTATATTCATCGATTCGTTTCATTTCACCGTTCACTTCGATACGGTTGAATCCTTGTTTCAGGTCTATCTCCAGTTGCTGTTGCAATGTGCGGTCTTCACGCAGGCGGATAGGCGTCAGTACCGTATATCTTGTGCCTTCCGGATAGGAAAGCATACAGTTGACGATGTCTTCTGTGGAGTGCTTCTTCACTTCCTGCCCGCTGATGGGACTATACGTTTTCCCCACCCGTGAATATAACAGGCGTAGATATTCGTAAATTTCAGTCGAGGTGCCCACAGTGGAACGGGGATTACGGCTGTTTACTTTTTGTTCGATGGCAATGGCGGGAGGAATCCCTTTGATAAAGTCACATTCCGGTTTGCTCATTCTCCCCAAGAACTGACGCGCGTAGCTGCTTAAACTTTCTACGTAGCGGCGTTGTCCTTCTGCATAAAGGGTATCAAAAGCAAGTGATGATTTTCCCGAACCCGACAATCCGGTGATAACAACAAGTTTGTTGCGGGGAATATCTACATCGATGTTTTTTAGGTTGTTGACTCGTGCGCCTTTGATCGAAATATAGTTGTTTTCTGACATAAAATACTCCTTTTTTATGGTAGTCGGCAAAGTTAGCGAATTTATCGGGAGTTTGTATTATCTTTGCGTCACATTATTACGATTTAAGAATATTATGAAGCTGAAAAACTATCTTTTACTTTTAGCCCTTCTTCTGGTGGCAGGAGTGAGGGCGCAGGTGCCGTCAGGCAATAAATATCCTAAACGTGAATTCCGTGGAGCATGGATACAGGCTGTCAACGGCCAGTTTCGTGGTATTCCCACAGAGCGATTGAAGCAAACATTGATTAGCCAGTTGAATTCTCTTCAGGAAGCCGGTATTAATGCGATCATTTTTCAGGTGCGCCCTGAAGCGGATGCATTATACGCTTCCCAATATGAACCGTGGAGCCGTTTCCTGACAGGAACACAAGGACAGATGCCTTCTCCTATGTGGGATCCGATGCAGTTTATGATTGAAGAATGTCAGAAACGGAATATGGAGTTTCATGCCTGGATCAATCCTTATCGTGTGAAGACTTCATTAAAAAACAAGTTGGCGCCGGAGCATATTTATCACCAGCATCCGGAATGGTTTGTTACTTATGGCGATCAGCTATACTTCGACCCGGCACTTCCTGAAAGTCGGGAGTACATCTGTAAAATTGTGACTGATATCGTGTCTCGTTATGATGTGGACGCTATCCATATGGATGACTATTTCTATCCTTATCCGGTTAATGGATTGGATTTCCCGGATAATGCGAGCTTTGCCCGTTATGGTGGAGGTTTCACGAATAAGGCAGATTGGCGTCGTAGTAATGTGAATGTGTTGATAAAGAAGCTTCACGAAACGATTCGTGGCATCAAGCCTTGGGTGAAGTTCGGTATCAGTCCGTTTGGTATCTATCGTAACCAGAAGAGTGACCCGTTGGGAAGCAATACCAATGGCTTGCAAAACTATGATGATCTTTATGCCGATGTACTGCTTTGGGCACGTGAAGGATGGATTGATTATAATATTCCGCAGGTTTATTGGGAAATTGGTCATAAAGCGGCTGACTATGAGACATTGGTGAAATGGTGGGCTACTCATTCGGAAAACCGGCCGTTGTTTATCGGTCAATCTGTGCCGAAGACTGTTCAGTTTGCCGATCCGCAGAATCCTTCTATCAATCAGCTTCCCCGTAAGATGGCTTTGCAACGTGCTTATCAGACAATCGGAGGTAGTTGCCAATGGTATGCGGCAGCTGTTGTTGAGAATCAGGGTAGATATCGTGATGCTTTAATCAGTGAATATCATAAGTATCCGGCTTTGGTTCCAGTCTTTGATTTTATGGATGATAAAGCTCCGGACAAGGTGCGCAAAATGAAAAAGGTATGGACAGAAGACGGCTATATTCTGTTCTGGACTGCTCCGAAAGCCGATACGGAGATGGATAAGGCTGTTCGATATGTAGTCTATCGCTTTGGCAGCAAAGAGAAGGTGAATTTGGACGATCCTTCACATATTGTAGCTATCACTCGCAATCCGTTCTACAAACTTCCTTATGAAACAGGAAAAACAAAATACCGTTATGTAGTGACTGCTTTAGATCGTTTACATAATGAATCGAAATCCGTAAGTAAGAAGTTGAAACTGTAAAGGTATAGAATAAACAACGATAAAACGGTGAACACTCTGCAGCATGATAACGCAGTTTGTTCACCGTTTTTTGTTTACTGTTCAGCCGCTTGCTATTAATAGAGCAGCAATCCCGCAATGCCGCAAGCGATAATCATTAATATCGGATTGGCTTTATATTTTCTTGTTCCGATGAAAGCAATCAGGAAGATAATGATACTGATAACGAATGAGTAAGTATCTTCCGTAGGTGAACCGAAGTTTTCTACATTCATTAGTACCAACGCGGCGGAGGCGAGCAATCCGACTACTGCCGGGCGTAATCCGCTAAATATAGATTCTACTATCGGATGTTTCTGGTATTTCAGGAAGAATTTACTGATGGTCAACATCAAGATGAAAGAGGGAAGGACTACGGCAAAGGTAGCAATGATGGAACCCCATACGCTACCCGTAGAAGTAAATCCTACATAAGTAGCTGCGTTGATACCGATAGGGCCCGGTGTCATCTGGCTGATTGCGACAATATCCGTGAACTCCTGCGAACTCACCCATCCATAGCGGGTCACCACTTCGCCTTGAATCATGGAAAGCATGGCATAACCGCCACCGAAGCCGAAAAGCCCGATCTTGAAAAATGTATAGAATAACTGTAGGTAAATCATGTGATTAATAATTTATTATATAATAATTTCAGGCACGGATTACGCGGATTTCACGGCTTTTAGAATTATGAATCTGTAAAACAACAGCGTTAATCCGTGTAATCCGTGCCTTCTCAGCTCTCCATTCTCAACTTTCAACTTTTTTAATCTTTCCCCACAGGAAACCTCCTATACCGGCAGCAATAATAATCCAGATAGGGGAGAAGCCCAACAGCCAGATTAATAATGCCGAAACAACCGGAATCCACAGATTGTAGCGGTTGATTTTCGCAGATCGTCCCATGGTAAAGGTCGGTGCGGCAATGAGTGCTACCACTGCCGGTCGGATTCCCTTAAAGATGCGTTCCACTATCGGATTGTCTTTGAAACTATGAAAGAACAGGGCGATAGCTAATATAATAATGAAAGACGGCAAGATTGTTCCCAATGCCGTGATAATACTTCCCCGGATTCCACGCAGTTTATATCCTATAAAGATAGAAATATTGACTGCCAAAATTCCCGGAGCGGATTGGGAGATAGCCAGCAGATCGATAAAATCTTCCTGCGCAATCCATTTCCGTTTGGTGACAATTTCATTTTCAATCAGTGGCACCATTGCATACCCTCCTCCAATGGTAAAGGCGCCTATTTTAAAAAAGATTCCAAATGCTTCTAGATAAATGTTCATTCTTTCTTTTCTCCTCCTTCCTTACTAACTGCTTTTTTCTCTTTGCCATATTGACTGGGACTTACATTATAATGCTTTTTAAATACTTCGCGGAAGTACTTGGCATCACTGAATCCTGTCATTTCTGCAATTTCTGTTATGGTATGTGTGTCTTCTTTTAGTAATTGTACGGCACGTTTCAGACGAATCAGCCGGATATAATCTCCCGGCGCCTGATCGGTCAATGCCCTTAATTTATTATAGAAACTCGTGCGGCTCATTCCCATCAGGCTGCATAATACATCTACCGTGAGAGCCGGATTGTCAATGTTATCTTCCACGTTCTTTTTGACGTTTGCAATGAATTTCCAATCAATATCCTGTGAACAGTTGATGCAGTCTTCATCATGCTCCTCATCATCCAGATCCAGATTGGCGTATTTACTGCGCAAGAGTGCACGATTGGCCAGCAGATTGGAAACGTTTGCTTTCAATATACCGATGTTGAACGGTTTCACAACGTATTCATCCGCACCAATCTGAAGTCCCGAAAGAATATCTTTCTCATTATTCAAAGCTGTCAGCAGGATGACAGGGATGTGAGAAGTCTCGATATTATTCTTGATAGCCTGACATAATTCATCCCCTCGCATTTCCGGCATCATAATGTCTGAAATGACCAGTTCCGGTTTGTATTCGGGAATAATCGTCAGTGCTTCTTTTCCATTGGAGCATACCTGTACGACATATTCTTCTGACAATGTCTGTGACAGATAGTTACGCAACTCATCATTATCCTCTACAATCAAGATTCGACGATGGTTTATATTTTCTTTTTTCTGTGCGTTCTCGTAAATTTCAGGTGATGGAGGCGGAACGTTGTCGATAGCCTTTATTTCCTGACGCTGTTTGCTAGGAGTTGCCAAATGTGCTTTCCGGAAGCGCTTGCTGTCTTTAGGGAACGTTATTTTGATGACTGATCCCTGGTTTTCAATACTTGACAGATTAATCTTTCCTTTATGCAGGCGGACTAGTTTCCATACAAGCATCAGCCCGATGCCACTTCCTGTCACTTTGGAATTAATAGCATTACTGCCACGGAAATGAAGTTTGAACAATTTCTTTTGTTCGTTGGCCGGGATGCCGATTCCTGTGTCTCTGACTTCCACGCTCCATGAGTCAGATGTTTCTGAAACGAAAATCTGTACATTTCCATTTTCCGGAGTATATTTCAGTGCGTTCGAAATGATGTTCTTAAAGATAGATTCCATCTTTTCTTTATCAAACCATACATTCATATACCTGAAATTACTTTCATAAGTAAAGTTGATGTGCTTGATGTTGGCGTACTGCAGGAACGCATTGAATATTTCATTCATAAACGTGTTTAGCTCATGCTCTGAAATATATAATTCGGAAGAATATACGTCCGCTCTTTCAAAGTTGATAAGATTGGTGGTAAGACGTAGCAAGGCATTTACGTTTCGTAATGCCGTATTCATGTTGGAAATACCTTCTTTGCTCAACTCCTCTTTCTCGCGTAGTTCTTCCAAAGGTGCTTTGATAAGCGTCAATGGGGTACGGATATCATGTGCCGTATTGATAAAGAAGTGTATTTTCTCATCGGAGACTTTGCGCTGCTTTCTTAAAATCAGGATACGCAATAGAATGATGGCAATGAGACAAAGGAAAGCCGCATAAAGCAGCATAGCCCAAAATGTCAGCCAGAAAGGTTGTGCTATGACAATGTCCATGCTTCTTTCTTCAAGCATGATGCGTTTGTCTTCATTGGAGATGGCACGCACTCTTAGCGTATATTTGCCCGGCGCAAGATTGGTGTAACGAATCGTATTCTCGGTTCCGGGTTTGCTCCATTCGTCATAAAAACCTTCTAATCTCCAGGAATAAAGAACGTTGGAGGGGTAGTCATAATTGATGGAAGAAACCTGCAAAGAGAAAATATTCTGATTGTATTTCAACCTCAGTTCCTTTGTTTCATTGATGCTTGCTTTTAACGGAGAATCTTCATCACCCGGATAGATTGTCTGATAGAAAAGCTTGAAATCGCTGAAAATCATTTTAGAGGTATAGCTTCTGGGTAATTTCATGTCCTTGTCAAACTCTACGGCTCCGTCTGAACTGCCTAAAATGAATTTATTGTTTTTTCGCAGTGTGCCTGACAACGCATTGAAATGTGTAGTCATCAATCCCATGTCTTTGGTCCAGTTATGAAATTTCTTTTCTTCAGGATAGAAGCTTGTCAGTCCGCTTTCTGTACTCATTATAATGTCTTTGTCCGCATCCGATAATATAGTGTAGATATTATTGGATATTAAAGCACTGTTTTCAGAGTGGTAATGAGTGAACAGTTTTTTGTTGACATCGTAAATCAATAGTCCCGATCCGCTGGTACCTATATATAATAATCCGTTTTTTGCCTGATACAAAGAGTAGATATAGTTCGACTCTACCGGAAGTTTGATACGTTCAAATTTCCCGGATTCTTTATCTAAAAGGCACAGACCGGCCGCACTACCGATCCACATGCTTTTTTCATCTTTCTCAACGATGGCGGTAATGGAATTTAATCCATCATAAAACCGTATGTCCTGCGTTTTTAGATTGATGCGTTTGAGGTTATAGAAACCTCCGGACCAGATATAACCCTGCATATCTGTACGGATATCACGTATGTATTTATCCGGTCGCTTGTTACTATGAGTGTACAAGGGCGGCATGAAATAGCTGACGTTGAACGTCTTTTTATCTATCTGGTGAGCACCGGAAGAGTACCCGCCTGCCCAGATAATTCCGGGAGCTACTTCGCATACGGTAAGAAAGATATGGCTTTTATTACCTTGCGACTCTTCAAAAGTACTAAGCACCGAACGCCATTGGCCGGTTTTTGAATTGAGGAAACTGATGCCATTGTTTGTTGCGAACCATAAATCTCCGTCTCTGTCTTCGATAATGGCGTTCACCTGATCGTTGATTAAAGACTGTTTATTGCCGATGGAGTGTTTGATCCATTTGTAGCCGGTATAACGGTTGTTTTGTATGGTGATTCCGATGGGATAATTAGCCAGCCATACCCGTTCTTCATCATCTACAAAGATGTCATTGATGCTGTTACCATTCATACCATTGTTACTGTTATAATCAGCCACAATTTCGGGTACTATCTGATAAGTGTCCACATTTATTTTGTGTACTCCTCCACCGTCGGTTGCTATCAGTAATTCCTTATCATTTAATGGTCTGAATCGTGTGATACTGATATCTTTCAAATTCTGTTCCGGGCGTATGACAGATTTGGTATTCATATCGTAAATCATGATTCCCCGTAGAAAAGTGCCGATGAATAGTTTACGAATCTTTTTGTCGAAATATAGATCGATAACCTGGGCTTTCAGGCTCTCCAGCTTATCACAATTGATAAGTTCCAATGCGTTATTTTCCAGCTTGGCGTAATGAATACCCATCTCTGTGCCGATAAAGAAATGCGACTCGTCTATCTGTTCAATATCAGTGATTTCTTCACTGATATCGTTCTTTATATGGGTGACCTGTTGGGTTTCTGTGTTATAGAGAAAGATTGTATCCTTATTGCACAGCCAGATGTGTTTACTCTCGTCAAGCCAGGCATAAGTGACCGGATCCGGTTGCTCACTGAAGCTTTCCATCGGTAACTTATATACAAGATTGAAACAGTCGTGAATCTGGTCATACCGGAACACTTTTCCTTTCTTTCCGATTTCCCATAAAACTCCTTCCTGATCGATATAAAGCCAGTTCAGATTTAACAGAGAGTTTATTTCTACATCACCATCCATTAACTTATATCGTTTAAAATCTTTTCCGTTGTATCGATCAATACCTTCGTGTGTAAGGAACCACATGTAGCCGGTTTTATCTTTTTGAATGCAGTAAACCCGCCGGTTACTTAACCCATCCTCCACTCCAAGATATCGATACGTCTGCGCGACACAAGTTAGAGGAAACAATAAGATTAGAAAAAGCCATTTTTTCATACAAATAGGACTTTTAAGGGTTATTGAATCTTTAATGAGGGGGAAAGTTTGACAAAATTAAGAAGATTTTCCGATATTACAAAATTTTGAAGAAAGATAACAGCGTTCTCCAAATGAAAGAAAACAAGAAAACAGACTATTTTATAGGTATTTATACATACTGTTTGTTTTCGGTGTTTTGGTATCTATAAAGGGACTTTCGGTAGAGCGAAAAGTTACGTAAAACAAGAGGCTGGCACTTTAAAAAGTACCAGCCTCTGTAAATATAGGAATGATTTATTTCATTTTAGCTTCCACCCATTTGCGAGCGTTGACAAACGCTTCTATCCATGGAGTAACCTGATCGCTGTTCTTGCGGTCTGCCGGATAACAACCGTTTTGCCATGGGAAGATGGCACGTTCCAAGTGGGGCATCATCGCCAAATGACGTCCGTCTGCACTGGCAAGTCCTGCGATGGAGTAGTCTGAACCGTTCGGGTTGCCCGGGTACTCATCGTAGCTGTATTTCGCCACTACATTGTATTTGTCTTCATCGTATGGCAGTGAGAATTTACCTTCTCCGTGTGCTACCCAGATACCCAGTTTACTTCCGCTTAGTGAACCGAACATCACACTGCGGTTTGTTGGGATAGTCAGGCCGACGAAAGTAGACTCGAATTTATGGGAGTCATTGTGTAGCATCTTGCCTTTTTCCTTATGTTCAGGGTTGATCAGACCGAGTTCCATCATCAACTGGCAACCGTTACAGATACCTAGTGAAAGTGTGTCTTCACGAGCATAGAACTTGTCGAGCGCTTCTTTCGCTTTCGGGTTGAACAGGAAGCCGCCTGCCCATCCTTTGGCAGAACCCAAAACATCGGAATTAGAGAAACCACCGCAGTAAACAATCATGTTTATGTCTTCCAGTGTTTCGCGTCCGCTGATGAGGTCGGTCATCGTAACGTCTTTTACGTCGAAACCTGCCAGATAGAGTGAGTACGCCATTTCGCGCTCACCGTTTGTACCCTTCTCACGGATGATAGCCGCACGGATACCGCTTGGGGTACGACGATCCGGAGTGATACCGTATTGAGAAAGCTTACCTTTGAATTCCGGCATGAAAGCGAATTCAACAGGTTGCATCTTATAGTTTTCGAAACGTGCTTTTGCGCAACCGTTCATAGATTGTTTGCGGTCGAGCAGGTAAGAAGAAGAATACCATACATCACGCATATAATCGATACCGAATTGGTAAGTAGCACCGTCTTTAGATACCAAAATGTGGCGTTCGTCAGTCGGTTTACCCAGCTTTATATAGCCTACGCCGGCGTCTTCCAAAATCTTCTTCACTTCATCCTTATGCTTGTCGCTGATCTGGATAACGATACCTGGGTTTTCCGCGAACAGAATTTTAACGATATCTTCTTCCTTCATCTTGTCGAGGCTGATTTCCAAGCCGCCTTCTACATTAGAGAAGCACATTTCGAGCAATGTAGTGATTAAACCACCGGCAGATATATCGTGTCCTGCAAGGATCAATCCTTTGTTTACAAGTTCCTGTACGGCAAGGAAAGCGTCACGGAAATATTCGGCATCCTGTACGCAAGGTACTTCGTCACCCACTTTACCCAAAGATTGTGCGAAAGCCGAACCACCTAATTTCAGTTCGTCGAAGCTGAAGTCAATGTGATAAAGCGTAGTCTTTTCATTGTTAACCAATACCGGAGATACCACTTTCTTCACGTCGGAAACTTCACCGCCGGCAGAAACAATCACAGTTCCCGGAGAAATCACTTTCTCACCGTTCGGATACTTCTGTGTCATAGACAGAGAGTCTTTTCCGGTAGGAACGTTGATTTGCAATGCGCAGCAGAAGTCGCTCAATGCTTTTACAGCCGTGTACAGACGGGTGTCTTCACCTTCTTGAGAACGGCAAGGCCACATCCAGTTGGCAGACAGAGAAATACTGTCCATACCTTCCGCCATCGGAGCCCAAACAAGATTGGTTAGTGCTTCAGATACGGAAAGGATAGAACCGGCAGCCGGATCAGCCAATGCTGCTTGCGGAGCATGTCCGATAGAAGTAGCGATTCCTTTTTCGCCACGGTAATCAAGTGCAACGACACCGCAATCACTCAACGGCAACTGAAGTTCGCCCTGACATTGCTGGCGTGCCACTTTACCTGTTACCGAGCGGTCTACCTTATTTGTCAACCAGTCTTTGCAGGCAACAGCTTCAAGCTGCAATACATTTGTCAGATATTCATGTAATTTAGACAATTCGTATTTCGGCATTTCGTAATGACGTTCCACGGTTTTGTCTACCATATATGTCTTGGGAGAAGAACCGAACATCTGCTCTACGGCAAGATCAAACGGACGTACACCGTCAGCCTGTTGGAAGGCGAAACGATGATCGCCGGTTGTTTCACCGACTACATACATTGGAGCGCGTTCGCGTTCGGCAATCTTACGTACATGTTCGATGGCTTCTTCTTTAATCAATAGACCCATACGTTCCTGGCTCTCGTTGGCGATGATTTCTTTTGCCGATAAAGTCTTGTCACCGATAGGCAATTTACTCATCTCGATTAAACCACCACATTCTTCCACTAGTTCGGACAGACAGTTTACGTGTCCGGCAGAGCCGTGGTCGTGGATAGAAACCACCGGATTTACCTCTTCTTCACAAAGAGCGCGTACCACATTGTTGGCGCGTTTTTGCATTTCAGCATTAGCGCGTTGTACGGCATTCAACTCGATACCACTGCTGTAACGACCGGTATCTACAGAAGATACGGAACCGCCACCCAGTCCGATACGATAGTTGTCACCACCGATTACTACCACTTTGTTTCCTGCTTCCGGTGTACCTTTCAGACAGTCACGTTGTGTGCCGTAACCCACACCGCCGGCAAGCATGATTACTTTATCGTAACCATAAACTTCCTTGTTTTCCGTATGTTCGAAAGTCAGTACCGAACCGCAGATCAGCGGTTGGCCGAACTTGTTACCGAAGTCGGAAGCACCGTTGGATGCTTTGATAAGAATCTGTTCCGGAGTCTGGTACAACCATTTGCGTACCGGAAGAATTTCTTCCCATTCGCGTCCTTCATCGGTACGCGGGTAAGAAGTCATGTAGACAGCAGTACCTGCAATCGGCCATGAACCTTTACCACCACCCATACGGTCGCGGATTTCACCACCAGTACCGGTAGAAGCGCCGTTGAACGGTTCTACGGTAGTCGGGAAGTTATGTGTTTCCGCTTTCAGTGAGATAACGCTCTTGATGTCTTTTATCTGGAAGAAATCAGGTTTTGAATGATCTGCCGGAGCAAACTGTTCAACAACCGGACCTTCAGCGAAGGCTACATTATCTTTATAAGCAGAGATGATTTTATTTGGATTTTCCTGTGTTGTCTTTTTAATCATTTGGAACAGAGAGGATTCCTGTTCTACACCGTCGATGATGAACGTTCCGCCGAAGATTTTGTGGCGGCAGTGTTCGGAGTTGATTTGTGCGAAGCCGAATACTTCAGAGTCAGTCAGTTTTCGTCCGAGATCATTTTCCACTTTCTTCAAGTAGTCCATTTCCTCTTTAGAAAGAGCCAGACCTTCTTTTTCATTATACACTTCGAGATCTTCGATGTAGATGATCGGTTCCGGCTGACGGTTTGTCGTGAATAAGTTTGGGTCGAGTCCTTTGTACATGCGTTGGAGCATCGGGTCGTAGTCAGCGTTTTCGTCCTTAACAGGGAAGTACTCCTCGATGCGGCTGATGCCTTCGAGCCCCATGTTTTGGGTGATTTCTACTGCGTTTGTACTCCAGGGAGTGATCATTTCGCGGCGTGGGCCAACGAAACAGCCTTTCAGGTTTTCTTCACTTTCCATCACGGCTTCGCCAAAAAGCCAGCAGAGTTTATTACTTTCGTCAGGGGTGAGCTGATGGTTGCTCTCTACGGCAATCACGCTCTTGGAAGGGGTTCTGAAAAAAAGAATCATGTTGTATATTTACGATTTTACGATTTACGATTTTACGATTGAAGTTCCTGCAGGAGAAACTCTTCTCTTTTTCTGTGGCGCAAAGATAATCAATTTCGTTGGTGGTAGGAAAAAAATAGAGAATAAATTCCTATACCTTATTTAATATGTTTATTTTCGATGTACGTTTTACTTATTATCGCTATATATAGTGATTCTTGTGTGGAAAAAACGTTAATATACTATCCCCATATCACAAAAAAGTGCGATATTTGCGACATGATTCAGATAGAGACAATATTCGATATATTAGTGAAAGGCTTTATTATTGGCGTTGTTGTGTCCGCACCCCTCGGTCCGGTGGGCGTATTATGCATCCAGAGGACTCTGAATAAAGGGCGTTGGTACGGATTCGTAACGGGGCTGGGAGCCTCGTTGAGCGATATAGCCTATGCTTTGCTCACCGGTTACGGGATGAGTTTTGTGTTCGATTATATTAATAAGAATATTTTCTATCTGCAGTTGTTGGGGAGTGTCATGCTACTCCTTTTTGGTATATATACCTTTCGTAGCAATCCGGTGCAATCCATTCGTCCGGCTTCGTCCAGTAAAGGTTCTTATTTCCATAATTTTATTACCGCCTTTTTCGTCACTCTATCCAACCCCTTGATAATCTTCCTGTTTATCGGACTTTTTGCCCGCTTTGCCTTTGTGCAGCCGGGAGTCCTGGTGTTTGAAGAGATCACGGGATATCTTGCAATTGCTATAGGAGCATTGACTTGGTGGTTGGGTATCACTTATTTTGTGAATAAGGTGCGCACTAAATTCAATTTACGTGGTATCTGGATACTGAATCGTGTTGTAGGAAGTATCGTAATGCTGGTATCTGTTGCCGGATTGATTTATACTTTGTTGGGAGAGTCACTTTATTAAGAGATAACATAATGAATCAGATAGCACAACAACTGAAAGAGAGAAACATTGCCGAATACCTTATATATATGTGGCAAGAGGAAGACTTGATCCGCGCCAATCATTGTGAACCGGAAGAGATGGAGGCAAATGTAATTGTCCGTTATCCGGAAGATCAGCGGCCTGCCATGCGAGAATGGTATACCAATCTGATAACGATGATGGGCGAGGAAGGAGTACGGGAAAAAGGGCATCTGCAGATTAATAAGAACGTGATTATCAATCTGACAGAGTTGCATAACGCATTGTCCTCTTCTCCTAAATTTCCTTTTTACAGTGCCGCTTATTTCAAGGCATTGCCATTTATCGTAGAATTACGGAATAAAAACGGCAAGAAAGATGAGCCCGAACTGGAAACCTGTTTTGAAGCGTTGTATGGAGTGCTCCTGCTTCGTCTTCAAAAGAAACCTATCAGCGAAGGCACTGCCAAGGCAGTGGAAGCTATCACTAGTTTCCTTTCTATGTTGGCAAATTATTATGATAAAGACCGTAAAGGTGAATTAAAACTGGATGAATAAATGAGAATTTTAGTAACGGGTGCCAACGGTCAGCTTGGCAATGAGATGCAGGTGCTTGCGAAAGAGAACCCGCAACATACGTATTATTTCACAGATGTGCAGGAGCTCGACATTTGTGATGCGCAAGCTGTTTGGGCTTATATGGCAGAGAAGCAGATTGAGCTTGTTGTTAATTGTGCAGCTTATACAGCTGTAGATAAAGCAGAAGATAATCAAGAATTAGCATACAAATTGAATTGTGAAGCACCAAAACAACTGGCAAGTGCGGCCCAAGCCAATGGTGCTGCCATGATACAAGTATCTACTGACTATGTATTTGACGGTACTGCGCATACTCCATACACAGAAGAGTGCGATCCCTGCCCGGATTCTGTGTACGGCACCACTAAACTGGAGGGAGAAAAGGAGGTAATGAATTGCTGTGAGAAAACAGTCGTTATCCGTACTGCATGGCTCTATTCCACTTTCGGTAATAATTTCGTGAAGACGATGATTCGTCTTGGAAAAGAGCGTGACAGTTTGGGGGTTGTTTTCGACCAAATCGGAACTCCGACATATGCCAATGACTTGGCACGGGCCATCTATACCATTATTAATAAAGGTGTAGTTCGCGGTATTTACCATTTCAGCAATGAGGGAGTTTGTTCCTGGTACGATTTCACAGTAGCTATTCATCGCCTGGCAGGAATAACCACCTGCAAAGTGACCCCTTTGCATACAGCCGAATATCCTGCGAAAGCAAACCGTCCGGCATATTCCGTGCTTGATAAAACAAAAATAAAAACAACGTTCGATATAGAGATTCCTCATTGGGAGGAGAGCCTCAAACAATGCATTGATAAAATTATGAAAGATGAATAATGAATTTGGCTATGTTATTCCAGCATAGCCCATTCATGCTTATAATTCATAATTCTAACTAAAAAACTATGGCAGATAATACAGAAATTTTGAGACGGCGGACGTTCGCCATTATTGCGCATCCGGATGCCGGTAAGACATCTTTGACGGAAAAGTTATTGCTTTTCGGAGGTCAGATACAGGTAGCTGGCGCGGTAAAGAGTAATAAGATTAAAAAGACGGCTACATCCGACTGGATGGAAATCGAGAAACAACGTGGTATTTCGGTAACGACTTCCGTGATGGAATTCGACTATCGGGACTATAAGATTAACATTCTCGATACTCCCGGTCACCAGGACTTTGCCGAAGATACATACCGCACGCTGACGGCTGTGGACAGCGTTATCATCGTTGTAGACGGTGCAAAAGGTGTGGAAACGCAGACGCGTAAACTGATGGAGGTGTGTCGTATGAGAAAGACTCCGGTAATTATCTTCGTCAACAAAATGGACCGTGAAGGAAAAGACCCGTTCGATTTGCTCGATGAACTCGAAGAAGAACTGATGATTCAGGTTCGTCCCTTGTCCTGGCCGATCGAGCAGGGAGCACGTTTTAAAGGAGTATACAATATCTACGAACAGAAACTGGACTTGTATCAGCCATCCAAACAGATGGTTACAGAGAAAGTGGCAGTCGATATTCATTCGGAAGAACTGGATCAGCAAATTGGCAAGTCGTTGGCAGACAAGCTGCGTGGTGATTTGGAACTGATTGAGGGTGTTTATCCGGAATTTGATTCGGAATCCTATTTGGCAGGAGACTGTGCGCCTGTATTCTTTGGATCGGCGTTGAACAACTTCGGTGTGCAAGAGTTGCTGAACTGTTTCGTAGAGATAGCTCCCAGCCCTCGTCCTGTACAGGCAGAAGAGCGTGAAGTGAAACCTGACGAACCGAAATTCACCGGCTTCATTTTTAAGATAACTGCCAATATTGATCCTAACCATCGTTCTTGTGTGGCATTCTGTAAGATTTGTTCGGGTAAGTTTGTCCGCAATGCTCCATATACACACGTTCGTCATGGAAAAACAGTGCGTTTTTCATCGCCTACCCAGTTTATGGCACAGCGCAAAACAACGATCGACGAAGCTTATGCAGGAGATATTATCGGTCTGCCGGATAATGGTACTTTTAAGATTGGCGATACATTGACAGAGGGTGAACAGCTTCATTTCCGCGGATTGCCGAGCTTCTCGCCGGAGATGTTCAAGTATATCGAGAATGCCGATCCGATGAAACAGAAACAGTTGGCAAAAGGTATCGATCAGTTGATGGATGAAGGTGTGGCACAGCTGTTTGTCAATCAGTTCAATGGGCGTAAGATTATTGGTACGGTGGGACAGTTGCAGTTTGAGGTCATTCAGTATCGTTTGTTGAATGAATACAATGCGTCCTGTCGTTGGGAGCCGGTAAGCCTTTATAAGGCTTGTTGGGTGGAGAGTGATGACCCGGCGGAACTGGAGGCTTTCAAGAAACGTAAATACCAATACATGGCAAAGGATAGAGAAGGGCGCGATGTGTTCCTGGCAGACTCCGGTTATGTACTTCAGATGGCTCAGATAGACTTTAAACACATAAAATTCCACTTTACGAGCGAGTTTTAAGACATATTCGTACGATTTTAACTAAAAAATCAGGTAAAAAAAGGGAAAACATATCTCATATAAATGAGTGAAGAGAAATGAAGACACTATCCTGGGATAAGATTCAGCAAGGGGATGAAGAGGCATTCCGGCAGCTTTATGAGCAATATGCAGATTTACTGTATGGATATGGCATGAAGATAGCCGGTGATGATACTCTGGTGACCGAAGCGATACAGTCGTTGTTTGTTTATATCTTTGAGAAAAGAGAAACTTGCGCGGCGCCTCAATCCATACCCGCTTACTTGTGTGTTTCGTTGAGACACATGATAGTGAACGAGCTGAAAAAAGAGAATAGTGGATCATTCAAATCACTGGATGAAGTAGGCACAAACGAATATCAGTTTGATCTGGAGATCGATATTGAAACTGCTATTATCCATTCAGAGTTGGAAAAAGAACAGCTGGAAGTTTTGCAGAAAGAACTGAATAATTTGACAAAGCAACAGCGGGAGGTATTGTATCTGAAGTACTATAAGAAGATGAGTCCGGAAGAAATAGCCCAGGTGATGGGGCTCACTTCGCGTACAGTTTACAATACTACTCATATGGCTATATCCAGTTTACGGGAGCGCATGAGCAAATCTTTCTTGTTACTGGTGGCAGCTAATTTGTGGATTTTTAATTGAGGTGAGATATGGAAAAGTGGACAGAATCTTTAGATAAATACCTGGAGGACGGTAAGCTTCCTCTAATGGGCGAAATATTTTCCCGTAAGAAAGAGATAGGCGATAAATTAAAGTTGCAGCGCGAAGAAAGCCATAAGATTACCTTAAGCCGGAAAAGAAAACAAAGTGTCGGAAAAAGCTTCTCCTTTTCTTGGGGAGTGGCAGCTGCGGTTGTCTTTCTTTTGGGGGTAGGCAGTTACTTCCTGGCAGAGGAAAAAGTGGAGACAAGTAATACTGCAATGAATTATGAATTGCCCGATGGCAGTAGTGTGCAGGTGATGGAAAACTCACGTTTGACTTACAATCATATAACATGGCTTTGGGAACGTAAGTTGCAATTGTTGGGTAAAGCCTCTTTCAATGTGACTAAAGGCAAGACATTTACCGTCAGCACTGAAGCCGGTGACGTGACGGTGCTCGGCACTAAATTCCTGGTCGATCAGCAGGGAAAGAAGATGTTCGTAAACTGTGAGGAAGGAAGCGTGAAAGTTGAGACTGCCGTAGGTAATCATACATTGCTTGCCGGAGAAAGTGTGCGTTGCGATGAAACCAAGATTGTACCTGTAGAAAAAAAGGCGGAAGAATCGGAGTTCCCTGAAGTGTTAGGATATGAAGATGACCCGCTGATAAATGTAGTGGCAGATATTGAGCATATATTTAAGGTAACAGTCGTCGGGCATGAGAAGTGCGAGGGACTGACCTACAACGGGACGGTCTTAACGAAAGACCTGAACGCCACACTGGAAAAAGTTTTCGGATCGTGTGGAATCAGTTATCAAATACGAGGGAAAGAAATTATTTTGCAATAAAAAAAGCCTCTTCTGACTATCCGGAAGAGGCTTTTTTGTTTTTCTTCAAATTTTCTTCGTTTTTTCTTGGTAAAAAAGCAACGAGTGCTTCTCTTTCTAATAGATGAGCTATTTAATGATGTTTGAAGAAAACGGTAGAATTGATTAGAAGATTAAATGTTGTAGAAGAAATTAGAAATTATCCGGTAGAAATAAGGCCGGGATTCAAAACAAACAATGTTTTAAAAGAAATACAAACTAAGACTCAAAGCAAACAATAGACAGTGGCAGATGAATCATTCCTGCCACAGACGTAAGCCGGAAAGGTTCCCTCATCGGAAGTAATATGAGCTTTAGAGGCTTGTTTTTTTCCGATCAAACAGACTTAGTTGGCTTAAAAGGGTTTTTCTGCTAGACTGCTACGCTAATTAAAAGAATGAAAGCCGTGATGGCGCATGAGAGGTTTAACAAGACCGGTTTTATCTGGTAGTTTAATAGTAGGTTAAGAGAGTATGAAACCAGAAAAGGGCTGAACCGGTCTATCATTGAGTATTTTTATTTAATAATTGTTTTATCAGAGTGTGAGAGAAAGTTGAGGGGCTTTCTCTCATATTTTTTTTGTAGGGACGATAAATCGTTCAATGGTAAATCATCTGGTTTTTCAATCAGAGAAATGACGTTTTTATACATTATATTCCTTTCTTAATTTATTTTATAATAAAAATTTGGTATTTTCGAACGCTTTTTGGACAAACAACTTAAAATACTAATAGTTTATTATATGGAAAATATCGAAACAGCGATCCTGCTGATGGTGGTCGGAATGGCTACCGTGTTTGTTATTCTGCTGATTGTGATTTGTTTAGGTAAGTTGTTGATTACATTAGTCAACAAGTATGCTCCTGAAGAAGTGGTTCCTGTGAAGCGGGAAGCATCGCAAGGTCCTGCCCCTGTTCCGGGAAACATCTTAGCCGCCATTACAGCTGCTGTAAACGTGGTGACACAAGGTAAAGGAAAAATCACTAAAGTAGAAAAATTATAAATCTATAAAGAATATCACTGAAAGACATGAAAAGAGAAGTAAAGTTTAGTTTGGTTTTCCGAGATATGTGGCAATCTGCCGGAAAATACGTACCTCGTGTAGACCAACTCGTAAAGGTAGCTCCTGCCATCATTGAAATGGGCTGTTTTGCCCGCGTAGAAACAAACGGCGGAGGTTTTGAACAGGTAAATTTATTGTTTGGTGAAAACCCGAATAAAGCTGTGCGTGAATGGACAAAACCGTTCCATGAAGCCGGTATTCAAACCCACATGCTCGACCGCGCACTGAACGGACTCCGTATGAGCCCCGTTCCGGCAGACGTCCGCAAATTATTCTACAAAGTAAAGAAAGCACAAGGAACAGACATTACCCGTACATTCTGCGGATTGAACGACGTGCGTAACATTGCTCCTTCCATCACATACGCGAAGGAAGCAGGCATGATTTCGCAATGCTCGCTTTGCATCACTCATTCGCCTATCCATACCGTAGAGTACTACACCAATATGGCGCTGGAACTTATCAAACTGGGAGCAGACGAAATCTGTATCAAAGACATGGCAGGCATCGGTCGTCCCGTATCATTAGGTAAGATCGTAGCAAATATCAAGGCGGCACATCCCGAAATCCCTGTTCAGTATCACAGCCATGCAGGTCCCGGATTCAACATGGCAAGCATCCTCGAAGTATGCGAAGCCGGTTGTGACTACATCGACGTAGGCATGGAACCACTATCATGGGGAACAGGTCACGCTGACTTGCTTAGCGTGCAGGCGATGCTGAAAGACGCCGGATATCAAGTGCCCGAAATCAATATGGAAGCCTACATGAAAGTGCGCGGCATGATTCAGGAATTTATGGACGACTTCCTCGGCTTGTATATCAGCCCGAAAAACCGTCTGATGAACTCCTTGCTGATTGCTCCCGGACTTCCCGGCGGTATGATGGGTAGTCTGATGGCCGACCTCGAATCCAATTTGGAATCAATCAATAAATATAAGGCAAAACACAATCTGCCGTTTATGACGCAAGACCAGTTGCTCATCAAGCTTTTTGATGAAGTGGCTTATGTATGGCCTCGTGTCGGTTATCCTCCATTGGTGACTCCGTTCAGCCAATACGTGAAGAATCTTGCCATGATGAACGTGATGGCCATGGAAAAAGGAAAAGACCGTTGGGGAATGATTGCAGATGATATCTGGGATATGATTCTGGGTAAAGCCGGACGTCTGCCGGGCAAACTTGCTCCCGAAATCATTGAAAAGGCGGAACGTGAAGGTCGTAAGTTCTTTGAAGGTGATCCGCAGAATAACTATCCTGATGCCCTCGACAAATACCGCAAACTGATGAAAGAGAACAAATGGGAAGTGGGACAGGACGATGAAGAACTCTTCGAATATGCTATGCACCCGGCTCAATATGAGGCTTATAAGAGTGGCAAAGCAAAAGAAGACTTCCTGGAAGACGTAGTCAAACGTCGTGCCGAAAAAGATAAATCTCCGGAAGAAGACGCCAAACCGAAGACACTGACCGTACAAGTGGACGGACAGGCTTATCGTGTGACGGTAGCATACGGTGATACCGAACTACCTGCTGCTCCTGCAAGTGCTGCAGCTCCGGCAGGAGAGGGTAAAGAAGTACTTTCTCCGTTGGAAGGCAAGTTCTTCTTAGTGAAAGGTGCGCAGGAAACTCCTTTGCAAGTAGGTGACACAGTGAAAGAAGGTGATGTAATCTGCTATGTAGAAGCGATGAAGACCTACAATGCCATCCGTGCAGAGTTTGGTGGTACAGTGACTGCTATCTGTGTCAACCCGGGAGATGCTGTTTCAGAAGATGACGTATTAATGAAGATAGGATAATGAACGAAATATTTGAGAACTTATATGACATGACTGCGTTCAGCAATATCATTGCCGAACCGCAGTTCCTGATAATGTATGCCATCGCGTTCGTCCTGCTCTATTTGGGTATTAAGAAACAGTACGAGCCGTTGCTGCTTGTTCCCATCGCTTTCGGTGTGTTGCTAGCCAACTTCCCCGGAGGAGATATGGGCGTGATTCAGGCAGACGAGAATGGTATGGTGATGGTAAACGGAGTGTTGAAGAACATCTGGGAAATGCCTTTGCATGACATTGCCCACGAACTGGGAATCATGAACTTCATCTACTATATGTTGATTAAAACAGGTTTCCTGCCTCCGATCATCTTTATGGGTGTCGGTGCGCTGACGGACTTCGGGCCGATGTTGCGTAACCTGCATCTTTCTATATTCGGTGCAGCTGCACAGTTGGGTATCTTTACCGTGTTGCTGGTAGCCATCCTGATGGGATTCACTCCACAGGAAGCCGCTTCTCTGGGCATTATCGGTGGCGCGGATGGTCCGACAGCCATCTTTACCACCATCAAACTGGCGCCGCATTTGCTGGGCCCGATTGCCATTGCCGCTTATTCGTATATGGCGCTCGTTCCGGTGATTATTCCGCTGGTAGTGAAACTGTTCTGTACGAAGAAAGAGTTGAGCATCAACATGAAAGAACAGGAAAAGAAGTACCCTTCGAAGACTGAAATCAAGAACCTGCGTGTATTGAAGATTATCTTCCCGATTGTGGTAACTACTATTGTTGCCCTCTTCGTGCCAAGTGCAGTGCCTTTGGTGGGTATGTTGATGTTTGGTAACCTGGTGAAAGAAATCGGAACCAACACATTCCGCTTGTTCGATGCCGCTTCCAATAGTATCATGAATGCTGCCACCATCTTCCTCGGACTGTCCGTAGGAGCAACGATGACAGCCGAAGCATTCCTCAACTGGACAACAATCGGTATTGTGATCGGTGGATTCCTTGCATTTGCACTTTCTATAACCGGTGGTATTTTCTTTGTGAAACTGGTAAATCTCTTCTCGAAGAAGAAAATCAATCCGCTTATCGGCGCCACTGGTTTGAGTGCCGTTCCGATGGCGAGCCGTGTAGCCAATGAGATTGCTTTGAAATACGATCCGAAGAATCACGTATTGCAGTATTGCATGGCAAGCAACATCTCCGGAGTAATCGGTTCTGCCGTAGCTGCGGGTGTGTTGATTTCCTTCCTTGCGTAAGCGAGGAGAATCTTCATCATTGAAGATTTTATTTCTTCATGGAGAAATACTTTTTATACATTCAAGTTTGGCAGACTCATTTGATAACGCTACCTTTGTGAGTAATGTATAACAGTAAAAACGGAAAGCGTATGAGCACAATGTCATTAGAGGCGGAAAAGAATGCACTGATTCGTCAGATTCTGGATGTGGATGATATAGCTATCCTGAAAAAGATAAGATCAATGTTGAATCATGAAGAAGAACAGGTGAGGGTAGTTGCTGAAGAGGCAACTCCTTATCGGACAAAGACCGAAATTCTGGAAAGCCTTGATGAGGCGTGCAAGGAATTGAAGTTGAATCTGGAAGGTAAGCTGGATTTTAAGCCAGCGGAGGATTTGCTGGACGAGTTGTGATATAACGTATTCTCCTCGTTTTGCGAGAGAATTGAAAAAATTGAGCAAACATTACAAATCTCTGAAGTTGGATTATGCCAATTTATTGGAATCTCTGAAAGCGAATCCTGAACAAGGAGTCAGCTTGGGTAATAATCTTCGTAAGGTTCGTATGGCCATTACTTCGAAGAATAAAGGAAAGAGCGGAGGTGCGTGAGTGATAACCTATACGGTGATTCTGACAGAGGTAGATTCGGAAATAAAGTTGCTTACTATCTACGACAAGTCCGAATGTGAAAGTTTGACAGATAAGGAAATAGAAGATATCCTGAAGCAAAACGGTATTTTGTAATCCTTATGATATAAAAAGAAATCGTCCTGTTTCACGGTTACGTGATAACAGGACGATTTCTTTTATAAGACTAAGACTTTGTGAACAAGTTTCTTTTGTTTCTAAATTTATTCACTAATTACCTTTCTGTATTCCGCTACCGCCATCTTTTCCGACAGATACGCATTAATCAGATTGGTGTGCGCCTGGGTCCATGACAATTGCGCGGAGAGCACATCCACCATATTTGCCTTTCCCTCATTATACGAGAAAGAAACCAAATCAAGATTTTCATTAGCCAGATTCATAGTCTCTTTGGCGGTTTTCACTTGATATTCCGTTTCCGTCAGTTTGGTCAGGGCGGCAGAAAGTTCCTCATTGATATGATCGGTCACATAGCTTTGTTGCAGTTTCTGTATGCCGATATACGCTTTCTGCTGACGGTTTGTTTTGAATCGGGCTCCCCAATGGAAGATCGGTATATTCAGGTTAATGCCGATGATGGGATTGAAAGAAATATCATAACCGAGGTTAGGCGTTCCGGTAGCCCATCCACCGCTGAAATACATATTCAGCTGCGGGTTGAATTGGCTAAGAGCCGCTTTGCGTTGCGCCTGACTCCTCATGATGTTCACCTCCGTACTTTCATAATCCGCCCGACGTTGCAGTACATTCTCCAGAGAAAGGATCTGCACCGGAGCGGAAGCCGTGTCAATCGTGTACAGACTGTCTATGGGATTGTTCGGCTCTTCTCCCATCAGGATATTCAGCTTTTGCAGTGCCAGCGTATAGTTCTGACGTGCCTTGATATATTGCAATTCCGCTTCTTTCAGCCGGGTGGAAATCATTAATAAGTCCGTGCGGCCAATCATCCCGTCGTTGAAACGATCCTGAATGATGTCATACTGTTGCTTCACGATATTTTGATACTTGTCTGCCGCCTGCAACATAGCCTGTGAAGCGGAAGCATTCCAGTAAACCGCATCGCTCTGATAATGAATCTGGTCGATGGTAAGCTCCTCATTTAGTTGATCCAGTTTTTCGTCCGCTTTGGCAATCTTGTGCTGGGCGTTGAGTGCCCCGCCCGTGTACAACGGTTGCGAGACGATAAAGACACCTTGATAGGTGTGATTGCGGTATTCGCCTACCGGTTCGTTCCATGCATTAAGGTCGCTCATGTTGAGGGTTCCGTCCGCATTGACATCAATTTTGGGCAAGAATCCCGTGTGAGCAATCTTCCGTGCTTCCGTACTTGCTATCGTCTTTAGTTTCTGTTGTTTCAGAATTTGACTGTAAGCTTCCACTTTATTCCGGTAAGCTTCCCGGCTAAGATAGGGCTGTTGTGCCCCGGCTGTGAGGCCGAGGAGCAACAGTGACAGAGTTATAAGTTGAGTTTTCATTTTTATTCAATTATTTGATTCTTTGAATGGCACAATAGGCAACCGGAAGAACAAACAGCGTCAGAGCTGAAGCCACCAACAGACCTCCCATAATTGTAGCCGCCATACCGCCGAACATTGCGTCGAACAACAACGGCAACATACCCAGAATGGTAGTGCCGGACGCCATCGCTACCGGAATAATACGGCTCGTTGTAGCACTGACAACAGCATCCAACGGCTTTTTACCCGTTTTTGTCTCCAGATCAATCTGTTCTACCAGTACAATCGCATTTTTGATATTCATCCCAATCAATCCGAGCAAACCAAGGATGGAGAAGAAGTCGAACGACTTGCCTAGCAACACCAATCCCAAAACGATACCGATAAAAATAAGCGGTAACATCAACAAGATCACTGTCGGCTTACGATACGTCCTGAACAAGAACAACAGAGTGACGAACATCAGGAAGAACGTCAAAGGTAAATTCTTGGCCAACGCCTCGTTTGACTCCACCTGACTTTCCTGTTCCCCGAAATACTTCATCGTATATCCCTCCGGCACTTTAATCTCTTTCTGCACCAGCGGCCAAACCTCATTGAAAGCAGCAATCGCGTTCACTCCGCGACGCGGATCGCATTGCGCCATCATCACCATTTGCCGGTTGTAATCCTTCACATTCGAGAAACGATATTGGAAATCAAATTCCGATACCACCTGTTCCAGACTGGTCGTTTCATTCCCCGTGCCGAACACGGGCAACGTGCGCAGGTCATTGATGTAGAACGAATCCACCGTGTTATCCTTCAATAAGATAGGAAGCACCTGGTCTCCCTGACGGTACTCGCCAAGTGTCATGCCTGTGGTTCCGATCTGGATGCTTTGTGCCATTCCCTGACGCGATACCCCTAATGGTTGCGCCCGTTCGGGACTATATACAGGCTTCCATACAGGAATTTTATTTCCCCACGAATTACGCACATTGATTAAATCCGGATTCCGGTGCATAATCTCCAAAGCCTGGTTGGTGAGCGCCACGAGCGTGTCTACATTCGGACCGATAAACCCGATTTCGATAGCGGCATCCACCGCAGGCGACAGTTTAAACAGGCTGGTGCGGGTAATTGCATTCGGATAATTCGCCTTCATGTACGCGTCGAAATCTTCCTCATACTCTTTCGTATATTTACTGTCTGTCAATTCAATCAATACATTGGCAAAATTCGGTTTCGGACCCACCGAAGTAGAAGCGAGGTAATACCTTAGCGGTGTGCTGCCGAAGGTGATCGACACTTTCTTCACTTCCGGCTGTTTTGCCAGATGCTCTTCCACGGATTTCATCTCTTTCACTACATCGTTGATGCTATACCCGTCAGGGTAGAACACGTCTGCCCGGAAATAAGGCTTGTCGAGAGAAGGGAAGAAGTTTTGCGGCATCGTTCCCATGATAACCAGCGAAGCAACAAAAAGCACTACCATCGAACCTAGTGTCAATGTTTTCCTGCGAATCAGTGTGCGGAGGATGGAGGCGAATTTGTGATAGAACGGTTTGTCATACGGGTCTTTCGCGCCGTCCTTTGCTTTCGCTTTCAGGATGAAATTACCGAAAACAGTGGTCTGCGTCAGCGCGAGCACCCAGCTCAATCCCAGCGAGATGGCGAGCACCACAAAAAGCGGTTTCACGATTTCCGCCACGGCAGAAGGAGCAAGGTAGAGCGGGAGGAACGAACAGATAGCGATGAACGTAGCCCCAAGCAATCCCCATTGCGGACCGGTTGCGCCGTCTATCAGCGCTTTCCGCCGGTCTACTCCGCGGGCGATGGCAATCTGTGCGTTGTCCGTCACCACGATGGCGTTATCCACCAGCATACCCATGGCGATGATAAATCCCGCCAATGAAGTACGGTTCAGTCCGACACCGAAGAAAGACATGATAAGCAGTGTGCCGCCAATAGAGAAAATCAGTGACGAGCCGATCAGCACACCTGCGCGCAACCCCATCACCAACATGATAATCACAATTACAATCAGAATCGATTCGATCAGATTGATGATAAATCCGTTGTTGGCTTCGTTGGCAATTTCGTTCTCCAGATACAGGCTTTGCAGTTCCAGTCCCACAGGCATCAGTGGCAGCAATTCGTCCAGTTTGGCTTTCACGTTCTTGCCCGTCTGCACCACGTCCCGTTGCGGGTCGGTGGAGACACCGATGCCGATGGCACGTTTGCCGTTCACGTGCATGATATTGGATGGAGGGTCCATATACCCTTTTTCGATGACGGCGATATCACCCAGTTTCACCTGTCCGGCTTTGGTGGTAATCACCTGGTTGCGGATATCGTCTACGGTGGTGTACATACCGTTGGCAGTCACCCGGAGCTGTTGTTCGCCGGCACGGATTTCTCCGGTATTGATAATCTGGTTCTGCGATTGCAGCAGACTGGCAAGCTGTTTCGGATCGATGCCCATACCTACGAGCTTGTTGGTGGAAATAAAGATATTGACCACCTCCGTCTGCGTCCCGAACAGGGCGACTTTCATCACTCCGTCCGCCGTCACTACCTGCGTCTTGATACGTTCCGCCCAGTTGCGCATCTCTTCGTATGTGTAACCGTCGTCCGCCGTCAGACCGTAATAGATGCCGAACACGTCGCCGAAATCATCGGAAACCGTCGGCGCGGAAGCACCGCTCGGCAACTGTGGCTGTATATTAAGCACCTTCCGTCGCAACTCATCCCACTTCTGCGGAATGGAGCTTGCCGGCAAGGAAGGTTGCAACTCGAATGTGATTTTTGAGAGCCCGTACATAGATTCTGATTTGATCTTGTACACACCGCTCATGCTTTGGATCTCGCGAGAGATAGGCTCGGTAATCAACCGCTCCACTTCTGCCGGTTCGGCACCCGGATAGCGGGTCATAATAACCGCCGACTTGATGACGAAAGGAGCATCCTCTTTCTTGCCCAGCTTGCCGAAAGAAGTGATTCCTCCAATCAGCAGCACAGCGAGAAAGAAATAGATGATTTTCGTATTATCTAATGAATATCTGGCTAAACTCATAATAAATGATCGTTGATAGTTGATGAATGACAGCGGATAAATGATAGTTAATCATTTATCACCTATCACCTGTCAACAGTTGTAATAGATTCTCCTTCTACTAGTTGGTGTACGCCTGCTATGACGATTTTTTCACCGGGTTTCAAACCTTCCGAGATGAGCGCCTGTGCTTCTCCTGTCGGGGCGTTGACGGTCACTTCCCGTTTGTGGACTTTGTTGTCTTCTACCACCCAGACATACATTTTATTCCCTTCGCTTTCGCCGAATACGGCACTCAGCGGTACAATCGTCCAGCTATCCTGCACCAACGGACCTATATCTGCCGTGAAACGAATGCCACACGTGAAACCGGGTTTCACAGCATACAGATCGCGGTCGAATGACGGATCGTCAATCGTGATGCTGACCGGAATCCCTGTGCCATCCGTAGAAATATCAAGATATTCCTCCAGCTTCGCTTGAAACACGTGTCCTTTAAATGTGTCGAACTCTACAAGGAAACGCGGGTCTTTGGCGCGCAATAAATAAAGATACGCATCCGGAATGGTGAATTTGATACGCAGATTGTGCGTATTGACAAGCTGAACGATACCCTCACCGGAATTGACACGCTGATAGTTTTCCACCAGCCGTTTTTCGATAGAACCGTCGAAAGGAGCTGTCAGCTTGGTGTCGCGCATATTGTTGGCAGACAGTTCGTATTCAGACTTCGCCTTCTGGAAGTTGGCGAGGCTGATTTCATATTCCTGTACGGAGATCGCTTGCCGGGAGAGGAGCCGTTTGTTACGTTCCACTTGTGCCGAAGCCGTTTCGTATGCCGATTTCGTAGCGGCATATTGCAATGCGATATCTCTGGGGTCGATAGCTGCGATGAGTTGTCCTTTTTTCACTTTCTGTCCTTCGATGACAGGAAGCTGGATGATTTGTCCGTTGACCCGGAAAGCCAGCTTCACATATTCCACCGCTTCCACGATTCCCGAGAAATCTTTTCTGATAATCGATCTTGACTCGACAATCGTAGTCTTTACGGGACGGGCAGTTGTCGTTGTCGTTTCTTTTTTCTGTCCGCAGCCGGCCAGCAAGATTGCAGCCGCCAGGACGAATCCAAATTTCTTTTTCATATACCACGTTGATGTTTAGAGGTTTTGCGTTGATAAATAGCGAATAATATACTAAAACAACTCCCGTTTATTTATGTTCAACATTCCTATCTTTTTCATATTCTGTCTTTTAACTTTTATATGGAACACAAAAAACGGGAACTTTACGAGTTCACCACAGGGGACACAGAGTTCTTCTTTCTCTTTCCGTAAGTAAAACAGAGCGATAAATACGATTACTCTGTGTTACTTTATAGTGAATAAGAAATAGTAAACCTTTGTGTCCTCCTTGTCCTCTGTGGTGAAATATAAATTCCTATTTAACAAAGAAGTGTGTAGAAATAAACTAAAATCGCACTATTTGCTCATTTCAGTGCAAGAATGAATAAACTATGCTCTAGTTAATTATACCTCGCTACTATGCTACTTTTATTTTTTCTTCTTGCCTATATTATTTCTTTGATTGCCTAATGAGTTTTCGTTTGACAACTGTCAAGCGATAGTTCAACTTAAGTTAAGCGTTCGTTCGACAACTGTCAAACGAAAACTCATTAGGCTATGAAATACATATTAATAGGGAAGCAATTACCTAAAAGTAACGAATGAAATCATTAGTGGTAATGGATTCAAAACCGTGCAAGAATGTGCCAATATGCTAATTGTTTACGCTGTGTCCGACATGGTAATTGGTACACTGATAATTATTCACTATTGGAACTTTTTGCGTAGTCTTTTTATCCAACTGTCGCTACGTATAACATTATTATTCTCTCCAATCGCTTTTTTCAAATCCCGGATTCGTTCGTTTTGTCTCTTCATTGCTGCCTGTATTTCGTTTATCAACGTATTTATTTCCTTCTGCAGCTGAATTTCCTTTTCTTTCAATTGAATAATGTGGGCATATTTCTCGCAGACCATTGTTTTATCTATACACAGTTGTTCCAGCGTATCAATATATTCTGCTGTAATACCGGCTTTACTTCGGCGAAAGAGTTCCAGAATACATTCTTCGTCAACGTTCGGAACATTGTCTATGTATAACATAGGGAATTGTCCCATTTCCACCCAAAGCAGGATCGCTTCTTTTTCGATGTGATACTTAATCACTGCTTTTTCTACACTAATCCATTTTGGCATATTGCTTTTGTTTTAATGTGTTATAAGAAAAAGGAGTAAATAACGTATTGTCCGGAGAGGTGCAACGAACACCCACGATTTTTGTGATTTCGGTCGGGGGGAGAATTGGTTTGGGGTATAAGGATTGTTGAAACCGACCGGATACAATAAAAGCGTGAGTGCTGTTGTACCATTATCTAAATCGAGGTCTTAGCATACCGTGCACCAGATAATGATAAACAACAGACACCCACGCCAAACGTTTATATATAACAAATCTCTAATCGATATGTTGATATACGATCATCTACGTGGAGTATCTGTTGTATCATTTCCCGGTACATGAAATTTGCTAAGTTTCGATTTGGGAAACAATACGTTATTTACTCCATTAAGGAATAAAAACCGCTTTTGCCTGTTTCATCACGCTGATGGGCAGAAAGCGTATGACAAAGATATATGTTTTTTTCGGAATAGGATGGAAAAGAGGAAATAAATGCAGGAAATATGGTATGAGAATAGAGAGTATGGTATAAAGATGGTAAATATGCTATACGGGTGGCAAATATAATGTGATGATAAAAAGGAGGGAGCCAAAAGTAAAACCATCTCCAAGATTGATATTATTTAAGTACGGATTACACGGGTTTCACGGTTTTAGTCTAATGGAACCGTGAAATCCGTGTAATCCGTGCCTAAATGAAAGCCATAAAAGTCTTTTGACTTCGCATTGTCTTTCCGTGCAATTCTTTTTTTAGCTGCGATTTCTTTTAGGCTTTCCGGAGAAGATAGTCAGTTCAAGAATTGCAAAGATGATTTCCGTTGTGGTATATCCGGTAAATGTATATTCCAAATTTTCATTTTCGGAGAAGTATTTGAGATAAACGGTTGGAGTGCCATTGTGGAAGTCGAGAAAAAGGTAAGAAGTATAATCATAGATGCCAAGATCGGCAAACTCGTTCAGAATCGCTGTGTTGAAAATCGTGCATTGGCCTGTCTTTGATTCATTTCCGGACATTTCGAATCTGCGATGTTCTTTTGCGAGATCGTCTTTATTCACATGCCTGAATTGTTCTTGCAGTTCTTTACTGAAAGAAAGGCGTTGTCTGATGAAATTAAAAACTTCTTCCTTTGTCATTTGTTTTAAATCGGTTATTTCCATTTTTTATTAATTAGTCGGGTAAAGGTACTTTCTTTATTTGGTAATAAATCGGATTTAGTCATATTTCTTTTATTTATTTTTCGGCTTGTAACCCTAAAAGAATCTGAATTTATGGATTTATTTAGGGTTATAACCCTAAAAACTTTCCGAAAATAGTATATCTTTGTGCTTATAACCCTAAAAACTTTTGAATATGATTAATCGTGAACAGTATATGGAACAAATCGTTCCTTTTATAGATAAGCCGTTTGTAAAAGTGATAACGGGTATTCGTCGCAGTGGAAAGTCGGTAGTGCTGCGTCTGATTCGTGACGAACTGTCATGACCTTGTCTTTTAGAGAATATCTGACTTTTCATGACTTGCAGGTCAACGATCCGATGCTCAACCGGAAGGAGGAATCTCAGAAATATCTCCGTATGGGAGGGTTTCCGGTCATACATACTGCCGATTATGGATATGAGGCTATCTATAAAATAGTCTACGACATCTATTTTTCTGTCATTCTTCGTGACACGGGGCAGTGTCGCAATATTCGGAATGTGGAGTTGCTCGAGCGGGTAGTGAAGTTTGTTTTCGATAATATTGGCAATAAGCTGAACGCTAAAAATATAGCCGATTTCCTGTTGGATAATGCTTGATGTTGAGGAGTATAGAAAACGAAAAAGAGGAAATTCTCCGCGAGAATCTCCTCTTTTTTCATCTTTCACGAAAGATCGAATTATTTCTTCTTACGGTCACCGTAACGGCTCATGAACTTGTCAACACGACCTGCAGTATCTACCAATGTAGATTTACCTGTATAGAACGGGTGAGAAGTGTTTGAGATTTCAATCTTCAGCAACGGATAAGTTTCACCTTCGAATTCGATGGTTTCTTTAGTTGCTACAGTTGACTTAGACAAAAACATGTCACCATTTGACATATCTTTAAATACTACCGGACGGTATGATTCTGGATGAAGGCCTTTTTTCATTTCAGTATCTGTTTTTTTA
The DNA here is from genome assembly GCF_009193295.2 of Bacteroides luhongzhouii. Taxonomy (NCBI): domain Bacteria; kingdom Pseudomonadati; phylum Bacteroidota; class Bacteroidia; order Bacteroidales; family Bacteroidaceae; genus Bacteroides; species Bacteroides luhongzhouii. The sequence continues at coordinate 5,275,621 of NZ_CP059973.1, read as the reverse complement.
ATTTATATTCTGTTACTATTTTGGTAAGAAATAGTGTAATGGTCATTTTCAGTGCGCAAAGATAATGCTTTTCTGTGAAATAGAAAAAGGTTTTCTAAAATTTCTGATTTGCTATGCAGATTTTGGTGATTAAATGAATGAAAAATGAGGTATAAATAGGGTATAAATAAGGAGATATAAATCCGAAGGCATAAATCAGAATTCAGAAATCATAAATCCCAAAGTTTGCAAGGTAGACATTACAATCTAATGTCACACTCGTATTCCTGCTAAATTTTGCAGTCTGATTTAAACCTTTTTCTACTATATTTTTCTTTCCGATGTTCGTTATTCGATGGATAATGCTTACTTTTGCGTAGAATTTTTATTCACTAACAATAAACTTTAAACAAAATGGTAAATTACAAAGATTTAGGATTGGTAAACACAAGAGAAATGTTTGCTAAGGCTATCAAAGGTGGATATGCTATCCCAGCATTCAACTTCAACAATATGGAACAAATGCAGGCTATCATCAAGGCTGCTGTTGAAACTAAATCTCCTGTGATTCTTCAGGTTTCTAAAGGTGCTCGTCAGTATGCTAACGCTACTTTGTTGCGTTACATGGCACAGGGTGCTGTAGAATATGCTAAAGAATTAGGCTGTGCACATCCGGAAATCGTTCTTCACCTTGACCACGGAGATACATTCGAAACTTGCAAATCTTGTATCGATTCAGGTTTCTCTTCAGTAATGATCGACGGTTCTCACCTTCCTTACGAAGAAAACGTAGCATTGACTAAGAAAGTTGTTGAATACGCTCACCAGTTTGACGTAACTGTAGAAGGTGAACTTGGCGTATTGGCTGGTGTAGAAGATGAAGTTTCTGCTGACCACCACACATATACTGACCCTGAAGAAGTAATCGATTTCGCTACTCGCACTGGTTGCGACTCTTTGGCAATCTCAATCGGTACTTCTCACGGTGCTTATAAATTTACTCCGGAACAATGCCACATCGACCCGGTTACAGGCGTAATGGTTCCTCCTCCATTGGCATTCGAAGTATTGGACGCTGTAATGGAAAAACTTCCGGGATTCCCTATCGTTCTTCACGGTTCATCTTCTGTTCCACAGGAAGAAGTGGCAACTATCAACCAATACGGTGGTGCACTGAAAGCTGCTATCGGTATTCCGGAAGAATGGTTGCGTAAGGCTGCTAAGTCTGCTGTTTGCAAAATCAATATCGACTCTGACTCACGTCTGGCTATGACTGCAGCTATCCGTAAGACTTTCGCTGAAAAACCAGCTGAATTCGACCCACGTAAGTATCTTGGTCCGGCTCGTGACAACATGGAAAAACTGTACAAGCACAAAATTATCAACGTGCTCGGTTCTGACAACAAATTGGCACAGTAATCTTCGGATTATTCCATAAATAAAAGAAAGGCTGCTACCGGTTGACGGTGGCAGCCTTTTTTGTCTCTTTACAGTTCTATCCGCAACAAAACGCAATATGATATATACGGAATAGCAAATGCAATATTTTTAAATCGACAAGTTCTTACAATAAAAAATCACCTTTACTATAATGATATACAGTAAAGGTGATTTTATACTTGTCTTATATCTTACATCAAGAATCCGAGCAGGATACCGGCAGCAACAGCTGAACCGATCACTCCGGCAACGTTCGGACCCATAGCGTGCATCAACAGGTAGTTGGTCGAATCATATTCCAAACCAATCACTTGCGAGATACGTGCAGAGTCAGGAACAGCAGAAACCCCTGCGTTACCGATTAACGGATTAATCTTATTACCCTTCTTCAAGAAGATATTGAAGATCTTAACGAAGATGACACCGGAGGCAGTTGCAATAACAAATGACAATGCACCGAGAGCAAAGATTTTGATGGAATCGAGCGTCAGGAATTCGGAAGCTTGTGTAGAAGCACCTACTGTCAGTCCCAACAGAATAGTAATAGTATCAATCAACGGACCACTGGCAGTATTAGCCAAACGACGGGTTACACCACTTTCTTTCAATAGGTTGCCGAAGAACAGCATACCCAGCAAAGGTAGACCGGAAGGAACCAGGAAGCAAGTCAGCAACAAACCGATGATCGGGAAGATCACTTTCTCCGTGTGAGAAACGGCACGCGGCGGTTTCATGCGGATGATACGTTCGTTCTTGGTGGTGAGCAGACGCATGATAGGCGGTTGTATCACCGGAACCAACGCCATATAGGAGTAGGCGGACACTGCAATGGCTCCCATTAGGTTAGGTGCTAGCTTGGAAGAAAGGAAGATAGCTGTCGGGCCGTCCGCTCCACCAATGATACCGATAGCACCGGCTTGCATCGGGTCGAAACCCATTTCCAGCGCGATCATATATGCACCGAAGATACCGAACTGTGCAGCTGCACCGATCAACATCAATTTCGGATTAGAGATAAGTGCCGAGAAGTCCGTCATGGCGCCGATGCCCAAAAAGATGAGCGGCGGATACCAGCCGGAGGTCACTCCCTGATACAATATATTCAATACAGAACCTTCTTCATAAATACCGACCTTCAGTCCGGCATCCATATTAAAAGGTATATTACCAATCAATATACCGAAACCGATAGGAATCAGCAGCATTGGTTCGAACTCTTTGGCTATTGCCAAATAGATGAATACCAAGCCAACGAGAATCATGACTACATGCCCTACCGTAGCATTGGCAAAGCCTGTGTATGTCCAGAAGTCGGCGAGGTTATTTCCTAAAAAGTTTATAAAATCTCCCATATTATTCAATAATTACGAGGTCATTACCTTCAAGAACAGAGTCTCCCTTGTTGACGTTGATGGCAGTAATCTTACCGTCTTTATCCGCATTGATATTGTTTTCCATCTTCATGGCTTCCAATATGATAATGGTCTGTCCTTTCTTTACAGTATCGCCTACATTCACTTTGATGTCGAGGATCACACCCGGCAGCGGAGATTTTACTCCTGATTTTCCGGTAGATGGAGCGGTCGGTTTCACTACTTGAGTAGGAGCAGTAGGAGCATTAGGCATCGGGCGTACTGTCACAGGTTTTGCAACAGGCTTCGGCTGTTTCTCCATTTCTACTTTATAGTGTGTACCGTTCACTTCTACATGAGCGATGTTGTCTTCAATATCTCCGATGGTTACTTTATATGAGTTACCGTTGATTTTATATTTATATTCTTTCATCGTTTTTACTTTTTAAAAGGTGACTTACTTTCTGGGAGGAGTTTCACGCAAAGTGTAAATCTTCGAACTCCATGGTGAGTAGCTGCGTTTTACGCGAGTGATGGTCAGCACCGTTTCTTCTACGTCGTGCACTTCATCTTGCATTTCGTGCAATGCCATAGAAATAGCGGCGTATACTTCGCCCGGAGCCTGTGACAGTTCCTTAGCTTCATGTTTGTCGATGCCTTTAGATTTCATAGCGTTGCGCTTGCTCAAATTAACGGCTACTTTTCCTACAATCTTGAAAGCAATAAAGAGAAGAATCAATCCGCAGAATACTACGCTCATGGCAGAAATGGACATTCCAACGCCATCAGCATCGTGTTCTTCAAACTTTTCCATCTTGGAATTGCTGTCAAGAGTCTTGTTGTTGGTGCTCGGAGTCACGTATTTGTCACCGCTTCCACTTTTTACTTCCCATTCAGCTGCCCCGTCGCTTACACGAGCGTATGATTGGTTGGGACCGAGAGCGCCTGCGGGCACTACAATCTGGTCGAGCAACTTCTTGCCGGAGTCGAACAGACCCACCCAGTTGGCTGTTTCCGGATTCAGCTTGAAGCTGGTGTGGAAAGTACCGCGGTTAGGTTCGCCATCTGCCCAGAATAGTGCATGTTGGCGCGGTTTCACTAATGTTAGTATATCACCTTTCGGGATAAAATAAGTAACTGTATCGCCCGGTTGGCTGCTTACTTTCAGCAAGCAAGCTGCCAGGTCGGCGCTACCGAATGATTTATTGAATATTTCAATCCATGCGCTGTGCAATCCGTAATCGTCCTGAAAATTACTCTGATTGTCTATCAGGATTTCGTTTAGCACCAGCTTATTGTTCGACTTTTGCTCTCCACAAGAAGTCAGACCAATCAGCAACAGCAAAGAAAGGATTATTCCGATTTTGGTTTTGTTCATAATCGTTCTTGTTTTAATGTGAAAAGTAGGATTACAACGGAATATTACCATGCTTCTTAGCTGGATTGCTCAATTTCTTAGTCTGCAATTGCTGTAAAGCACGGATTACACGGAAACGTGTGTTGCGTGGTTCAATCACATCGTCGATGTAGCCATATTTAGCTGCATTGTAAGGATTGGCAAACAGTTTCGTGTATTCTGCTTCTTTCTCTGCAAGGAATTGAGCAGGGTTTTCCTGATCTTTGGCTTCACGTGCGTACAATACTTCTACTGCTCCTGCACCACCCATTACTGCGATTTCGGCAGTAGGCCATGCGTAGTTCATGTCACCGCGAAGTTGCTTACAGCTCATTACGATGTGAGAACCACCGTAAGACTTACGCAATGTGATAGTAACCTTAGGCACAGTAGCTTCACCGTAAGCATACAACAGTTTGGCACCATGAAGGATAACGCCATTGTATTCCTGACCTGTTCCCGGAAGGAAGCCCGGTACGTCTACCAACGATACGATAGGAATATTGAATGCATCGCAGAAACGAACGAAACGTGCACCCTTACGAGATGCGTTGCTGTCGAGCACACCAGCCAGATATTTAGGCTGATTAGCAACGATACCTACCGATTGTCCGTTGAAGCGGGCGAAACCGATGATGATATTCTTTGCATAATCTTTCTGGATTTCAAGGAATTCACCGTTGTCCACAATAGCGCCGATGACTTCGTACATATCATACGGTTTAGTAGGGCTGTCGGGGATAATATCGTTCAAAGAATCTTCCAGACGGTCGATTGGGTCTGTGCAATCTACATAAGGAGCTTCTTCAAGGTTGTTTTGAGGAATATAGCTCAACAGTTTGCGAATCAGTTCGAAACCTTCTTCTTCTGTTTGGGCGGTGAAATGGGTCACGCCCGATTTAGTGGAGTGAACGCTTGCGCCACCGAGGTTTTCCTGGCTAACGTCTTCACCTGTAACGGTCTTCACCACTTTCGGTCCGGTGAGGAACATATAGGAAGTGCCTTCCATCATCAGCGTGAAGTCGGTCAGAGCCGGAGAATAAACAGCACCACCGGCACAAGGACCGAAGATACCGGAAATCTGCGGAATAACACCCGAAGCAAGGATGTTGCGTTGGAAGATTTCTGCATAACCGGCCAAAGCGTTGATACCTTCCTGAATACGTGCACCACCCGAGTCGTTGATACCGATACAAGGAGCACCCATCTTCATGGCCTGATCCATGATTTTACAAATTTTCAATGACATTGTTTCTGACAGTGAACCGGCAGAAACAGTGAAGTCCTGTGCGAACACATATACCAGACGTCCTTCGATTGTACCGCAGCCGGTCACTACACCGTCTCCCGGATAATGTTTTTTCTCCATACCGAAGTTCGTGCATCTGTGCTCAACGAACATGTCCATTTCTTCGAAGCTACCCTCGTCAAGCAGCATAGCCAGACGCTCGCGTGCTGTGTATTTCCCTTTTTCGTGTTGCTTCGCAATTGCTTTTTCACCGCCTCCGATACGTGCTACGGCACGGCGTTCAATAAGCTCTTTAATTTTTTCAAGTTGATTACTCATGAGTTCTTGTTGGTTTTAGAGTTTATGATTAATGTTCGCAGAGTTCTGTCAGCACGCCCAAAGTTGATTTCGGGTGAAGGAAAGCGATATTCAAACCTTCGGCACCTTTGCGGGGGGCTTTGTCGATAAGGCGGATTTCTTTGCCTTCTGCTTCTTCCAAAGCATTGGCTACGCCATCTTCTACAGCAAATGCAACGTGGTGAACGCCTGCACCTTTGTTTTCAATGAATTTGGCAATAGTACTCTCCGGGCAAGTCGGCTCCAACAGTTCGATTTTTGTTTCGCCTACTTTTAAAAAAGCGGTTCTTACTTTCTGATCTTCCACTGTTTCAATGTTGTAACACTTCAGACCTAATACATTTTCGTAGTAAGGAAGGGCTTCTTCAATGCTTTTTACAGCAATGCCCAGATGTTCAATGTGTGAAATCTTCATAACTATACTTTTTTTATTTGGTTTTAAATCTGTGCTTATAAGGCATAAAACAGCACAAAGAAAGACAATTCTTACCTAATAAAGAAATATTTCTGCATTTAATTATTGGATTATTAAACAGAAAAAATGGTAGGAAAGGAACATGAAGAGTCGTTTTGCAATCTTGAGATTACATTTAGACATAAAATTTGACTAAGAGTTTGTTCAGCCAATTCCAATTGACACGAAACCAACGGCGGGTACTGCTCTGCTTTCCGCCGAAGCGGAGAACGAAATCACGATAACCGTGTTTACGGAACGGAAGTCCTACATCCATAAATTCCATATGGCGGAATCCCCGCTGGCGCGCGTCTTCCAATGCTTTCCAAACGGCCAGTATCCCCGGATATTGAAGTGCATAGGTCTTTCTCATTCCTCCCGAAAACCAAAGGTACGCATCGTCTCCCGAGTAGATACAAACGGAACCGCCAATGATTTTCTCTTTGTATTTTACTACGAATATTTTTGCCTGTTGTCCTTTGATTAACATGTTGTTCATGTGGCGGAAAAAGTCGTTGGCAGGGAAATATCTGCGTATGCGGGAGGAGTAAACCTTATGCAGCATCCGTGAGAAATTGTGTATCTCTTCCACGGTATGTGCTTCCTCTACTTTGGCTCCATTCTTGAGCCCTTTTTTTATCTGCCGGATACGCGACGGGCTGAACCGGTCTTCCGTCTTTTTCATACTGTGCAGCGAATTGCGTACCCGCAACCAGTTGACAGGGAAATAATCGTTGGCACGGAAAACCCGATAACCGAACATCGAATTGTTGAGGTTTCGGAACTCGATCAGGACACAGCTGCGCGATGCTTCTTGTGTGAGATGTTCGAGCATATCGCCAAAGACTTCTTCTGCCTTTTCTTTGTTGGCCGAAAGCGATTCATCCAGAAATTCTCCTTCGCTATATACCACGCAATGTTTCACTAAAGAGGAGGGGAGCCACTTCTTCGCTTTGCGAATGGCGGCAAGCAGGCGTGCCACAGGTCTGCCGTCTTCTGTTGCCACTATTAATAAAGGAGTATACCCTGGAGTTGCTTCATAAATCTGAAATAACTCTTTGGAATGGAAGGTGTTTTTTCCCGGCAATTCAGGAATGTCCTTCCCATGATAATATGTTGTTAGTTTAAGTGGCATCTAGGTACAAATTTACACTTTTTATTCTTTATTCAACAACAAAACAAAGAATTTGTTGGAGTTGCTTGAAGTAAAGTATAATATATCTTTGCGTATTTAATGGAAAAATGTATTTTATAGGAGAAATATGGTATGAAAAGTGAGTACGTATTAAAATTAGGTTCGTCTTAAATTAAGATTATAATCAAATAGTTTTTGCAAAACAACGAGAATTAATATTAACTTTAAATTAGAACGAATGAGATGTAATGCATTTGTTGAAGCATGGAAGAATCATCATAGACGCGCTTCCATGATTTTAGGGTTGTCTTTATTGGCTGCCCCTCTGTCATACGCTGTTTATGCGGAAGATGGAGTTTCTAATACTATGGTGCAAGTTGTCACACAAACGAAAACTGTGAAAGGAACTATCATTGATGAAAGCGGGGAGCCGCTGATTGGAGTTTCTATCGTTGTGAAAGGAACAAGTACAGGTACGATTACTGATTTTAACGGTAACTTCTCTATTGATCTTCCGGCGGGAAGAAAAGAACTGGTCATTTCTTATATCGGTTACAAAGGACAGACGGTGACTGTGACGGGCAACGGACCGGTCAATGTGAAAATGATTTCGGATACGCAGGCATTGGATGAAGTGGTTGTTATTGGCTACGGTGCAGTGAAGAAACGTGATTTAACAGGAGCGGTTGCTTCTGTGAAATCGGAAGACATTACGATGAATCCGGGTACAAATCCGATGGAAGCATTGCAGGGAAAAGTAGCGGGATTGGATATTACGAGAGAATCGGGCCAAGCGGGTTCAGGAGTGAAAATGCAATTGCGCGGTAACCGTTCATTGACGGCAAGTGGTAATCCTATGTTTATTATTGACGGGATGCCGGGTGACTATGCGACACTGAATCCGAATGATATTGAATCTATTGAAGTGTTGAAAGATGCTTCTTCTACGGCTGTCTATGGTTCTTCCGGTGCCAATGGTGTTGTAATCATTACTACCAAAGGTGGAAAAGAAGGAAAATTGACTGCCAATTTTAATGCCTTTTTTGGTATAAACAGCTGGTCTACAATGCCGGAAGTCCGCCAAGGAGAAACCTACATGGAGGGTTTGCGTACAGCCCATAAAAATGCGGGTACTTATGTGGATGATGCCAATATGTTTACTAACCCTGCTTATTATGAAGCTTATCAAAACGGGAAATACATTGACTGGGTAGATGAATTGTTGCATACGGGGACTGTTCAGAATTATAGTTTGTCGGTTTCAGGAGGTACAAAAAATACAAAGGCTTATATGTCTATGAATTTTTCGGATGAAAACGGACAATACAACGATGATAATTATAAATTGTATTCAACAAATATTCGCATTGATCACACAATCAATAAATGGTTTACTACAGGAATTAGTATCCAGGCATCTTATGTGCATCAGAATAAGCCTTTTGCAAAGATTCAAGATGGTATGACGGCTATTCCTTACGGTGAAATCTATGACGAGAATGGCAATGTTAATCCTTATCCGATTGAAGGGGATGCCAGCTATTTGAATCTTTTGATGAATAATAAAAGTAATTGGAGAAACCAATCCCAGAATACAAAACTGTATGTGAATCCTTATATTAAAATAACTCCGATTAAAGGATTGACATGGGAGTCACGCGTGAATGGGACGTTGACTTATTCCCGTTCGAATAGTTTCCAGGGAGATGGCTCGTACAACTTTTACAAAGCGGGAGGAAATGTAGAGACAGATACGAATGCAAAGATTACTCAAAACAGATCATATAATTATAAGTGGGAAAATATCGTAACTTACAACTTTAATATTGCTAAGATACATGAATTTACGCTTACCGGTGTGTCTACCTGGAATCATAACCAGACGGATAACACGGAAATGACAGGAACAGGTATTGCTAACAACAAATATTTGTGGGAAGGATTGGAAAAAGCTGCCGTTCAGAAGAACTCGTCCAGTTATACCATGTCTAAAGGAGTCGGATTAGTAGGACGTATCAACTACTCTCTATTGGGTAGGTATTTGCTTTCTGCTTCTATTCGTCGGGATGGTTCTTCACGTTTGGCTAAAGATCATAAATGGTCTAATTTCCCGGCTGTTTCATTGGGATGGCGTATTTCTGACGAGAAGTTTATGGAAAGTACAAGAAACTGGTTGGATAATTTAAAAATTCGTGTGGGTTACGGTATTTCTGGTACGGCCAGTATTGATCCTTATTCTTCCTCTTCTTCTCTGGAGTCCGGATGGTTGACGTTAGGTGGTGAAAAAACGCAGATTTATAATCTCACTAAAATAATAGCTAATCCGGAACTGACATGGGAACGTTCAAAGAACACCAATATCGGTATTGATGCTTCTTTCCTGAATAATCGTATCAATGTGACATTGGATATGTATAAGACTAAGACGGAAGGTGTGATATGGAAAAAATCATTACCTGTAGTGAACGGTTCCTATAGTTCTAAAGAGCAATATCTGACCAATATAAACTTGTGTGAGACTAAAAATAAAGGTCTTGAGTTTGCTTTGAATACCCGCAACATTGAAACTAAAAATTTTCAATGGACATCGGCTCTGACTTTTGCATATAATAAGGAAGAGATTACGAAACTGACCGGAACTGCTAATGATAAAGTAATCAATGGCGATTATACTTATGCGGTAGGTAGTGCAATCAACTCTTTTTATCACTACAAACTGGATGGTATCTGGCAGAAAGGTGAAGAAGCTGATGCTGCTGTGTTTGGACTGAAACCGGGATCTATAAAGATTAATGTGCCTGATATGGTGCGGCATACGGATACGGACGGTAGTGTCTACTATACGAAAGTGAATGCTGACGGACAGGAAATCCGTTATGATGCTTCTAATACATATTCTGTGTCTGCTGATGATTATCAAGTATTGGGACATAACTCTCCGGATTGGACAATGGGTTTCCAGAATACTTTGACATATAAAGATTTTGATTTAAGTATTTATATGTATATGCGTTGGGGACAGATGATTAAATATTCTGTATTAACGGATTATGACCCGACAGGGTTGAACAACTATCCTACTTATTTTAATGTATGGTCTGAAACAAATCCTTCGAACGATTTTCCTGCTATGGATGCTTCTATCAAGGATAAGTTGAGCTATTATCCAGGCTTTGCAGCGTTGTCGTATGTAGATGGATCATTCTTTAAAATAAAGAATATAACATTGGGATATACTATGCCTGATAAATTGGCTAAAAAACTGGGATTGGGCAAGCTCCGTGTGTATGGAACGATTACTAATCCATTCGTTATTGCAAAAAGTCATTTGTTGAAGGATTATGATCCGGAAATGAATGGTGGTTTGAACTATCCATTGACAAAACAGTTGGTCTTTGGTCTTAATCTTTCATTTTAATTCTCTAAACTGATAAATAATGAAGAAATTAGTATATAATGTGGCCTTAGCATTGTGTGCGATGGTTACTATCAATTCATGTTCATTGGATGAATATAATCCAATGGAAGTTACCGGCGAAGAAACGTTGGCTACGTTTGACGGGTGGTACGGAATGCAAACCCAGTGTTATAATCCTATTTATAGTCAGTTGTATACTGTGACAGACTTTTTATCTGTTGCAGAGGCTGGTACGGATACGTGGTTGACGGCAAATAATAATGATAACTCAAAAGAACTTTTTTACTATGAATCTCTGACGCCGAGTAAAGATAAGGCATGGGATAAATTATTTATGCAGGCGTATACTGCTTTGGGGATATGTAATACGGTTATAAACCGTGCGGAAAGTGTAGAAGGAAATGCGGATGATATTCGTGTGCTAACAGCCGAAGCTCGTTGTTTGCGTGGCTTTTATCATCTGATATTGACTACTTACTTTGGTCCGATCACTCTTTGCATGAATGAAGCGGGAAATAATATTGTGTTGGAACCTAAACGGAATACATTGTCGGAAATTTATTCATACATTATTGATGATTTGAAGTATGCTGCGGATAATCTGAATACAACTCCTTACGGTAATAATCGTGCCCGTGTTTCAAGAAAATCGGCTATGGGACTTTTGGCTCGTGCCTACATACAAGGAGCCGGTCAGGGATTGAACGAGAATGGTGTTTCTTACTGGCAAAGAGCGGCAGATGTTGCGGAAAGCTTTATTGCGGATACAGAAGCCGGCGGAGGTACTTACGGAGGTTATCTTTATAATGATATATCAGATATGTGGGCTGATGGCAACAACCGTACTAATAAAGAAGCGCTTTTTGTTGCAGCAGGTTGTGATGCCGGTGATGATGACGCATGGGATTATTCGAATGCGGGATATAATAAATTGTTTACGTATACTTACTGGAATCAGACGAACCTGTCGGATATTAGTAAGATTACATCTGACAAACAGAACTATTTTTATGGACGTACCAACAATGGTAACTGCGCACCATCTAAATATTTGTTGGACTGCTTTGAACCAACTTGGGATAAACGTTGGGAGAATTCATTCCAGACTGCTTTCGGGGCATTTTCTATGGAAAAAGTGGCATGGATTCCATATACTAAGAATATAGTGACTTTGACTAGCGATTTATGTCAGAAGTATGGTATTGATGCTTCTCATGTGGGTGAAAAAATTTATCCCTATGTTGATTGTGATGGCAAAACGATGTCTCATGGAGGAAATCAGTATACAGCATCTGTGTGGCCCAAAGGGGTGACTACAGGGGATGTATCAACATTGATGACCCCTAAAAAAGTATATGTAATAGATTATCCATTGCCTGCGGATGATAATCGTTTCTTTCTTTATTTGTCCAAAGAACCTTTGTCAGCGGAAGACAAGAAAGATCGTGTTTATGCATGTGTGAATATCGATGATTTGTTTGATACAAATGGCAATTACGTAAAAACACAGAACGATATGCCTAGCGATTATGATCGTACTTCAAAAGTATATGCAACATATCCATGTCTGAATAAGTTTATCTGGAGTTATGAAGGGGTATATTATGGAAGTAACTTGCAAATCCGTAATGGTGATATTTTTGTGATGCGTATGGCAGAAGTTTATTTGATTGCTGCCGAGGCCGAACAGCATTTAGGTAACGGTACAAAAGCTGCAGGATATTTGAATACGCTTCGTGCCCGTGCAGCTCGCACCGGAGCTTCGGAGTCGTCTTACAAGCTGACTACTGTCACCGAAGAAGATATCTACGACGAATATGCACGTGAACTTTGTGGAGAACATTCACGTTGGGCATTGTTGCAGCGTCATCAAGCATTCTCAACTCGTTTGGCGAAATATAACAAACGTGCTGCTTCTAGCTTCAAATCTTATAATATATGGCGTCCTATATCACAAACATTCCTTCAACAGATTGATAATGCTGAAGAATATGGAGATAATGGATACGGTACAACAGCTAAGTCTGGTCTGGATGGATTTTTACAATAGCAATACAGATTAAATTTTAATTAAAGAGGGGATATGTCGTGATGATATGTCCCTTTTTTATATATCTTTGTGTAATCGAACAGAACTTTTAAAAAGCGGAACTATGTTAGAAGAAATTTTAGCTTACAACAAGCAATTTGTTGAGAACAAGGGATACGAATCGTATATTACCAATAAATATCCCGATAAGAAAATAGCTATTCTTTCCTGTATGGACACCCGACTGACTGCTTTGCTTCCAGCCGCACTAGGAATTAAGAATGGCGATGTGAAAATGATAAAAAATGCAGGTGGCGTTATTTCCCATCCTTTCGGTAGCGTAATACGTAGTTTACTCGTTGCTATTTTTGAACTGGGTGTGGAGGAAATAATGGTGATTGCTCATTCTGATTGTGGAGCTTGCCACATGCACAGTGAAGAAATGCTCGAAAAAATGAAAGCACGCGGAATCAATCCGGATTATATTGACATGATGCGCTTCTGCGGAGTTGACTTTCATTCGTGGCTGGATGGTTTCGAAGATACGGAAAAGTCGGTGAGAGGAACAGTCGATTTTATCGTGCGCCATCCTTTGATCCCTTCAGATGTGACAGTCTACGGATTTATTATTGATTCTACGACCGGGGAATTAACTCGGATTGTATAGATAATTAGATAGATAGGTAAATAGATAACCTTCTTTTTTAACCTCCTAAATATAGTGACGCTATCCTATCATGATAGTGACGCTATTTCTATTGCATAGTGTCGCTATGTCTGGGGGATAGTGACGCCATTTTGAAGACAAAAAAATAAGGCAGCTTTTTATCGGCTGCCTTTATCTTTCTGCGGTTATATACTTTCTTTGACTGGTGCACTCGTTTGTGACAAATAGGGTGCCCGTACATCTCGATTTCTGCCTCACGGCTAGCTTTACGATTCGCTTTAATGTAATCGTCTTGTGTAATTCGCTTTTTCATAATGAAATTATTTCTCTGTGCAAAGATACAATATATTCTTCATTTAGTGGAGTATTTGGCGCTCTTTTCATCTCATAGATTCCCTTCTGACAATAGAAATGAAAAAGATACTTTTATTTCCTATTACGCTCGGTTTGCATTATCTTTGCATACATTAATCAAATGAAACCAAAAAATAATATGGAAAATTTCAGTGAATTAATAAAGAACCGTCGTAGTATGCGGAAGTTCACCGATGAAGAGTTGACACAAGATCAGGTAGTTACGTTGATGAAAGCAGCTTTGATGTCTCCTTCTTCCAAACGTAGTAATAGTTGGCAGTTTGTAGTGATTGATGATAAAGAGGTATTGAAAGAATTGTCTCATTGCAAGGAACAGGCTTCTTCATTCATTGCCGACGCAGCTTTAGCAATTGTGGTAATGGCCGATCCGTTGGCCAGTGATGTTTGGATTGAAGATGCTTCTATTGCTTCCATCATGATACAGTTGCAGGCTGAAGATTTGGGTTTGGGAAGCTGCTGGGTGCAGGTTCGCGAACGTTTCACTGCTACCGGAATGCCTTCCGATGAATTTGTTCATGGAATCCTGGATATTCCTTTGCAACTTCAAATTCTTTCCGTTATTGCTATCGGACATAAAGGGATGGAACGTAAACCTTTCAACGAAGAACATCTTCAATGGGAGAAAATTCACATAAATAAATTCGGAGGAAAATAAATATGGGAGCTGCTAAAGCGAGTAACAGCAAAGATACTTATTTGGCTACTGCTGTTACCTTTATCGTTATCGGAGCACTTTATCTGATTGATAAACTGATTCATTTCTCTACTGTTGGACTACCTTGGGTGATGAATAAGGACAATATGTTATTGTATGCTTCGATCTGTTTTCTTATTTTTAAACGTGACAAATCAATTGGTTTTGTGTTGCTTGGTCTTTGGCTGGTGATGAATATCAGTCTGGTAATATCATTGCTGGGTTCGTTATCCGGGTATCTGTTGCCATTGACTCTGCTCATTGTCGGAATCATTTTATTCTGGTTTGCAAAACGGTAAAGAAATAATGAAGAGAAGTATAGAAGATACACCGATTGTGTTTATCGGTGCAGGCAACCTGGCTACTAATCTGGCGAAAGCTCTCTATCATAAAGGATTCCGCATTGTGCAGGTATATAGCCGGACAATGGAATCTGCCCGTACTTTAGCCGAGAAAGTGGAAGCTGAATATACCACAGATTTGCAGGAAATTTCCAAAGATGCCAAATTGTATATCGTATCTTTGAAAGATGCCGCTTTGGTAGATTTGTTGCCGCAGATAACAGAAGGGAAACAGAATTCATTGTTGGTGCATACAGCGGGAAGTATTCCGATGAGTATCTGGGAAGGGCATGCAGAACGGTATGGGGTATTTTATCCGATGCAGACATTCAGCAAACAACGTGAAGTCAATTTTCAGGAAGTACCTTTCTTTGTTGAAGCGAAACGACCGGAAGATGTAGAGTTCTTGAAAGCTGTTGCTGCCGCTCTTTCGGAGAAAGTTTACGAAGCTTCTTCCGAGCAGCGTAAAAGCCTTCATTTGGCAGCTGTTTTTATCTGTAACTTCACAAATCACATGTATGCATTAGCTGCTGATTTGCTTGAAAGGTATAACTTGCCTTTTGATGTCATGCTTCCGCTGATAGACGAAACAGCACGTAAAGTGCACGAACTGGCACCGCATGATGCACAGACCGGACCCGCTGTCCGTTATGATGAGAATGTGATTAGCAATCATCTTGCCATGTTGGTAGATTCTCCGGCATTGCAGGAAATATATAAACTAATGAGCAAAAGTATCCATGAGCACCATCAACTATGATTTATCTCGTATCAAGGCTTTAGCTTTTGACGTAGACGGAGTATTGAGTTCGACAACTGTACCTCTGCATCCTTCCGGAGAACCGATGCGTACCGTGAATATCAAAGATGGGTACGCTATCCAGTTGGCTGTGAAAAAGGGACTTCACATAGCCATCATCACCGGTGGCCGTACAGAAGCAGTGCGTATCCGTTTTGAAGGACTGGGAGTGAAGGATCTGTATATGGGATCTGCCGTCAAGATACACGATTATCGTGATTTTCGTGATAAATATGGATTGACCGATGATGAAATTCTTTATATGGGAGATGATGTTCCTGATATTGAAGTGATGCGTGAATGCGGACTTCCATGTTGTCCGAAAGATGCCGTGCCGGAAGTGAAATCCGTAGCAAAGTATATTTCTTATGCAGACGGCGGACGTGGTTGCGGGCGTGATGTAGTGGAGCAGGTATTGAAAGCTCATGGTCTATGGATGGCAGAAGATGCTTTCGGCTGGTGAGATCAACTGGTAACATCAATAAAAAGTATTTTCAATCATAAATAGTAAATCGTCAAATTGTAAATAAAATAATGCTTGATAACTTAAAGAAATATCAGATTATATTAGCCTCCAATTCTCCCCGTCGGAAAGAACTGATGTCAGGCTTGGGAGTAGATTATGTAGTCAGAACATTGCCGGATGTAGACGAGTCGTATCCGGATACATTGGTTGGTGCTGAAATACCCGAATATATTGCTCGTGAAAAGGCGGATGCCTATCGTACCATGATGGAGCCGGGAGAATTATTGATTACAGCAGATACCATAGTCTGGCTGGATGGAAAAGTACTTGGAAAACCGGAGGGCAGGGAAGGAGCCATTGAAATGCTTCGTGCTCTTTCGGGAAAGTCTCATCAGGTTTTCACAGGTGTTTGCCTGGCTACCACCGAATGGCAAAAAAGCTTTACTGCTTCCTCCGAAGTATTGTTTGATGTCTTGTCAGAAGATGAAATCCTGTATTATGTCGATCGCTATCTGCCGATGGATAAGGCAGGAGCCTATGGCGTTCAGGAATGGATCGGGTATATCGGAGTGAAATCAATTTCAGGTAGCTTCTATAATATTATGGGACTTCCCATACAGAAGTTGTATGGAGAGTTGAAAAAGTTATAGTAGGGCTCGTGAATCTATCTGACTATCTCATCTCTACTCAACCCAATAATATGAGAAGGCTGCCTCATTTTCTATTTTGAGGCAGCCTTTTTCTGTATTCTTAAGCAGGGATATTTACTGAATATCCCAAATTGAAAGATGCGGGAGACTATAATAAATCCAGCATCAGAGGAATGTCTTCTTCCCGAATCCCTTGTATGAGAAGAGAGTCTTTATCTTTATGGAACATCTCCAGGAATCTTTCCCGGTTTCCACTAGCCGTAATGGCTTTTCCGTAGAAAACGGCAGCTTTCTGAATATCTCCCATTACCCAGGCCACATGTCCTGCGTTCATATAATCAATAGCCAGCGGCTTTTGTCCAATGATCTTTTCATAATATTTCATCGCCTGTTCATATTTCTGGTTGATGAACGAGCACCAACCGATGCCGCGCCATGCCTTTATACAATTGTTCTCGATGAAATCCAACTTGAAGAAATAATTCAGAGCTTCCTCATATTGTCCCAATTCAGTCAGGCAACTACCGATATAGAAAGTCACATTGGTATCTTCCGGAGCAGCTTCTTCTACCTTTTTATAATAAGTGAGTGCAGCCTGATAGTTTCTGTTTAGCCGGTAACAAATAGCCAGGTGGCGATTGTTCCAGATATTATCCGGCTTCAGCGTGTCTGCTTTCAGATAAGCCTGAATAGCTTCTGCATATTTCTTTCTTTTCTGTAATGCATAGCCAAACTTCTGATAACATTCCGCACTTTCTCCTTTGAATCCTCCGATATACTCCAGTTCTTCATAAATTTCGGTAGCCTCGTCCCAACGTTCTTTTGACAGATAAAAATCGGCAATGGGGAACAATACATCTTTCCAACACAATATATTGTCAAGTGCAGGAACGTGATGAAGATCGAGTTTCTCTTTAAAAATATCTCTGAACTCACTCTTGCGTACACTAAGTTTGAAGAAACGGTACAAGTCGTGCAGGTATTGGTTGCTGACCGTTCCCGGACGTTCATTGAATCTCTTCATTGTTTCAACATTCGATTTCTCTGCCAATTCTGCCACCTGCTGTTCGTTCAGCTGACTCAACATCATATCCTGTTGCGACTGTGGCAATTGATGAATCGTGAAAAAGAGCGAGTACTTATCGCTGTTGCTGAAAAATCCCGATTGAAGAATTAAGTCCAACAGACTGCCTCCCTGATTTCCCGCTTGCTTCATTGCTTTGTGCACATTGGACTGTTGTTTGCTGAATGGATAAAACCAGTTATGTACCTCGCGGAAGAACGGATAATTTTTCAATGCGGCAAAAGTACTCATATACACATCTGCGCCCTCTAGCTGCAGTTCGTTCATTTCACGCAATTTATCCCCCAGACCGGACTTCTCGAATGCATCTTCCCAATCCGGGTTCATATCATTGTTTTCTTCATCGTTTTCTTCAAAACCGAACCGCATATTTTTCATGGAGGAGACATTCTTCAGCATTTCAGGAATAATCTCTTCCCTCATCTTTTTATCAATCTTTTCCGTTTCCTGACATAATAGCATTTGGCGGTATATACGTGCGACGTCTTCTCTGAATGAAGGTATTTCCTCCATCAGATCTACCCTTTTGATGAGTTCCGGATAAAAAGGAAGACGGTTTCTGTAGATGTGGAAAATAATCATTGTACCTACCAATGCCCGTTGGCTGATGTTGACGTTAGGGTGTTCGTAAGCATTGAGCAGCCACACTATTTTTCGTAAGTCGAAACATTCCATCAAGCTCAATGTAAGGGCACTGACAAATAAGCATAAGTCATCTCCCGGAAGTAATTCCGAGGTAAGCATGGCTTTTGCGTCTTCCTCGTCTTCGGGAGTCCATGCGCTGTTTGTCCATGTTCTTATAAACATAAACTTGAGCGTATCTTCATGCCGCTTTAATACTTCATCCATCTTTTCGTCAGACAGTAATCCGCTGACTGCCAAGTCGTCATTAAATGACTCCAGCATGTGTAATATTGTTTTTATACCATAGTTAGCCAAGTCCGCCGATACGGGAGTGCGGCGTACTTCATGATAGTATCTTGATGAAGCATTATCCAACATGAGCAGACGTGATTGGTCGGCAATTCCCCAGGTGTCTGCTACCATTTTCTGATACAGATTCCACCGTTCAGGGTCGTTTGCTCCCTGTTTCATGTATTCCAGCATATATTTGTAAGAGGTCTGCAATTGTTCCAGGCGAGTGCGCAAATCCCAGTCGGGACACTGCCACAGCAAAGATTCCAACTGCATTAGGGCCTCTTTGAGTCTTTTCTCTTCAAGTAAAGTACGTATATATGCGTATTGTTCATTAATCGTTTTTTCGTTCATCATTATTTTATTATTTATTTTTTCCAATCCAGGTCAAACGTTTCCAGAGACCCTCAAAAGGACCGTGTTTATGGTGCCGGAGCCACCACGAACAGAATACCATTTGTAATATAACAAAAAGGATGCCAAAAAGGAAACTGTAAGTGATTCCTAAATATCTTCCAAGTTCGAATCCCCAATGATAGAACAAAAGAGAACCGAAAATAGATTGTCCGAGATAGTTTGTTAAACTCATTTTACCATAAGATGTGAAACGCATAAAGAAGCTGCGGTCCTTTACGCGGTAGAAAGTCAGCAGTAATCCTGTTACCAGCAATACCATGAAGCTAAGGCTGCTGAATGAACTTAAAATCAATTGGAGGGGAACAAGGACGGCACTTCGTTCGATGAATTCCGGCAACATATTGTTCAATCCGTAGATGGGGAAGAAGCAGAGAAGTGAAACGGCCAATGCCTTTAGCCACAGGCGTTCGTTCTGTTCGCTGTACAGGAAATATTTGCGGCGACCGACAAGCATTCCGAATAAGAATAATCCCGGTGTCTGTAAGATACGTCCATGTTCCAGTGCCCAGGTCATATTGGCCAGTTGTCCTTCCCACATATTCATGCGGACTGTTTCGAGGAACGTTCCATTCTTTTGCACGTCGAAAGCAATGCTGAAATAATAACCTGCCAAACTTTTTCCTGCCACATAGTCAGGATTACACAAAGCATAAATCAATTTCCCCCAATCGATAGGTTGTAAAATTAGTAAAGTAGCGAAGATGACAACCGTGCGGTCACTCATCCGGCAGAATATCGGAAGGATAATTCCTAAAATCGCATACATGGTCAATATTTCACCGGTAAAGAAGGCGGCATTGAACTGTCCTATAATGAAGAGAATGAATAATCTCCATAAAAATCGCAAGCGGAAATCTTTCCCTCTCCGTTGTTGGTTGTTGTCTTGAATATAGAAACTGAAACCGAAGAGCAGGGCAAACACAGCGTATGCTTTGTTACTGAATGTGAAGAATAATCCTCTCCAAATAGCCTGATCGGTAAATTTCATCCATTCAAAAGGTACTTCTTCCGGGAAGGAGTAGAAATTAAAGTGTTCAATACTGTGTAAGAGAATAATTCCCATTACTGCTAATCCTCTTAATACGTCGGCCACGTCTATTCGGGCGTTGGTTTCGGCGATTTTGTGTTCCATGATTTCTTGGTTTCTGTTATTAATTGGTTTATGTAATCCGTGCCTGATAATATAAGATTCTTCGTTAAATTAAAATCTTACCTGCACTTGTGCCTGTATCAGATTGGAGTCTTTTTGTCCGTCTCCTTGCTTGTCGCAAAAAGTATATTGTGCTTGTAAGCGGCATCTGGGATAAAACCAGTACTGTACGCCTGCAATATAATTATTCTGTTTGAAGTCGGCAGCTTTATTCGGGTTGAAATAGTCATAAGAAGCGATGAAATCGAAATTCCGGGCGAAGCGTACGCTGCCTGTTGCATAGAAACCTTCACTTTTCACATTCCTGTCTTTTCCGCCGAGATATTCCGTACGCAGATTAAAGGTGGAAGTGGTGACAACCCCTCCTGCACTCCAACGTTTCTTGGCGTAATTTTCTCCAGCTTTGATTCCGGTATATTCCGAATCTGCTATGGCATGTCCTGTTCCGCGGATAAACGAACCACCCACGGATAACCATTTCAGCGGATTAACCATCAAGTTACCGACCACATCTTTTTGACTGTTTTTGTCTTTGGTGTTCAATCCTTGTCCATTCATTACAGCCACCTTATATTGCAGGAAGTCACGAAATAATTTCCCGTGAAGCATCATACCGATATCCCGTCCGGACGTCATTCCGTAACACTTATCGCTGCCGCTTACTCCTGCCAGGTAACAAACAGACTGCGAATAACAATTAATGAGTTCTACTGTGGTAGGAGATAATTCATTTTCTATGGTATAAGGAACCTTGAATTCACCGATACGTGCCGTAAGTCCGGGGAGAAACTGATAATCGGTATACACTTCGAGTAACATGCCCCCATTGTAGAAGTCATACATAAAATCACAAGTCCACCGTTTGGTAATCTTTCCGTGTGCCATGAAAATGATTCGTTTGATGTCGAATGTATTATCCGGATTCGCTGCATCGTCATAAGTATATCCCAATTGGGCATATCCGGAGAGGCTAATCCGTTCTTTCAGTGTGTTGACAACTTGATTTAATGGTGTCTGCTCCTGTGCCAGGAGCGGATTTTGCATACCTGTAATGCATAAAACAAAGGTTAAGAATTGGAGTAGTGTTTTTCGCATGAGTTAGTTGTTATTTGATTTTGGTTGATATTGTGGGGATATACGTTGTGTCAATCAGATTCTTTTCAGCGTAGGTCTCGGGGATTCGGTGGTTTTCTTTCAACCACTGTATAGCTTTATCTATCCCTTCAGCTGAAGGGCGTTTTGCTTTTTGATAATTGGGGAGGGCGACAAGTCCTGTCAGATTTTCCGGTACACCTATTTCAATCAGCACTTGCTCCCATTCCTTTTGTGGATGCATTTTTATATAATCTACTCCCAGATTATAGCCTGTGATGAGTAGTTCGATTTCTTTTCTTTTTTCGTTGAGCGCTTTTCGTGAAAAAGCGGTAGCCGTAAAATCAATGCCCAGTTCTTGTGTGCTCACCAATGAACGATGTTTGCTGTTCATGGCGATAGATGCGGCAGGGTCGGGCAGGAAAGAGGCGTCGATCTGATTGTACTGCAACATTTGCAGGCGGAGAGGAAGCTGACCGATTTCCGGCATATTCATTTCCGAAAGACTGATTCCGGCTTTGCTTAATAACTGGTCAGTAGCATATTCAATAACTGTGTTGCGTGACACAGCGATATTTTTTTCCTTGAGTTGTTCCAGTTGGTTGATATTACTTTCTTTAGAGACAATGAAGCAGAAGTAACCATTATTTTTCAAGATAAATCCTAAATCAGCATGATGGATAGCTTGCAGCACTATTGCGCTGGGATAGTCGGTAATCATGCCATCCATTTTCCTAATCAGGAAAGTGGCGTCGCGATCGTTGGCGGAGTTGAATGAAAGAATGCTCAGGTCCAATCCTAATGAATCGTAGATACCTTGTGTTTTAGCTATGTGGAAAGGGAGTCCGTCCAGTGTAGGCATCATGCCCAGGGTGAGTGGTTGCAGTTCGGTTAGAGGTAAAAAAGAGCTGTCTCCTTTTTTACTCTGACAGGAGTAAAGGAAGAAAAGGATGAACCAAAAAAGTAGTATCGGTCTTTTCATACCTCGTTTTTATGAATAAGGGCAACTCTTTTCACAAAGAACTGCCCTCTTATTATTAACTATTTAAAAAATTAACTAATTATCTAGTTCTATTATTCTTGAATAGCAGCGATACCCGGAAGAACTTTTCCTTCGATTGCTTCGAGCAATGCGCCGCCACCGGTTGAAACATAAGATACACCGCTAGCCAAACCGAACTTGTTGACACAAGCTACAGAGTCGCCACCACCAACAAGTGAGAATGCGCCGTTCTTAGTTGCTTCAACGATTGCTTCACCTACTGCACGTGAGCCGTGAGTGAAGTTGTCAAATTCGAATACACCTGTAGGACCGTTCCAAAGAATAGTTTTAGATTCTTTGATAACGTTAGCGAAGATTTCTTCAGTCTTAGGACCGATGTCAAGGCCTTCCCATCCGTCAGGAATTTCGTCAACAGCACAGAATTTAGTATTGGCATCGTTAGAGAATGCGTCAGCAATCTTAGCGTCAACAGCCAATATCAGGTTTACACCTTTTTCTTTTGCTTTCTTCATCAAATCCAAAGCCAGGTCAAGTTTGTCGTCCTCACAGATAGAGATACCGATTTTACCGCCCATTGCTTTAGTAAATGTATAAGTCATACCACCAGCGATGATCAGGTTGTCTACTTTGCTCAACAGGTTTTCGATGATTTCGATTTTAGAAGAAACTTTGGAACCACCCATGATAGCAGTGAACGGACGTTTGATGTCGTTCAATACTTTATCAACGGCTTTCACTTCTTTTTCCATCAGGTAACCGAACATCTTATTGTTTACATCGAAATATTTAGCGATCAATGCTGTAGAAGCGTGTGCACGGTGAGCTGTACCGAATGCGTCGTTTACGTAGCAGTCAGCATAAGAAGCCAATTTCTTGGTAAATTCTTTCTGGCTTTCTTTCACTGCCTTCTTGGCAGCAGCTTTCTCTTCGTCAGTTGCATCTTCAGCCAAACCTCTTGGTTTGCCTTCTTCTTCAGCGTAGAAGCGAAGATTTTCGAGCAACAGCACTTCTCCCGGTTGCAGAGCAGCAGCTTTTACAGCAGCTTCTTCGCCCATGCAGTCGTTAGCGAACTGAACTTCAACGCCCAGCAAATCAGACAGGTGCTTGATGATATGTTTCAAAGAGAATTTATCGGCAACGCCTTTCGGACGGCCCAGGTGAGAGCCAATGATGATGCTTCCGCCGTCTGCCAGGATCTTCTTCAAAGTAGGAAGAGCTGCACGCATACGAGTGTCATCTGTGATGTTGAAGTTTTCGTCCAGGGGTACATTGAAGTCCACGCGAACAAATGCCTTTTTACCGGCAAAATTGAATTTGTCAATTGTCTGCATAATACTCTATTTTTATTTAAAAGTGTTTTTAAAATTCTTCTTTTAGAACGACCGCAAAGTTACTATTTATTTCGGTTCCTTGCTATTAAATCGTTATTTATTCTTGGCTTTTGGTTCCTCTTTCGTAACTTTATAGGTGTTACAGAAATATTTGCACATCATTTGCAAACCACAGGTGTCACATTTGGGAGTGCGTGCCTGACAAACATAACGACCGTGCAGAATGAGCCAATGGTGAGCAATCGGTATGAGTTTTTCCGGAATATTCTTCACCAATTCTTTTTCCACACTGAACGGAGTGGTGCAACTGTCCGGCACCAGTCCGATGCGGTGGCTGACACGGAATACGTGTGTATCTACCGCCATTGCAGCTTTATTGAACACTACCGACTGGATGACATTGGCCGTTTTTCTTCCTACGCCAGGCAACTTTATCAAATCGTCCAGATTGTCGGGCACCTGACTGTTGAAGTCATTCACCAGCATCTTTGCCATGCCAACCAGATGTTTGGCTTTGTTGTTCGGATAGGACACGCTTCGTATATATTCGAAAATAACTTCCGGTGTAGTGGCTGCCAGTGCTTCCGGAGTCGGAAAATCTTTATACAAAGGAGGAGTAATGATATTCACCCGTTTGTCCGTGCATTGTGCAGAAAGAATAACAGCGATCAGCAACTCATACGGATTGTTGTAATGCAGTTCGGTTTCGGCTACAGGAATGTTGTCCTGAAACCAGGCGATTACTTTCTCATAACGTTCTTTCTTTCTCATCGTAGCTTGTTTTTATGGTAATGAGGCGTCACTTTTAGTTTGAAATAGATAGCGGAAACTACCGTCAGGCAGGCTCCGAAAAGATAGGCCTTATCAAATGTACTTATTTCTGCGATATATCCGCCGGTCAGCATACCGATACCGATTCCTACATCCCAGGAAGTGAGATAAGTGGAAGTGGCTGTTCCCCGCTGGCTATTGGGGGCGAGGTTGACAAACAACGTATTAAATGCCGGAAACATGATCCCGAATCCGACCCCCATCAACAATGCGATACCAAAAAACAGGATGTTGCAAACAGTATCATTCCATTGAATCAGATAAACACAGGCTGAAAGCAGGAAGAAACTGCAAACAACCAGATATAATCCGGCCATTATTACTTGCGTTATTTTTCCACGATCCACCAGTTTCCCCGAAAAGATGCGGGAGATTGCCATGCCGACAGCCATAAAGGTAAAGAAGAATCCGGTTTGTGTGTTCAATCCGATTTGGCGGGCATACATGGCGACATAGTTGGTTGTCATTCCGTAGGGGATGGAAAGTAACAGCAGGCTAAGTCCGGCTGGCAGTCCTTTCATCAAAATGAAACGGTCGAGTGAAATCGGTTCCCGTTTCACAGGAGGTTTATAGGGAGTTTTCACCAGACCGGCACATAGGAAACCTAAAATGCAGGAACCGAATGCATAACAGAAGATCGTAGCAAAAGAGACTCCTGCATCGTGCAGAAACAGTCCGAACATCGGTCCGATAGACATAGCTGTATTGTTGGTGAGCCCGTAATAGCCTAAGCCTTCTCCGCGGCGGGAAGATGGCATAATGTCTATCACTACCGTGTTTCCTCCTACTGTAACCATTCCGAAAGAGACGCCATGAATGATTCGGAATATAATAAATAAGGTAAGGGAGCCGGCTATCAGGTATCCGCCGAACATCATCATAAAGATGAAGTAAGCAAATAAATAAAGAGGTTTGCGGGCAAACGTGTCGAGCAGATAACCGGAAAACGGACGGATGCAGAGGGCGGCTACCGTATAGCAGGAAAGTACAATGCCAATAGTGGAATTTCCAGTTTGGAAAAATTCGGATAAATAAAACGGCAAAACAGGAATCAACAACCAAAA
Source organism: Bacteroides luhongzhouii (assembly GCF_009193295.2). NCBI lineage: Bacteria > Pseudomonadati > Bacteroidota > Bacteroidia > Bacteroidales > Bacteroidaceae > Bacteroides > Bacteroides luhongzhouii. The sequence goes on along the minus strand of NZ_CP059973.1, from coordinate 5,249,954 downwards.
GCCGAAGTAGAGCAGGAAGTTGGCTGCCAAGATGAAACAATAACTGGGAGTAATGAGTCTATCCTTTGCCATAATGAATGATCGTTCAATCGGCCGATTCGCGTGGGTTGGAACCCGGGGCGGTTGGTCTGATTGGTCTGTTGATGAATATGCCAATGTCCCGATCACCGTCCGACGGTTTCATTGGGAACATTGGCATACTGGTAAATTTAGCACATTATTAATATGCCGCTTCGAATTCTTTCAGGAAGCGAGTATCGTTTTCAGAGAACATACGGAGGTCTTTCACCTGATATTTCAGGTTTGTGATACGCTCGATACCCATACCGAGAGCATAACCGCTGTATACTTTGCTGTCTATACCGTTAGATTCAAGCACATTCGGGTCTACCATACCGCAACCGAGGATTTCTACCCAGCCGGTGTGTTTACAGAACGGACAACCTTTACCGCCGCAGATATTACAGCTGATGTCCATTTCAGCACTTGGTTCAGTGAACGGGAAATAAGACGGACGCAGACGAATCTTTGTATCAGTACCGAACATTTCTTTAGCGAAAAGCAACAGAACTTGTTTCAAGTCGGTGAACGATACGTTTTTGTCTACATACAGTGCCTCTACCTGATGGAAGAAACAGTGTGCGCGATAGCTGATTGCTTCGTTACGATACACACGTCCCGGACAGATGATGCGGATAGGAGGTTGTGAAGTTTCCATCACACGGGTCTGTACGGAAGAAGTATGCGTGCGCAATACAACGTCCGGGTGAGCTTCGATAAAGAAAGTGTCCTGCATATCACGTGCCGGATGATCTTCGGCAAAGTTGAGTGCCGAGAATACATGCCAGTCATCTTCAATTTCCGGACCTTCGGCAATGCTGAATCCCAGGCGGGCAAAGATATCGATGATTTCGTTCTTTACAATGGTGAGCGGGTGGCGTGTACCGAGTTCCACGGGATAAGCCGAACGCGTCAAATCCAATCCGTCACAATCATTGTCCTGACTTTCAAACAATTCTTTCAGCGCGTTGATTTTGTCCTGCGCTTTTGTCTTCAGTTCATTCAGTCTCATGCCGACTTCTTTTTTCTGTTCGGCAGCTACATTACGGAAATCTGCCATTAAGTCGTTAATGGCTCCCTTCTTACTTAGGTATTTGATGCGGAGAGCTTCGAGTTCTTCGGCATTGGAGGCGTGTAAGGCTTCCACCTCTTTCAGAAGTTGTTCAATCTTAGCTATCATATTTTCGATGTATTGTTATTCAGTTTCTTAGTAAAAACCGTGCAAAGATATAATTTTATCACGAACCATCGAAATAATTTGTATCTTTGTTGCCGATATGTACCGAAAATCCGGCAACTTATGAAAAAGATTGTTTTCTGTCTTCTGCTTTTAACCTTTTCTTTTCGCCTGGCGGCCCAGATTGACTATTTGGAGCCGGTGAAACCTTTTTCTTCTTATACAGGCGAGTTAGGCGAATATTACCGTAGTGTGTTTTCTTTACTTAATGCTGGCTTTCAGAAACAGCCTTATGCGCGTTTTGCAGCTATCCCTTCCTTTTCGCCGGAGTATGCAATGTCAGTAGAAAGGAAGAACGGGCGTTATACGCTGATTTCGAACACACTATCCCGTACCTACTGGCAGGCGGAGAAGGGGACGGTGACGGTGGATACAAAATCGGTTGTCATCAGTGCTTCCCTGTATCAGTCTTTAGGGGCCATCTTCCGTTTGGTGACAGAACAGGTGCAGGATTTGGATGGTTCTACGGCTGGTTTGGATGGAATTGTCTATTACTTTTCTTCTACGGACGCAAAAGGCAAAGAGCGGATGGGACGTAAATGGTCGCCGGAAAAAGGAACGTTGATGGAACGTCTTGTATTGGTTTGTCAGTCGGCGTATATGTTATCCCGGGGGGAGAATATTTCGGAACAGACATTGGCGGAAGAGGCTGCTTCTTTATTGAAAGTATTGCAACAGCGTAGTAAGGAAGAGCCGGATGCTTATAAACAACCGATGTATGTTGGAATTTATCCGGTAGGTCCCCGTGCAAAGACGCTTTCCGGAAAGCAGGTGGAAGAACCAGCTCATTTCTCTGCGATGAGTCCGGAAGAATATATTGCCAGTGAAATGGTTTATCCGGCAGGACTTTTAGAGAAGAATGTTTCGGGGTATGCTTTGTGTGAGTTTACCATTGATAAAGAAGGAGTTATCCTTCGCCCTCATATTCTGCGTTCCACTCATCCAGAATTTGCAGAGGAGGCCCTCCGCATTGTCAAAGGAATGCCGAAGTGGTCACCTGCATTGGCGGGAGGAAAGCCGGCGGATAGTAATTACACTCTTTATGTTCCTTTCCGTCCGCAACTCTATCGGAATAAATAAGCAACCTTGCATTCAAAGTCCAATTAATAAAAAGAGATATTGCATTTATAACTTGAATTCAGCCAGCTCTCTCTAATAAATAAAAAAATAAATTTGCTGTCATCTGTCACCGATTGTGACTTAACTGCTTGATAATGATAAAATAATGGAGTGACAGCAACATGGTGACAGCACTGTGACGGCAATAATGCTGTCACAGCAAAGCCAAGGAGAGATAAACGCACTACAAAGATATGATAGAGATGCATACCCGAATCAAGTAAAAATCACAAATGAAATCTCATTGCCTAAAATTAATCGTATTAACCATAGGTAGATAAGCTATTCTATTATTATCCTTGTACTTACGGGGCGGGATCTGCCTTGTAACTGATAGTTTCAAGGCTTGAAACTGTTTGTTCTATGCCTTGAAACTTTAGTTTCACAGGGTTGAAACTTTAGTTTCTCTTGCTTGGAACTATTAGTTTCTTACTGATGAAACTATAGTTTCACACTGATGGAACTGTAGTTTCTCGCCGATGAAACAACCTTTACTCTGTAATAGCCGGATTATGTTGGAGTACTTTTGATAGTATAATAACATGACTGATTTCTTCAAAAATCATTAAAACAGAAAACTTTTCTTCGTTTGTATTGTCTTATAGCCATAAACTTTTAAAACGAGAACTTATGGATGATATGATTAACAGGCATGATTCGATAGCCGAAGAAAATATCGAACCGAATGGCCGTCCGGCTAAAGACCAGTTTGAAGAATGGAGCGGCGAGGTTGCCGACCGTGCCGATGACGTATTCAAGAATGACAAGAAAGACGGTCCTATTAAAGACCGCGAGAAACGTATAAAAGAAATGGACGAAGTGATAAAAAAGGACCTTGAATAAAGGTCCTTTTTTATTTTTTTGTGGCACGGAAAGGTAGTACAGACAGATTGGATGGGTAACAATAAGGAATTATGCTATCATCCAGTAAACGAATATAGGTATCAATATTCCTACTATCGTCAGTATTCCGCCGATACCCCACAATCCTTTTTTTCCGGGAACAATCAAAAGTCCGGTAACGAGCAAAATAAGCATGAGTAAAAGGAATACATCAGAGGTTATTGTCCATAAAGAACCCGGATTGCGATGTAGCTTATTCAATGCAGTTAAGAAAGCGGGACGATGCATTTCTTTAATAAAAGCCTGCTGACTGGTTGCATCCAATTTGATAACCAACTGCTCTTTACCAAAGATGGTCAGTTTGTTTTTACTAAAACTAAAGCGGTTATACAAGTCGGGATTGTAGGAGAGATCGGAGAGGATCTTTCGTGCATCAGCTTCTGTAAACTCGTCTTTATTGGCAGGAAGTTGGAATATATAATCCACTGTAGATTCCTTTTTCTGATTCATGAATGTGAATTCCTTCCGGTGGTTGAGTAGGAAACCGGAAAGGAGATAGACAAACAAGATGCCTGCACAGATAAAAGAGATATAACGGTGCGTTAAGCGTAAGTATTTGAGTGTTTTGGGAGATAACATTTTCATATTGAATTTAATAGGTTAGTGAATATCTAATTCATCTAATACATATTGAGAACGGGAGTATTGCTCCAAAGTCCATAATACATAACGAATATCTACTACGATGTTACGGCTTTTCTCATTGCCAACAGTTTCATAATCGGAGCTAAGCCCCTGCCAGATACGGTCGAAGTTGATACCGATCACTTCTCCTTTGGCATTCAGTACCGGACTGCCCGAACTGCCTGAAGTGGTGTGTGCATCGGTCAGGAAACAACAGGTTGGTGTTACTTTCTGGCTGAAATATTTACTGGGCTGGCGCTGTTCAATGAGTTTGGCGAAACGTGCCGGTAGCTGAAAATCTTTGTTCCCGGCATAAAGGAGATGACGGCTGACCATTCCGTTGACAGTTGTAAATGGAGTATAAATGACACCTTCACCGGGAATGGCTGCTTTCACTTTCCCGATAGAATAACGCAGAGTACGGTTGGCGTCAAAAGAGAGCTGTTTCTCTTTGTTCTTTTCGGCGTATGCTTGCAGATACAGAGAATAGAGTTTCATGTTTTTATTCTGATACGCCTGCTTTAAGCGATTAATCTTTTCTACATATATCAGATAGAAACCTAGTGATAACTGATACAAACCGTCTTGTGACAGAGCGGCTGTTCCTTGTGTCGGCACGCTGTCCAGAAGAGTGAGCATACTTTCCTGATTGCGCAGGGGAGAATGATCGTATAGGCTGTCTATGTAGGTGGAAAGATGTTGTGGATAATATTTTTTCACTTTTTTCAATGCCGTGGAGTAGAAAGTAGAATCTACGTGTTCCAGATAATAAGCTAATAGTTTCTTCATGATATATTTGTCGTCTTCGAGTCTGAAATCACGATAGAATCCTGCGGTAAGTGGCTTCAGTTTGCGGATTTCTCCTTTCATGGCAGCCTTTGCATTCTTGCTTTTCCGTTGTTCCATTTGCACCAGCTTTTCAAATTTTCCGGCAAAAGGAATGATGTTAGCACCGTAAAGTGCGACTTCACGAAACATTTGGTCGGTGAAATTCAGTAAAGTAAGATGCTCGTAATTTGCTTTCATGTCACCGAGCAATGTGGCGCCGTAGTGTTGTGTACGGTCGTTGTCCGACAGAATCCATTCTGTCATCGCCTGTTCCTCTTGTTGTTTCCGGGCGATGATGCCAGCTTCTTTCACGCCACTGATTTCACCGATTGATTTTAGATAGACGTTGGCTGCGCTTCCTGCTTTTATGTTGTAGTAAGAATAAAGTGAGTCGGCTGCTGTTTCTTTGCGTTGTGTGTAGAAGTCAAGTTTAATCTTAGCAATATCTGCTTCTGCCTGTGTATCTTTGAATACAATTTTCTCAAGGGCAAACGAAGGGACGTATTGCCTTGTCTGTGCAGGATACCCTGCTACCATCACAAAATCATCAGGCTTTACTCCTTTACTTGAAATAGACAGATGAGCATCAGGCTGATAGGGACGGTTCTGTTTGTTGTAAGCTGCCGGCTGATTTTTGTCGTTGACATAAACGCGCAAGATGGCAAAATCGGCGGAGTAACGGGGCCATTGCCAGTTGTCTGTATCGCCTCCGAACTTTCCTATCGAGATGGGAGGAGCGGCTACGATGCGTACATCTTTGAAGCAGCGGAAGACGGCAAGGATGTATTGTCTGCCGCCAAACAATGAGTAGACTTTTCCTTCTACGCCGCGCCCTTTGGCTTGAGCTTTGACTATTTGATTCCCGTTTTCATTAATCTTTTGGGTAAGTGCCTGGTCGGCAAGATTCCCGGTATCTTGGGTTATTTCTGCTGTTACGTCTTTGATGGCTATCAGTTGGTTGACCTGCAAGTTTGGAAGGTAGGTCTCTTCATTGCGATGGGTAGCCCAGCAACCATGTTTTACGTAATCGTGGTCTGCATTGGAGATATGTTCCAGATACCGTGCGACACAATGGAAATTGGTCAGCACCAGTCCTTCACTGGAGATAAAGGAGGCACTGGCAAAGGGAGAAAAAGTACTGTTGTCGTAACTTAATGAGAGGATAGCGTTCGACAGGCACGAATGGTTGATATCGTAAATATCCTTTTCACTAAGGCGTAATCCCTGTTTTTTCATTGTCTGATGTACTTTCCCTTGTATTTGTGTAGGTAGCCAGAAACCTCCATCGGCATACATGGGCTGTATACACAACAGGCAAAGGAGGCAAAAGGTCGAAATAATGGTAGTTAACTTCATTGTATTTTATTTTTTAAATAATTATTCCATGTAGAAGGTGTAGCTGTCAATTGTTCGCGGACGCGAGTGAGATGCTCATTGACTGTTGGGGAGAAGAGTACACTGAAAGAGGAGGTACGTGCTTCTGTCAGTAATGTTTGCAACGCATTGAGATAACTTTCCTGCAAATGTCGCGTGAATATATCCGGAGCCTTGTCTGCAAAAAGATATTTTGCGGAGGTTTCCAGGTAATGCGTATAGGTAAATCCTGTTGAGGTTTCGTTCGAAAAGATTCGTTCGGTGATGATTCTGCCGAACATCTTATCGATGATTGTCTTTTGCGCCTTTATGATGGCTTCGGTTTGGTTGCCGGCATACCTGCATACGGTGTCGGTTTGCAGAAAGTTATATCCGTCGAGCAGTTGCTTCCAAAGAAATTCGACAGTTCTTTCGGATGCTTCATCGGAGAAGCCGATAAAAGGAATAACACGTTCCAGATGATCGAAATAGGCTTGCTGCAAATCCGTATATGTGGCGGGCATATCCTCAAACGGGTCGTTTGTTTGACGGGCTTTATTCCATTCCGGCAATTGTTTCAATATTTGTTGAAGATTACGTATTCCGTATGTTGCCGATGCGACAGGATCGTTGCCGAGATCGGACGTTTGAATGGTAGGGTCAATCGGGATGGTACTCGGTGTCATACGTCCGCAATGATACATGGGGTCATTTTGCTTTTTATCTATCCATCCGGCTATGGTCCGGGTGTCTTCGTGGGAAAGATATGTATAGCCGATGCGGATGGCGTATCGGTCGTACACTCCTAATAGAGGAGGCAATACGTAACGGACGCCGTCTCCCGGTTGGGCGACATAATTGAATCGGGCATAATCCATGATGGAAGGGGTAGTACCGTAACGTTCGGTAAATTCCGGACGCCGCAGGTCTTCTGTGTTATAAGCATACGATGCTTTGAAATTATGTTCAAGTCCGAGGCAGTGCCCTATCTCGTGAGCGGCGGCATAACGGATTAATTGTGCTGTTATATCGTCCGGCAGTGTTTTGGTTCGTGCTGCAGGATGGTAGGCTGATGTTTGCAGGAAATACCATTTGCGCAGCAGGGTTATGACGTTGCTGTGAAACAACACGTCAGCTTGCATAATCTCTCCGGAACGCGGGTCCACCCAGTGTTTTCCCATTGCGTTCGGGAAATCGCTGATTATATATCGGAAACAGTTGAAACGTATATCGTTCGGATCAAATTCCGGCCCGGCTTCGGCATATGTCTTTACTTGCATTACGTCTTTGAAGCCTATTTCTTCGAATGCTTTGTTCCAATCCAGTATTCCTTTGCGTATGGCTTTCTGCCAAAGAGGAGGGAAGGCATCGTCTATATAAAAAACGATGGGTTGTTGAGGCTTCACCTGTTTGCCTTTTAAATAGCTGCACATGTCTTTAGGAGAAGGGGCAATGCGGAAACGGGTGATGTAGCTTTCTGCTGTGATTGAGGGAGTTTCGAAATTGAATTTCCGTTTGGGGATATTATCATATCCTACCCGGGCATCGTATATGCGTGGTTGCATGGGATGTTCCGGCAGCAGTAACAACGATTTCCGTATGGTAGTGAGGAAAGGTTGGGTGGTTCCTTCAAAACCATACTGCACGCTGACTTCCAAGTTATTTTCGTAGGTGTCTACCTGAAGTATTTTGTTGAGTTGGGGTAGAGAACGTCCCGGTGACGTTTTTCCTCCGAAGGGGTCTACACCTTCTATGGGCTCACTAAGAAATTTGCTCCAGTTCACAACAATCGAGCTGTCTGTTTCTTGTTCAATCTTCCAAGCTTCTGCTATCGGAGTGATGGCATTACGGGCATAAGCTGCGTAAGAAATATGAGTGGTGTCCTCACATAAACTTTTGGGGTCGGGACGTAGGAGGTACAACTGTTCTTTGTCATATTTCAAACGTATCCATATCGGATCATAAAGTCGCTGGCCTGCATAAAGTTTTACTCTGTTATTGGGAGAACTGACGGTCATCACACGGGCTGCTAGCAAGAAGTCACGGTTTATCAGCCGTTTAGGTATTTCTATGAAGCACCCTTTGGCATTTTGCCGGATGTGAAACATGGGGGTGGAGTTCCCCAAAAGAAGGGTTGGAAAGAGCAGCAGGAATAGTAACCAGAGCTTGTTGTTGGCAATTCTCATCATGATTGGTGTAATTTATCTTGTTGGTTTCTGTGGAGTAGGAGAATTTAGTGATAGAGTCCGAGGCTTATTCCGAACATTTTAGAATCAGTTTTCTTGTCGGTTTTCAAATACGTTCCCATGACTTTGACGAACCATACGTTGGTGGTATGCTTCTTTATTGTTACAGGCATTTGATATTGTATTTGAAGTTTTCCGTGTGCATACGATGCTCCATAATAAGTTATATCCGGTAAAAGCACGTTTTGCGCATATTCAGTGGACGGATCGTTTAGTGACAGGTCCGATGATAATGAGAGGTAGTAACCGGCTTCTGCCTCTATCCATAATGAACGGTTATTTCTACGCAGGAATGAATATCCACCCTCCATGCAGATAATTGCTTGACGGACTGTAAGCGATGAAGAGGGGAGATTGTATTGATCTTCTACCGACTGAAAACATGCACGTGCACCTGTGTAAGCCGTAGTTTCTCCGGTACGATGGTTGCTCCATAATAGACGGTAGTGCAGGTCGGCATTAAGTAAATCAACAGTATAACGTTCGTCATAAATGAGAAGTGTGTTCCAGTAAGAGGATTCGATACCTGTTACCGGATCTTTTTCTATTATTTTCTCTTGGCGGTACTCGTCGGCTTTTCCTGTCTGATAACGAATGTCAATGTCGATGATATGCTCTGTCTGTCCGGATTTGATACGGTTCAGAGACAGTAGTTTGTAAGTTGTAGTGTGGTACTTTCCCGGTGAATATTTGATATCTCCCCATACGTCTTCGTTGCCTTTGGCATAAGACAGAGTGGTAAGTGTCTGTATACGTTCGTTTTTATATTGATAAGACAACTCACCGCCAAATTCATGGTTGACGAATTCACGTTCGAAACCGGAATAACCACCAGTAGTGCCGTCTGCATTTTCCATTCCTGTGAAGGTGTAGTATTTTAGGTTCGGATCAGTTTGCACGGTAGTGATGTTGGGAATTTTTTCCTTTCTGCGATGGTAATATCCGCTAAGACCCCATGAATGTTTGTTCCACGTGTAGGTAATGGCAGGAATCAGTTGATAGTCTGCCAGGTTAGTACGCGAACGAGGGTCTTTCAGCCGGGAAAGGTCTCCTACTTTATAGTCCAACTGTGCACCGAAAGTAAAGTTTTTGATAGGTAAAGTAGCCAATGCTGCCGAGAGATCGAAGTTTTGGAAGTCATATTTCCCTTTGATAGAACTTCCCGAAAAATATGGATTGGAATGGTGGCTGCGTAGTACGTCGCTCCACGAACGGTTGAATTGACGTCCCATATCGAAAGTGAAACGTCCGTAGCCGTAGAGGTATTTCCCTATTTTTTGGTATCGTTCCGAAGTGAACAATAATTTGTTTTGTTCATCACCGTCTTGAACCCGATAGTGGGTGCCTTGTTGATGAGAGAACTCGAAATAACTGATTCCCCGATTGGTCAGCGTATCCAGAGAAAGTCCGGCAGGATTCAAGGTACGTCTCCATAGCTGGGTAGCATCGGCGTACTCGTATTTTTCTTTAGTCTGTAACGTGGCATCTTGGGCGTGTATGCACAGTGCTGTTACCATCAGACCGGCAAAGAGTATATATCGATGGTTCATCATCATTTCTGAATTGGTTTAATTATTTCGTGAAATAGTTGGGAGAGGCTGTGCCATAAGAATATGTATTCTTTGTGCACAGTCTCTTTTATTTTTTATTATTTATATTCCCTCGGTTTGATTTCAGTAGATACGGCAAAATCATTGCTGCTGTTATTAGTATCCGCAAGAATGGTACGCCCGTTTTCTGTTTTGGCTATTTTGCGGTAGATTACTTCTCCGGTATATCCCGATATAGCTTCCGTATTTTGATAGCCTGCGTCAATGTAGTTGTAGAGACGTTTGGTGCTTTTATCTACTCCTGTGCTTTTGTTCTTCAAACATTCTACACCATCCATTATGTATTTTACTGGGGTTTTGACAAACTTGTTTCCCCTGTCTTTACCGTCGACGTATACAGTTTCCCATGAAGAAACGTTTTCATCTGTACTGAACAGCACAACTGAACATGGACCGCTTTGTACAAGGTTCATATTGCTAATTGTGGGAAATGTAGAATATATCAATTCTACAGCCGGTGTTGCAGGATTGTTGGTCGTTTTTCCTTGCGTATCTTTAGCCTCAAAATCAGCTTTGGATAAATCCACTTCATTATTTGCTGCATGGTCGATAGCACTATTGGCTACAATTATCGAGGCTCCCGGTTCAACTCTTGTGACCCCATTAGAGGGGAAACGATAGATCTGTTTTAGATAAATATATTCCGGTGTGGAACCAAGGGTGTATGCAGGGGTGCTTTCTGATTCTACCAATCCAAAATAAAGTCCGGCTATATCAACTGTCTGGTCTGAATTATTAAAGAATTCAATATACTTTCCTGCCATATAATTTTTATTACTGCTATCTTTTGTTCCTGCATAATAAATTTTACTGATGATGAGGGATTGTTTTACTGAAATACTGGTTTGAAGTTCAATAGTTGTTGACGAACCGACAGTATATTTCAATAGACTGCCGGATATCACATAATTCTCATTTTGTGTTTCATTACCGGTCATCTCGGCGTATTCTTCCGCAGTGATTTCACAGGAAGTAGAGATATCATACAAATCGGGAATCACTCCTTCAAAAGTGGCTATACCTTTTTCGTTTGTAGTGGCAGTGTATTTACCCATTGTTACAGTGCGATCTGCATATTGTATGTCAGACTTAAACCCTTCGGGCATGGATACTTTCACTTGTACGGTCAATGCCTGCGTGGCATTGTCATCAGAGGAACATGCAGCCATGACAACTGTGGCAGCTGCAAACATCATTTTCGTGATAAAAGAAATTGTTCTATTCATATTGTGATTTATAAATTAAAGAATAATTCAACACCAAAACTGAAACTACCTGTGTTACGCTGTACTAGCGTGTTGGAGGTAGAATTTTTAAGAAAAGGTTCGTAAAAGAGTATATTGTTGGCATAGAATGAAATGCCGCCTATATTGCCTAACTCCTTGGTGAGACGTCCCGACATTAACCATGTGATGGGTGCTTTGCTCGGCACATTGTCTTTGGGGTTCTTACGTTGGCTTTTTAATGACACTCCTTTTATTTTATAATTTTCGTCTGCCAGCATATCTGCTGTTATCTCATGATAGGAGAGATCTGTATCTATCCATCCGATGGGATCCATCGGTGGATTGTTGCTCTTGGTATAGTTGTACCAGATGGCCTGTGTTGAGAAAGAAGCTACCATACGCAGAGCTGGAATATTGGTCACAATTCGCAGGTTGTTCATAAAACGGCGATATACATTGTTGGTGAGTCCGGATGGATATACAATCTTGAAGGGAGTTGTATTGGCTATTGTATATTCGGTAGGCAGGTCAGAAGGATTATTGCTGTTCATGTCTTTGGAGTAAGTCTTGGATTCCATGTATGCTCCTGACAAATAGAATGAAGTGTGTATTGCCGGAATTTCTCCTAGGTCAAAATCCATTTCTATACCTTTATTAATAGAGACATTTGTATTTCCGATTTTACCAGTGGTACTAAATACAATGTCTTGCCGTTCTGGATTATTCCAGTCTATTTTGGTAGCTTGTCCCGGAGTGATAATCAATCCTTTTTCCGCAGAGTAGTAATTGGCTGTATATGTAAAATATTCTGTGGCTGATCCGAATCCATTGGCAGTTTTATCGTGATAACCGATGATACTTAATTTATGTTTGTCCGACAACTTGATATCGAATCCGGCCTCCCATTTGCGGTTGGTAGCATTTTTTAAGCCTTTGGTTCGTTGTACATTGTATACTTGTGTGTGGTACATCAATATTTGTCCGGTTTTGTCATCTTGGGGCATATAATTGGCGGCTACACGGTCAATGTACTTTTTGTCGGGGTAGAGATAGTCCAGTCCCGGAGTCTTGGAATTAAGGCCAAAACCTCCACGAATATTCAGCCATTTGTTGACAGAGAACGAAGCGTTCACACGGGGAGAGAAAGAAAAAGTTGCTTCATCCGACCACGGCTGTAGAGTTGTGAAACGCCCACCGAACTGTATTTTCAGAAATTTGTTTTCTGATATTTCCCAGCGGAAGTTATCTTCAATGTAAGCAGCCATTTTATGAATACCCGGAATGTCGGAGAAAGGACGGGGACGTCCGTTACTGTTAGGTTGCAACGGGTAGCGGTCGTCATCATTATAATATCCGCGGGCATTATTCCAATCGTAATGGTATTCTACTCCCATTTTAAAGTTTTGGTATGTCTTCTTTGATTTTACGAAAAATGTATTGCTGATTTTGGCATATACATTTCCGGGACGGCTAAGAGAACCTCCACTTGCCTGATATGAGCTTTGCTCAAAAGGCACATTATAATATCCTGTTTCTGTGGCAGTAAGTATCGGCAGTAACCCAGACGAATTGGTTACAATGGAACTCTTCTCCATCTCTGTTTGAGTATAGCTGACACCCAGTGTGTAATTAATAGTACGTGAGAAAGGTTTATTAATTGATATTTTCCCGTTGTGACTTAGTGAAAACAGTTGGTTGAGATTCTTTTGGAAAGTACCGTCGTCAATGGCGTCCGGGTCTTTTCCATTCCAGTCTTTACCCATCATATAACGTACCTTTGTGTCTGTATGCCAGATATGTGAAATATCTTTGCTGTATCCTAAACTAAAGGTATAGCGGTCGAATGACTTTGTTTTTTGACGCGGGTCTCCCCATGCTTGTGCATAGTCGAGATTGAAATTCAGGATACCGGCATCTTTGTTTAAACGTAAGCCTTTACCAAGTGAGTAATTCATTGTTCCGGGATTAATTTTTCCTTTGATCTGCCAGGGAGTTTGTCCGATTTTGGAATGAACAACTACAAGACCGGAGGTTAAATCACCATATTCGGCAGAAGGAATACCACGGATGACTTCTACCGATTCAATATCATCTGCACTGATTTGACGTAAATCAGTTCCGACAAATGCGGTACTTGAGAATCCTCCTTGTGACAGTGTACCGTTGTTGGACATGGGAACTCCATCCATGATGATGCTTGATCCGAATGCATTGGTGTTATTGTTTACAAGAGTACGGAGTTGTACATTGGAACGGGATGTTAAATCTGTATTTTTCATTAAATGTCCCGGTATAAGTTGCATTACGTCGTCAAGGCTCATAGCCTGTAAATGGTCTATCGCTTGTCTGCCTATGATGGAACTGGTAGATTCTCCGGCTACGTTTTGCCTTGCTACCACTACTACCTCTTTCAAAGCTAGCGAAGTGGGAGTCATGCGGATAGTCAGATCCAGATTTTGTTCGACATTAATCTCACGTTGCACAGTCTCGAAGCCTACATACGAAATGTTTAATATGTATTTTCCTGTAGGGACGTTTTTTAGTGCTGCTTTTCCCTCCATGTCGGTTGCGGCATAAGCTCCCAACGGATTGAGGATACAGGTAGCCATTGGTAGCGGTTGTTTAGTTCCTCTTTCTAATAGAAGGATATGAATGTCATGAGTAGTAGTTTGTTTGGAGGCCGGGTATAGTAGGACGACAGAATCATTGATTTCATATGTCAGTCCTATCTGTTTGCAAAGGTTGTTGAGTAGAGTGCTCAATGATGTTCCTTGTGGGTAATTGAGAGTAACGGTCTGCTGATTATTGATACTTTTCTCTTCATAAACAAAATGCACATTCGCAGCTTGACGAATCTGGGTCAACGCTGTACGTACCGGAATATTCTTGGCTGATATGACTACGTTTTGATTTTGTGCCGATACACTGGCGGCAAACAGGATAATGGCTACTGTTTGCATTATCCGGATTAGAAGATGTTTTTTCATATTTGAATAACGTTTTTTCCGGTTTAATATTGAGGACGATTCTCTGTTATCTCAATAATATTTCCTTTTTGTCTGAAGTACACATTAGATACTTTGGACAAGATGTCTACCGCTTTCTGTAATGGCTGGTCGCGGAAGATAACTCCGGCAAACTTCCGTTCGCGTAATTGTGGGTTGGTGAAAGTCATATTGACATTATACCAGCGCGAAAGTTGTTGCACGATGGTTTCCAGGGATGTATCAGTATATTCATATACACCATTTGCCCATGAAGTATACTCTTGTACCTGAACAGGTTGTGTATTAATTGTTTTTGCTTGTATGATAGCTTGCTCACCGGGCGAAAGAGACTTTTGTCCTTTCTCTTTTTTATCCTCGCAATACACTTTTACTGCTCCTTCTTCCAGAGTAACGGTAGTCTGGTTCTTTTCGTAAGTATTTACGTTAAACCGTGTCCCTACTACCTCGACTATACCGTACGGGGTGTGTACAATGAAAGGATGGAGTGTATCTTTGGCAACTTCGAAGAGAGCTTCTCCTGTGAGATAAACTTCTCTTTTACTTCCGGTAAAAGAAACGGGATAAGTGAGGCGGCTTTCGGCATTAGCATGCACACGTGTACCGTCTGAAAGTACAAGTTTATATTCTCCTCCTCTGGGTACATTTAAAATATGCTTCCCTATATTTTTTTGTGTATTTGTTTGAGTGTCGTATCTTAGTTCTTTTTCCGTATTTTGTGCAACCTGCATACCATTTGCATTGAAAATGGATTTATCTTGCGAAAGTAGGTCATAGGACTCTCCATTGTTAACAAACAGGGTTGCTTTTTGCTCTCCTCTGTGTGCAAATAGGGATTGTTCATATTCTGTGAGTGTGTAAAAACTGAAAGCAGCTATTAATAAACAAGCAGCGGCAGTGCTACTCCAATAGGTGTACATCCGTATCCGTTTACGGTGGCAGATGCGTTGCTGGATTGATTCCCATGCTTGTGCCTCGTCACATTGTGCCACAAATTCATTTACCCGTTTCAACCGGTACCAGTTGAGCAAGGTAATCAGATTTTTTTCAGTCTTATTATTATCTTCTTGATTCATCTTTTTTCTCTCGTTTTATTATATGATCCGAAATTGTGTAAAATGGGTGTCAGAAACGAGAGACTTTTTTTCTTGGAAGAATTATGATAGGTTTATCAAAGATAGAGATACTAGAAGTAATTTCTCGTTTTTGCGCAGTTTTTTCATTGCTCTAGCAAGATATGTTTTTAATGTGTTTACACTGATGTGTAATTCATTAGCTACCACTTTATATCTTTTGTTTTCAATAACGATGCCATAGAGTGCCTTCTTTTCTTGTTCGGGCAATGCTGCTAAAGCTTTTTCCAACTCCTTTTCTTTTTGTTCACGTTCATTTTCTTCAAGGCTCTCACATATATATAGATATTCCTCTTCGTTCAGAAGAATGTTGTTGGAGTTTATCTTTTCTCGTTTTTCAATAAACTTCAGTGATGCATTACGAATGCAGAGATAGGCATATCCTTTCAGATTGTCAGTGATGGTTTTATAGAGCTTCTTTTCCCAGAATGAAATAAAAAAACTTTGAACGATATCTTCCGATTCGGAAAAGTCATCTGTTATCTGTACTGCATACATACATAAACGGATATAATAACGTTGAAAGAAAAGGTTGAAAGCCCTTTCTTTATCTGTATTGAATAAACTTACCAATTCTTTATCCGTTAAGTGATTCATTTTTTTGTAATAGAATTATGCAATGCAAAATAATATAAAAATCTTAAGATATAATACTTCTTGTTTATGTTTTTATGATAAAACGTCTTTAAAATACCTATTTGTAGGTATCCGATATCTTTTTGATAGTACAGATACTTGGTTGAAAATACGGCTGTAACGCCGAAAACATGGAGATTTAGATGCTTTTAAAACAAATCTTTGAGGGAGGGGAATAGAATAAAAATATGAAATAATTCTTGAAAAAAGAAAGAGGTTCTGAAAACAGAACCCCTGATTGGATGGTTGTGGAGCGTATCGGACTCGAACCGATCACCTTAACACTGCCAGTGTTGAGCGAAGTGATGATAATCAGCTCTTTAAATGATTTATTGCTTATACGCATTGGTTATACTTATTGTTTACTGTCTTACAAAGATAGTTCATGACCTTCTAAATTCCAAACTTATTTTTCAATATAAAATGGGATATAGGGTAAATTCCTAAGGAGAATAGTATTTTAGTCTACAATGCTCATTGTATTTCAGATAACTCTATTTTGAAGTTCGCATAAGGAAGGAGAATTGAGATTGAGCTTTAAAAATTCTCCCATGCACTTTTGTGTCAGAGAAAAACAAAAGCCAGCTATCATCACTGACCACTGGCTTACAAAATAACATTCAAATAATCAAATACCACAGAGATTGAATTTAAAGTCAAGATAACTAGTTATCATCTCGATAACTGGCTTTTAATTTTACTCATCAGTAGAAGCACTTTGAGATTGTGTGAACTGCTCGTAGAAATTGTTGAGAAGGCGATTTATAATGGTCTCTTTGGTATCTCCACCTCGCTGTCCTTTGGCTTTCTCTATCTGCTCTGCTTTCTCTTTACTCAAACTCGAAAAGAACTTGACCAGATTGTCAATCGTAGCACCTTTTTGGTCATCATCTGCTTCATCGTACTGATAGATAATCCAATCAATGAGAGTTCGACTTTTGAGAATCTCTTTGGAGAGGTGTTCTGCTACTGCTTTTAATAATCTTCTCCCCCTTTCCAATCCATTAGTTTTCCGTAATTTATCACTTATCTTACCCGCCATTGCATCTGCCATTATCTCTTTAGTAATACCCGCTTTAAACGTTCCCCATTTGGAGGCTGTTGGTAGTGGATAACCTTCTTCGGTAAGCTCCACGATAAAATCAAGTAGCGGAAGCTCCTCTTTGCACGCCATTTTAGCCCCCTTAGGAAAGTCGCCCCCCTTCCAAGGATTTGTACAAATGTTAATCTCCGAAAACATTCTCGAGACTGCAATTTCTTCATTCAAAGCATAGATAAGATAGAACTCACCTTTGTACTTTTCTTCATCTTTTAAATCCTTGTTAGCTTCCAGAAGATTTAGATGACCTTTGTAACGGTGGTTTGCATCCACTAACACAACGTACCGGGCTGCATCAGCTCCGCTAATGATTTCTCCCGTTTCAAAATCTACAATCTCCAATCCGGCTTCTATAACTTTCTTTGCATCCACTATGATAGCGGGAACTAACATTCCATTTGCCTTCATGGACTTCATTTTAGCTTTAACCACCTTTTCGTCAAAGTTACGATTACCTGATAGTCTAGCTATCTTAAAGCCTTTATCTAACAATGTTGATAAGGCAATAACTTTTAATAAAAATTCTTCTTTTAATAAATTTTTCTCATTTTTCATTTCTCTTTATTACGCTGCCTCCTACAGCAATTAGTTATTAACTATGCTGCAAAGGTAAGGAGCCATAAATTACTTTTCGTGAAAAATTAGATTATCTCGAAATTTCACATTTCCTCTATGAACCTTCTATATTTAGACCTTATTTTTTCAATTTCTGGATTAGGCAGTAAGATTAAGGGGAACGACTGCCCGTTTACTGTGAATAGAGAAAGTTTTATTGGGGATTTATTATAATCGCGCGTTAATGCTCTATAATTATCTGTATTTACTGGAATATTGTTCTTGAAACGACCAAACAAGTATAGGATGTATAAAACAAGCTTCTTTCTGTTTGAGGACATTTTTCCACCTTTGTATTTGCTCAAGAAGGCTTTCAATTCTTGTGCAAAATAATAGTTCAAGATTCTTTTGTTTGCTATTTCATTCATAGTGGTAATCCTCTCAATTGTATAATGCTTCAAGTTATCTACTGTTACAATATCATCTTGCAGTTCTAAATAAGCTTGTTTTATTTTATTAATCAGTAGTTGACTAGAGATAGTAAACTTTTTGGTTTTAGTAGGCGATTTACCTTTCTTCGTTTCTGTTGGCAACCTACCCACTACTTCAATACTTGCAACCTTCATTCCATCGTTTAGGTGGTTGAACAAGTCTAAATATTGGTCTGCTACAGATATGGATAGTTCAGCAACATTACATCCCATTATCATAGCGTACAGCAATACGGATAATCTCCATAATTTTAACGCATCCAGTTCCTCTCTTTCTAAATATTGAGCTAGAGTACTATCGTTAACAAAGACTTCTTCACTTAGCAATAATTTTTGTTTGTTATCATCTATGATTATGGTTTCAGCGAGTTTTACAGCTTCCTCATAATTTATTGCTTTGATATTGTTCAATATAATATGTTTGTTTTTGTCATCTATGCTTGTGGCTACCTGCAAGCATCTCTGCATATAAAAATCTACATATTCATTCATGGTATTATCTTTTAAAATCAATGACTGCAAAGAAACAAATTTATCCAATATTCCAGTTCACTGTATTATAAAAAATAAGGCAGTAAATGAAATTTCACTTACCACCTTATCAATGAGTTTCATCACGTCTTATAGTTACAAAAAGTGAAATCATAAATATCTGGCATGAATCAGTTACAAGAACTGCTTTGCTTGTTATCTCAAATCAAATCCTTTTGAAGATATACGCACATATATTCCAATAATCCAAAATATATATCTTGTATTAGATTTACCTGATTCTTATCAATAACTTTGCCGTAGATAAATCAATTACCAATCTATTTATTTTTACACAAATATGCAAGTAACACCAAAAAAGAGCACCGTGATTTCTTATTTACCACAAGAGATTAGAGAAACTACATATACAGATATTATATACAGACCTGTAACAAGGGAGATGTTAGAACAACTATTCTCAAATTCAGCTAAGAAGAATAAGCATAAACTAGTCAAGAAGAGAAGGAAATGAACTAAAAAAGACGACACTTGATATATTATTCAAATGTCGCCTTCACCTATTAATTACTGTGTGTTTATTATAGACGTTTGTACGTCATTTTGTTATAAAAATCACCGTCTTCATCTCTTCCTTTCATTTCAACTACCAATTGACTTGAGTTAGCAACAAGCAATTTTATTGAACTAACTTCTGTATCTTCTTCATCAACAGGAAGCAAGTTGTTACCATCCAACGTGAATTTTTCAGTGCTAGATTGATTCCATTGATTATTATAGTAATAATAATGAACAACAGAATAGATGTTATCTGACACTTTTGAGATTGTCATTTTTTCACAATCTTCTGTTGGGTTTGTAGGGTCATAACTATCACTCCAACTTTCTTTTTCACCTTCATAATACTCATAGCCTTCGTCAAGCACTAATCCCCAATTTCCCTCTAGTTGATTTACATCAATGTCTTCATCATCATCGCTACAAGCTGCAAAATTCACACTCATTACTATGGCTACGATAGCCATTCCGATTAATCTTAATGTTTTCATTTCGGTTTGATAAATTAATATGTTAATAAATAGATTTCGTTTTGTTAAAGTATTTTGCTGCAAATATAAACAATAATATTAGCACATAAAAATAAAATTATATATTTTATAACTAAACAGACTAAAATCAGGCTTATTTGTAAAGAAATCATATTTAAATGGAATTAAAAATACTGTATGACATTCTCCCTATCTACATAAAGGAAAGAAACAGAGATAATTTGGTAAACTGGAATGGAAACCAAAAGGCAGCAAGTGAATGTTACTTCAAATGCTGCCTTTATTTAATTACATCTTCTTATAAGTAATTGCAATAACGCCTTCTTTATCATCGTTATGAGCAAGAGTCATAGTATTGCCATTAAAAGTGACGGTTTCTTTTGTGGTATCACCATCTTCATAAGTTATTACTAACGTACTAGTTGCACTATCATAAGTATAGGTGAATTGGTGTCTATATGATTCGCTATCATTATCCCAAAATAGATATTCTTCTCCACTACCGTCAGCGTTAAATGTCAACCTTAAATGTTCGTCTTCATCATCGTTCTGCCATACACCCACTATAGGATTGTCATCATCGTCATCGCTACAAGCAACGAAATTTGTACTCATAATAATGGCTACTATAGCCATACCAATAAATCTTAATGTCTTCATTTGTTATATAATCTGTTTGTGCTTCTACGTTCCTAATAGAGAGCGTTAATAATTGAGATATAAGTGTGAGGAACACAACACGGAGTTGCACACTTCTTTGATAAAGAACTGTTGAGTAGTAAAATAGACTGTCTGTTTCTTATATACCTGTATTTATGCCAACCTGTTCCCTATAGTTGGCTACTACATACAAGAAGCGTGGGAACTATTGAATATTACTAAGTTGAGGCTCTGGACTGCCCTTCTTCAAGTAATAAACAATAGCCCACGCCAGACGATATATAGACTATCAATAATAAGATAGGTATATAACATTGACGTGAGCGCTCTTGCCTACTATCCTTGAAGAATGAAATTGTCCAGATTTCAACTTAGGATAATATATCAAACGCTCTTCGTTAACTATGTCCTTTCAGCCTTAACACATTAAGTATCTGAAATTGCTACAAAGTTACGAATTTACGTTTGATTAGCAAGAACTATTGTTTATTAAATGTTGAGAGCTGTCTCTGCTCAATAATTCAAGGTTGGTATGAAACTTGCCAAATCCCCATATAAGTAGAAATTCTGAATTTTCATACCAATCTAATTATCAGAAGCTAAGACAATCATAAGTATTAAGTAGCTCTTCCTGCCTTAATCCCAAGTATCTTTTAGTAATTGATACACTGGAATGATTGAATAGCTCCATGAGCTTGACAAGTGCAAGCTCCGAATTATCACTGTTCATATTATAAACCTGTCTGCCAAAGGTCTTTCTAAGAGAATGACAACTGAAATTGCCTATATGCAACTTGTACTTCTTCTTAATCTCCTTCAACATGACATTGATTCTCTGAACTGTGTACACTGTCCCCTTCTGACTTATCAATACAGGTGCATTTATGCCAACTGGATTTATATGCTCATAACAATCTCTGATATGTTGCTGTAGCTGCATATTAATCCTAATTGTCCTTTGCTTTCCTGTTTTAATCTCTGTAATGGTGAACTCTTCTGCATCTAATATCTGATTCCACCTCAAAGCAAGAATATCAGAAATTCTTAGACCTGTGAAGCAACCCAAAGCGATAAGAAGTGACATCTTATAATTACTATCCCTTGCCAACTTTCTTACTAAGTTCATCGCTTCGCTCCATTGCAAATAATCTGCTGTTGTACTTGAATATTTAAGTGACATAACGTTCTGTTTTATAGTGAAACTAATAAAAGTGAATATTAATTTTGAGTTGGAATATCTAACCTACTGATTATTAGCTAAACATTCACTAATAGAGAAAGTGAACATTTTTATAAAGCAAGGACACTAAGTAAATAATGTCCCTACTTCATTCAACCTATATAAAAGGTAGGTGAGCTTCATCCAACACGCCACTGTCAACTATCCGTTTACAAAGTTCGTGCGATGCCTGATTTCTAAGGTCTGTACCATAGTTCCTACTACCAACCATACGAATAATCTCTACTATGGTTTTCATTAATTCCTGCTGTAGTGTACGGTGGTAATACCTTGTACTTTCAGCAAATCTTTTAGGATTCCAACTATAATCGTTCAAGGCTCTTTCAAGTTCTTGCGCTGCCTTGTATTCGCGACTGCCTTCTATTACCATATTTATAATATTTAAGAGGTTTATAAATAAAAAGAGCACCTGTATGGATGCTCTTTGTTTTTTCTGCATTTTAATGTACTACTTCACCGTAATAATCTTGTATATAGTCCAGATAATCATGAAGAAGAATACAATAGGTGAGATTGCACACGCAATAAAGAAAACTATAATCCAAAATGTAACGACTACTAACGTTTGTAACATAAATCTTTGATTATTAATAAGTGACAGAATAAAGAAAGGACACCTATACTTTATTATATAGATGCCCTTTTTCTGTATTTGACAATCCTATATATTCTCAAATACCACTAACTAAGAAACCACTGATAATTATCATCACCATGTAAAGCGGAACATATACCCGTTGCAAGTTCTGTAGCATTATAGGCTCTATCCAAGAATGAATCGATATACGAATGGGTTTTGTTAGCACCTGTCAATAGATTGTACAATTTCCACATACTAATATCATTTCCCAAGCTCCCAAAGTTCTCATCATCGATATAAGCCCTAGCCACATTGTTAACCTGTGTATCAGTAAATAACATACGTGGAATTGCTTTTTGATACCCCTGTGGTAGACATTGATAAAGTCTCATTCTGCCAAGCAAGGTCACAAATTGGTGCTCATTCAGGTAAGAATCGCCAAGCGTTTGCAACAAATGTATGTTTTTGGCTGCATTGAAATTATTAAGTAGTTCCAATGTAGCCCTAAACAGTTCCTTTGTGCTCATTACTTTAATGTCGTCCTTATATCCGTCTGTGAAAACGCACATATTACAGCATACGGTATTCTTGAATGAAACCGCCAATCTGAATAACTCTGGGCTTTTCTTAGTTGCCAGATTCTCTCTATTCAAGGCACGAACGCCAACTATAGAAAGATTAAGCCTGTTGCCAGATACATCTTCATAGATAGATGGAATATCTATGGCAAAAGCGCATCTTTCGTAATATTGGGTAGTGTCAGCTTCCGTTAACAGGTTCTTTGGCTTGTTAACGGCTTCTGGTTTTCTTCCTTTTATCACATGGCTGCACCTTATATCTGGCTGCTCGATTTGTTCACCACTATAGAATGAGTTGGCAGCTTCCCAGACCGTTTCAATGAATTGCGGATGCGAAATAGTCAGTTCATTATCCTTGCTGAAAACTGGTATTACATTCTCATTCCTCAAATGGTCTAAAGTGACTTCTACAGAATTTGCTTCTATAAAGTGGTTTACTTTCTTGGGCTTTACTGGCTCTTCAATTATTACCGCTTCTTCTGCATATTCACCAAAGTTTCTACTAGTTCTCTGTACTGGCATAATCTGTAATGTTGATTCCATAATCTGTAATTTATTAAGTTAATATTAGAAATTCCTCTGTCTGAAAGCCAAGCAAGCCACAATCAGTATTAATAATCCAATAAAGAACTGTGGCACTAAGACTACTGGCACAATTAGAATTATTCCAAACGTCAATAAAATCTTTAAATTCTCCATACGCATAATAATAGATTAGTAAATAGTGTATTTAAGGACAAAATGAGGGCTTAACATGAAGTACTATTCATTCACTTTCCTTTGTGCATCTTTATATGTAGACATATACAAATCGTTGATAAGTCCGCATATTTCAGAAATTCAAAGCGTTTGTGGGCTGAATAGCAATTCATGCTATCTTTTCTTTTTCCTAATGATTGGTATGGGGGTGTTAGTAGTTTCACAAAAGCTTAGCGCACGATATACATCTAATACGCTCACTGACAAATCAAATATTTCACCTTATAGCTGTATAAAGTCTAAATAGAAAACACTTCTTGAATAAAAGGGAGGGGGGATAATAAAGCAATGGCAAACATAGGAATTATTCTTGTGCCTGATATGACAATTACCTACTATAGGAAAACGTATTTTATATATTTTTACATCAAATATTTGATAGTAATTGTTTATATGTCTATATTTGTGATATAATTTTAATATTTGCAACATTATGAAAAATAAGCTATTCATGTTCTTATGCGGAATGTTAGTTTGTTTCATTTCTGCATGTTCTGATGATGAACAAGAACAACCAACACAACCTAAAGAAACTCCCCAAGTAGTAAAAGATGTAGTAGAGGTTTTGGAAGAAACTGTTCCACAAGCCAGTGATTTTATTGAAGTTTTGAAACAAACCAATCTAACAGATGTCACGGCAGAAAAGTTGACTGTATTTGCTGTGAAGAATGAAATAACGACAAGAGCAAATGTAGATTTGGACACCGTTTCTGTGAAACGTCACATGGTCATTGGAAGCTATAAAAAAGAAGACTTGACAGATGGGCAGGAGCTCACATGTGTTAATGGAGACAAATTGCTAGTATCTAAAATTAGTGATGAAGTATCTGTTAATGGGGTTGTCATTACAGGAGAAGCAATACCTGTAGGTGACAGTTATATTTATATTGTTCCCAAAGTAATTCCAGAACGTGAAACAGCTCCAATATTACATGAAACAACATTTAAAGTCTGGAATTTATTAACCTATGATTATCTGCAAGAAAGGGAGCCGTTAGCGGAAGTTGTTATAAAAGTATTCAACAGTTCTAGGGAATCTTTAGGTGATTATGTTACAGACTCTTCTGGAGAAGTTATAATTAACCATGCTTCAGATACGATTTTCTATCAATTGGAGAAAAATGAATTTCAAATGTATGTGGATTACAATTGGGATGGTATGGTCACTAATGATGAATTGAAAGAAGGAGAAAATGTTTTGATTTATGATGGCAGCAACAACCAAATTACCCAAGAATGTTTTATGAAAGAAGCTAAAAGGCAGCCTGTACAAATCAATGAAGCACAAGAGCAATGGAAATCACAAATACGAAATTTCTATTATCAAAACCGTACACTAAATCAGCAACTGGCGTATGGATATGAAGAATTTTCTTTTGAATACATTGAACATAGTTCAGACAGCTATTGGCAAAATGCTTATAAAACAATAGAATTAGGGCTTCAATTACAAGAAACGGCAGCAAATGCAACTACTGATATAGAATTATGGAATACCCTTTCTCAAAATATAAAAATTGATTTGGGATTGGTCTATTGCGATATTTTAGGATATTATGGTCAGTTCATTTTCCAGAAATCACATGATAGTGAACCTACATCTGATACAAATGCCTTATTTGCTTATTTGGATGAATTGATAGAATATCTTCCCAGCAATTATAAAGGAGCTCCTCAAGCGATATCAGCACGGGCATGGCTAAATCAAACAGATTATCAAAGAGCATATCAAAAATGCAGGGAACTCATAGATGGAGGAAATTATAGTTTGTCTAGTGAAGATGTTTTTGCCACTACAGAGAACAAGGCTGTAATTTGGGGAGGCTACAACGATACTATTCCCCAGTTAAGCAAAGGCTCCTATTTTCATCCAATACGTTATGTAGAAGTGCTGTTAATGGCTGCTGAAACTGCAAATGAAATAGGGCAAAGGGAAGAAGCTATTGCATATCTCAATCAGATAGTATTGGCAAAAGGACAAGCTATTATAGCTCCTCAAGGTGCTACAACAGATGAGATTAGAGGATACATTCAAAAACTGTTTGAGCAAGAATTAAATAAAGAAGGACTGGAATATTCAACTTGGAGACGATGGGGAATTATTGATACCAAATTAAAAAATATCACTGGTTATAAAACTCACAACTCCTTGCTACCCGTTCCTAAAGAAGCGCTTGATAAATATCCTTCGCTAATAAAACAAAATGCAGGATATTAAAAATATGAGGTTGTAATTAAGGCTGTGTCAACAAGAAATAATGAAAATTCTGTTGGCACAGTTCTTTTTATGTAGATATATCACTTTCTCAATCTAAAGGGCGGGGGTATGATTTTAAGTACCTATATTTTTGAGTTGGGAATATACATAAAAAGCCCCAAACCTTATTAATGGTCTGGAGCTTTATTCTTGTCCTGTTCTGTCATATTGGTAGATTCTTATTCAAAGGTAAATATCATCTTGCCAAGTTCATACCCACTAACAGTTTTTCCATCTATCTTCCTGCTTGCCTTCTCCACATTGTAAAGAGTGCAATTCTCTATCAGAGTAGCTTTGGGGGATAACTTGATTCCCAATCTGCCAAACTCATCCTTCAACTTGTCTTTCAAGTCCTGATTGCTGATAAAGCCAGGCTGATATATAGCCAAGAAAACTTTATCAACTTGTTTCTTGTCCTCTACAGCTTTTAGCATCTTCTCCCTGTTCCATCTAAGAGTATTCATTTCAGATTCCTTCAAATATCTTTTGATTAGTGGAAATTCTGGATATTCCTGTTCATAAGATTCAGAAGGGGAATCCAGATAATCTTTTAGTAATTGCTCATAACTGACAGTCATTGCCTTTGCCAGTTTTATGTTGAAATCCTTCCATTTATTCTGGTTGGTAAGCTCAAATTTTTCTGATTGCATAAAACTGTCCCTGATGCTGATTCCATCCTTGTATGTCTTCCTTAGTGCCTGCTTATAAATGAAAGATTGTTTTTTCAGATTGTTATATACCATCCTGCCATTAATGATGGAGACTAGTTCAGTGTCTAAGTTCATCCTCTTAATATAGGTCTGTCTCTCTTCCTTATCCAACTTGCTCCATCCGCTTAGCAACTTGTCAGCTTCCTTCTCTTTATCCTGCATCACCATTTCAAACTCTTCATCGCTCATAACATTCTTATTGGTGGAGAACAGATGGACTATCACATTCCTAAAGATATTCTGGTATTCATCATTGATTCTGATTCTGCCTGCTATCTGTTCCATAGTAGTACTTATATCCACCAAAGTCTGTGTTCTGTATGCGTCACTGGCTACTATTATCAGCCCGTTATTGGTAAAAAGGTTGCATCCCTGAAAGCATTTCTTTGTAAAGAAATTAATCTTCTTATTGGGACTACTGACTGATTCAATCTGGTATTCGCCCAACAGTTTGTTATTTCTAATCCTGTCAGCACAGCATATTTTCACATCATCTGGATTCAGCTTCAACGTATCTGCTATCTGCTTGATACTGGTCACAGAATTGATGAAAATATATAGTTCTTCCACTTTACTGACATTGCCGTTTATGTCTGGGAGTGATATGCCTTCATCCAAAAATATCTGTATGAATCTAGCCAGTCCTTTGGTTAATTGCGTGACCTTATATCTAATAGGAGTTATTTTCGTCACTCCATTCCATTGGACTTTGTAATGTGGAAGCCGTTTCAGGAAATCTATCTCAAAGTCAAGGTCAATTGGAGTGGCAGACAAAAAAGAATAATGCCTGAACTTCTGTATTTCTTCCATCAAGCCATTAATTGCATCATATCTGAAATCCATGTCTTCCAAAATTAAATGGTATTCATCTACCAAGACTTTCCACCCTTCTGTACCGCTCAACCATCCAATTAATTTGGGCAGGCTGTCATAGGTCACGGCTATCTTATATGTGGTATTGTTTTTGATATATTTCCTGAACTGGTATTCTCTTACACCGCCATAACATTTGAATACTTCATACCTGTTATTCTTATCTGCTGCTATGCTATCCACCAAGTCCTTGAACGGACATACGATAATATAGTTGCTACTGCAATTTGCAGCCACATAAGTGCCGCCTACATCTGTCTTTGTCTTGTTCACGATTCCAAAAGGAATACCATCTTTAAATCTTTCTAATTCGCCCAAATATCGGGCATTGTCACCATTAATGATTTCTTGTTTCATTGTGTATAGATTAAGTTTAATTTATAAAATTGCAATCTATGTATTTAAAATATCTGACTTTAGATTAAGTTTAAGTAGGGTTATTTTTTTCTTCTTATATAGGGACGATTTGAAGAAAAACTCGTCCATAAGAATTATGCCATAAGCGTATCATTATGTCTGTAATTTTAGTATCTGACTGGCACATTCATTGATTTAGGAGATGACAGCATTGTAGTGAATGTATATCAGGGAGAGTTGGAGTAGAACAGGAAATCCATGACTTGATTTGTACCTGTATTAGTAAATGGCAGAAATGAGCTATACCCCCTATTTGAACGTTGGAATATGACCGCTTCAAATGCCAATAAGTTTTCAATTCCCATTACAGGCTTACATGGCAGTAGGTAATTGGACTTGGTTGCATATCCATTTGGGAATATATGCCAGTCTGATATGTATGAACACGAAAAGGGAGAACCGTTTTGCACAGTCCTCCCTTATACATTCTATTATCATCTCTCATAAAACACCTTATCACTACATTCATTAAAAGCTTTAGAGTCAACTACGTATCCTTCATTGGGACTATCTTTTATCAACTTTGGCAGCAATTCTAGAGTGATATTATACTCCCTTAGTTTGTTCATATTATCACAAATGCATTGTAACTCGTTTAAAATGAATGATTCACTTCCACATTCTACATAATGTGCACTTACCATGACATAGAAGTAAAATGCTCCAAAGCTTTCATAGATTTTATTATCTGATATGTGAAATGTCTTATTTTCTAATCCTACATCAATGAACTCTCTGAAACGTCTATCTTCCATCCACCATCTTATCTTATTATTAAAATCCGTTTTTAATTGATTAATCTCTTTCTCGTAATTCTCAATATCCAAACCATCTGGTTGTGCAGAAAGCTCATTCAAAATTCTTTCTGATATGATACCGAAATATTTGTCACACATGGCTTCATAATCATCACACAGTTCTTGAAGCATTTCTGTTGTTACTGGAATCCCCAACTTGGGAAACATACTAACAAAGTCGTTTAATTTATTTATATTCTCGTTAAATTTAGTCATTGATTTGTTAAAACGTTTAACATCAATGTGTCCAATTAATTGGGGGAGTCTATACGTTTTCATAGTTATTATTCGTGTTAGATTTATTATTGCTCATCTTGATGTAAACGGTGTAAACCTTGTTATCTCTTTGCTTGCGTTTCTTGGAATATCCATTGAGCTTAGCCCATATTCCAATCACTGTTTTGCTGTCCTTTACTTGGTGAGCCAATGCAAGCCTGCGTAGTTCTTCAAAGCTAAATTCCTGTTTGGTGTTCATTATTAGAAATTCATAAAATTGTTGATTCAATCATGCTCAAAGCATAAAACGATATGCACTATGCCATTCACGTTATTGGCGACAAGTCTTGGGTTGTAGATTGTCGTATTGGCGATGGATAGTATGAGATGCGGGAACAGCAAGTGCGATGCAAGTGCGTCCAGTTGCTCTGATACATATTCATCTGTCATGTAGTCTGGTAGTATAAAACTGTAGAGGTAAACCTTTACGTCCTTGTACCGCTGCATTTTGAGTTTGATAATCTCTCTCTTGTTTAAAATTGCTACTGGAATGTTTCTTAGGAAGTAGCTTGAACTTATCAATAGCATGTTCATTGCCATAAATTCATAAAATTAGGTATATAAAGAATGAATCTGTGTGCGGTGAGTGGCGTAAATTCAAATAGTGGTTTTCAGATATGTTTCAAGTGGGTAATTCAGTAGTTTCAGTGATACCACCCTTATCTCATGTTGGTAGTGCAAAGATACTGCACTTCGGTGAGGTGCCCAAACGCTTCGTAAACTTTCTTAAAACTTTGTGTTGAGAGCCTTATGAAGTGAAGATATGCCCTTTTCTGCTAGCTTGGTGGCAGGGTTGGAACTAAAAAATCATTCCTGTTCTGGTTTGTGATGTGGCAGATAGATTGTGTAAGTCTTGCCTTGTATCATTTTTCTCTTCTTGACGTATCGGTCAGAAGCCCAAAGTCCAATGTGCAGCCTTGTGTCCTTGATGCCATGCTCCAGTGCCATTTTACGAATGTCTGCGTAGGTCAGTTCTTTCATTTGAAGTAGATTTAGGTTTGTAGTGGTGAATCTGGGTGATGAGAAACTCGGTCATTTCTGACTTTCAATCACGTTGCAAAGGTATAAAGTCCCGACCGCATCACCAAACAACAAGTCGAAATTGTGGAATATTTGAGTTGAGGATGCGATAAAGCAAAAATTCTCCCCATAGCCGTAGCTGTTCGGGGAGAATATGATTGTCTCAGGGCTATTATAGGCTAAAAGTTCATAATCAAATTTTGTGTGAAATAGGTATAGGCTGTCTATTGTTGTTTATGTGTCATCTTTATTTAAGCCTAACTACTATTCCCATTAGAATAAGCCTGTTAAGTATCTTTCTTGTTTTTAAAGAGGCTATACCAACTTGAAAGGTACCTTCTGTTTTATCCAGCCATTTTAACTCATCATTAGTAAGGTCAAATTTAGTTATATCTACATCTCTATCAATTGCGTAATACTCCAGTTCTACTTTTTCGTTGTCATTTAATAGTGGATTGGTTAATAGGTTGAGAGGCTCTTTAGTTGTCTCTTTATTATTAAGTTCCTCTTTTTTATCAACTTTATCAATAACTAACTTTAACAGTAATTCTGGACGTTCTTTTTGAAGAGCTTCAAACATTACCCTGTATTTAGTACCTACTTTGGATTTATCATAGTGCTGTATCGTTTCTATTTTCTTATGACCTGTATAACGTCCTATTTCGTGGTAATGCCATCCACGTAATGATAACATTGTAACAAATGTATTTCTACCTGTGTGGCTGCAAATACATTCGTGTCTTTCTCTTGTAATAGTATAGGCTTTGCTTTTGTCTATATGGTCAAAAAAAAGCTCTTCACTTCCTTTAATGCCTGCTTTTTGGGCTATTATTTTAATTCTTTCATTTAGTAGCTTATTGCTAATGTTTGGTAGCTTATAGTCATATTTTTGTACTATTTCTAATGCCATTTCAAATAGTATATCTACTTGAATAGGGGCTTTATTCTTATCTTGTACAAGGTTGATGTATGTTCTGCCATCTTTATGTATGATGTTGTTGGTTACTTTGTTTACATCACTAAAGCGTTGTCCTGTTGTACATTCTAATAAAAATAAGTCTCTTATTTGCTCATCCTTTTCAGTTTCACATTGGTAATTGTGTAATAAATAGATTTCATCTTCTGTTAAGGCTATTTTATTATCGTTTTTTGTCTGCTTTATAGGTGTAACTACTATATCTATAAATTGTGACTTAGAAATAATTTCATTGGCTACCAAATATTTATTTATTGACCCTAATAAGTTGGAAACTATTTTATTTAATGTTGCTGGGGATGCTGTTCCATCCTCATTTTTACCCTCAACATTCTCAATTAACCATTCTTGGAACTCCCTAAACAGTTTTGTGTTTAGCTCTGAATAACTATTCAATACCCTACCATTTAAAAAGCTCTCAAATTTTTCAACCTCTCTTACTCTATTTTCCCTTGTAGCGTCAGTGAATGATATATCATTATAGATGTAGTCTTTTAATGTTTGGGGTATATTCAATGCTTCTTTTATCTCTTTCATAATTTGTCCTTTGTAGATATAATGTTTTAAAGTATCTTTATTCATCTCAATTTGCCCGCAATTTACTAAATATTTGTATTCGTCAAATCTTTGATTATATATTTTGATTTGGTTATTAAGAATCATATTATTATCAGATTCTAGTTTGGGAAGTAGTTTACTTACTTTAGCTTTATTCTTCTCCCATTGATTGGGGTACACCTTACATCTTGTAGATATACGTACCTGTTCGTTTTTGATTCTTACTATAAAGTAAACCATTGTTGGTTTTGTCCCTTTAGGTTTTACTAGGTTATAGTAGGGTGTTATCTCTTGGATAAAACATTGTTTGATTTCATTGTTTGAAACCATTGTTTCAGCTTTCTTAATAGAATCATTGTTTAGTGTTTTAGGTTGCATAATAGGACGCTATTAAGCGTATGAGCATAAAAAAAGGCACACAGCAATAACTGTGTACCTTATTTGTGGAGCGTACGAGACTCGAACTCGTCACCTTAACACTGCCAGTGTTACGCTCTAGCCAGATGAGCTAACGCCCCTTTTTTGTCTTATATGATAACGTTTGTAAACGAATCCTTTTTGTTGGCGCAAATATAATGCAATATTCTGAAATAATTGCTATGTTTGCGGTAAATAATTAGTTTGAAATTTAAGATATGCTGATTTATAATACAACTTTTCAAGTGGACGATGACGTTCACGACAATTTTCTGATTTGGATAAAAGAGAGTTACATCCCTGAAGTACAGAAACACGGTGCGTTGAAGGCACCCCGCATTTGCCGGATATTGAGTCATCGGGAAGAAGGAAGTGCGTATTCTTTGCAATGGGAGGTAGAAAGCAGTGGATTATTGCATCGCTGGCATTTGGAACAGGGGGTGCGACTGAATGACGAACTGGCAAAAATATTTAAAGATAAAGTGGTCGGATTTCCGACCTTGATGGAGGTGATAGAGTGATTCAACCGGTAAAAGAAAAGATAATCCTGGGGATTGACCCCGGTACGACAATCATGGGATATGGGGTTTTAAGGGTGAGAGGAACCAAACCCGAAATGATTGCGATGGGGATTATCGACTTGCGTAAATTTGCCAATCACTATCTGAAACTTCGTCATATCCATGAACGGGTATTGAGTATTATTGAAAGTTATCTACCGGATGAGTTGGCTATTGAAGCACCTTTCTTCGGTAAAAATGTGCAATCGATGTTGAAGTTAGGTCGTGCACAAGGGGTAGCAATGGCAGTAGCTTTGAGCCGCGACATTCCAATCACCGAGTATGCCCCTTTGAAGATAAAAATGGCTATCACCGGAAATGGGCAGGCATCAAAGGAACAAGTTGCGGATATGTTGCAGCGGATGCTCCGGTTTTCAAAAGAAGATATGCCTACCTTTCTGGATGCAACGGATGGCTTGGCAGCAGCCTATTGTCATTTCCTGCAAATGGGGCGACCGACAATGGAGAAAGGGTATAGTAGTTGGAAGGATTTTATTGCGAAGAATCCGGATAAAGTGAAATAAAGCATTTGATTATAAGGGGTTATAGATATAAGGTGAAGTATCACAGGGGAGGTCTGAGATGAAGATGGGAAATAATTATTTAGCAATATTAGGTGTGACTACAGTGACAACAGTGATGAGTTGTTCTCCTGCGAAAAAGGAGTATACTTCTTTTGAATTATATCCGATTCGTACGGGAAGCCTTACAGAAATGGAATATACGCCGTCGGCAACCAAATTCTTCCTTTGGTCACCAACAGCAGAAGAAGTGCGCCTTATGCTTTATGATGCGGGTGAGGGTGGGCATGCCTACGAAACGGTGAAGATGGAACCCGGAGAGGATGGAACCTGGGTGACTACAGTAGATAAAGACCTGCTCGGCAAATTTTATGCTTTCAATGTAAAAATCAACGATAAATGGCAAGGGGATACTCCGGGAATCAATGCTCACGCTGTAGGAGTGAACGGGAAGCGTGCTGCTATCATCGACTGGAAGACTACCAATCCGGAGGGGTGGGAGAGTGACCGACGTCCTTCTCTGAAATCTCCTGCTGATATGATTATCTATGAGATGCATCATCGTGACTTCTCTGT
Organism: Bacteroides luhongzhouii; assembly: GCF_009193295.2. Classification (NCBI taxonomy): domain Bacteria; kingdom Pseudomonadati; phylum Bacteroidota; class Bacteroidia; order Bacteroidales; family Bacteroidaceae; genus Bacteroides; species Bacteroides luhongzhouii. Next base: position 5,216,513 of record NZ_CP059973.1, on the reverse strand, counting down.
CGATTCTACTTCGGGAATAAAGAATAAAGGCAAATACCTTGCACTGACTGAACATGGGACGGTGAATTCTGGCAATCAACCAACAGGTATCGATCATCTGATAGAACTCGGAGTGACACACGTGCATCTTCTTCCTTCCTCTGATTATGCCTCTATCGACGAAACAAAATTAGATGAAAACCACTATAATTGGGGATATGATCCAGCGAATTACAATGTGCCGGATGGTTCTTATTCAACTGATCCTTATCAGCCTGCCACTCGTGTGAAAGAGTTCAAGCAGATGGTACAAGCACTGCATAGAGCCGGAATTAGGGTAATAATGGATGTGGTTTACAATCACACTTTCAATACGCTTGAAAGTAACTTTGAGCGTACCGTTCCCGGCTATTTTTACCGTCAGAAAGAAGACGGCACATTGGCAAATGGTTCAGGATGTGGCAATGAAACGGCTAGTGAACGACCTATGATGCGTAAGTTCATGATAGAGTCCGTTCTATATTGGATAAAAGAATATCATATTGACGGCTTCCGTTTTGACTTGATGGGAGTGCATGATATTGAAACAATGAACGAGATTCGAAAAGCAGTCAATAAAGTCGATCCTACTATTTGTATCTATGGAGAAGGTTGGGCGGCCGAAGCTCCTCAATATCCGGCAGATTCATTGGCGATGAAAGGAAATATTTCCCATATGCCCGGAATTGCTGTTTTCTCGGATGAATTGCGTGACGGGCTTTGCGGCCCTGTATGGAAAAAGGAGGAAGGGGCTTTTCTTGCCGGGGTTCCGGGGGGAGAAATGAGTGTAAAATTCGGAATTGTTGGAGCTATCAAGCACCCGCAAGTACGCTGTGATTCCGTAAATTATAGTCAGAAACCGTGGGCGGAACAGCCTACCCAGATGATTAGTTATGTTTCCTGCCATGATGGTTTGTGTCTGGTGGATCGATTGAAGGCAAGTATGCCGGGAGCTACTCCTGAACAGTTGGTTCGACTTGATAAATTGGCACAAACGATAGTCTTTACTTCACAGGGAATTCCTTTTATCTATGCAGGTGAAGAAGTGATGCGTGATAAACAAGGGATAGACAACAGTTATAAAAGTCCGGATGCCATCAATGCCATTGATTGGAGACGCAAAACGACGAACGGAGATGTTTTTACATACTATAAACGGCTCATTGAGCTTCGTAAATCTCATCCGGCTTTCCGTATGGGAAATGCAGAAATGGTCCGGAAACATCTGGAGTTCCTTCCGGTTGAAGGACAAAACCTGATTGCGTTCCGACTCAAAGAGCGTGCGAATGGAGATAGCTGGGAAGATATTATCGTAGCCTTTAATTCCCGTACGACTCCTGCACGACTGGAAGTTCCTGTTGGCAAATATACGGTAGTATGCAAAGACGGAGTGATAGATGTGCGTGGATTGGGTACGCAAACCGGACCGGAGGTGATTATTCCTGGTCAGTCTGCGTTGATTATGTACAAGTAAATTTCACTCTTGCGGAACGTCCGGTTGTTCTTTATATTCTGTAGGTGAGATTCCGTAAAAGTCCCGGAATGTATTGGAGAAATGAGAGAGGTTGGAAAAACCTGTGGCATATGCGACTTCCGAGATACTCAAGTTTTTTTCACGCAGCAGATTGGCTGCCTGTTTCAGTCTGATGGAACGAATAAAGTCACGTGCAGACTGATTTGTCAATTCTTTTAATTTACGGTGCATATGTACGCGACTCATACCAACATTGGATGCCAACATCTCTACATTAAGGGCAGGATCAGCAAGATGATCGTTGATGGTTTTCATCACTTTATTCATCAGTATTTCATCGTTGGATTTCATTTCTATTTTTACAATTTTCTCTTCTACTTGTTTTTCACCGACGAGTTTGCTACGTAATCTTTCCCTGTTAGCTATCAGGTTGCTGATAGTCGTGCGTAGAAGTTCGGTATTGAAAGGTTTTATGACATACGCATCTGCTCCGATTTCCAATCCTTCAATCTGGTCTTCGGCTTTTGATTTGGCGGTTAATAATATAATAGGTATATGGTTTACGTTGATGTTTTGTTTCATTTTTCGGCAAAGGGTAATTCCGTCCATTTCCGGCATCATGACATCACTGATTACCAAATCCGGCTTCTCCTTTAAGATGTTTTCCAATCCTTCCTTACCATTCGTACACTCACTGATGCGGAAATCAGTATCCAGTTCGCTGCGTATGTAGCGACGTATTTCGTCATCATCTTCCACTATTAAGACACGATAGCGCGTTTTGGCTTTTGGTTTTCTATATTCGTTAGCTTTTGTTTCCTCTTCTTCTGTTTCATATAAAGAGTCTTTGGGAAGTTGAGAGATGGTCAGTTCGCTTCCGGTTTCTTCCGGATTCTCCAGTTCATCTGCTTTCAGGTGATTACTACCTAGTGGCAGACGGATGATGAAACGGGTTCCTTGTCCGTCCTCCCGGTTTTCTGCCTTAATGATACCATGGTGTAGCTCTACTAATGACCGCGAAAGATGTAATCCGATTCCTGTACCGAAATTCGACTGCGTCATATCGTTGTTAATCTGATAGAAACGCTCGAATATTTGTTCTATCTTGTCTTTATCGATACCAATTCCGTTATCGGTAATGTCAATTTCGAAGTAATCTTTTAAAGCACCCCGGTAAGTATCATTATGACCTGTTTTTAATAATACCTCGATATTCCCTCCTTCACGTGTATATTTGAAAGCGTTGGAAAGAACATTCATTAATACTTTGTCAAAGTTGTTTAAATCAATCCAGACTTTTAGAGAACGGGTATCTTTCAGCTTTTTCTCGAAAGTAAATGTGATATTCTTTTTTTGAGCTTGATAGTTGAAGGTCTGCATCAAATCATTGATAAATCCTACGATATCTGTTTCCCGGAATTTAAGATGCATCTGCCCTTTATCCAACTTTCGTATATCCATCAATTGGTTGATAAGGCGTAGAATACGTTGGGCATTCCGGTAAATCATGAGATAAACCGATTGTTTATCGGAATGTTCGGCCAATAGCTTTTCCAATGGACTGATGATGAGAGTCATCGGAGTACGTATCTCGTGTGAGATATTAATGAAGAATTGTAATTTAGCTTCATTGATCTGTTCCATGTGTTTTTGTCGCATCACTTCTTGCCGGTGGCGGATGCGTGACAGGATGTACATAGTGAGGGCATAGATCAATAATACTCCAAGACATCCCCAGAACACTTTAGCCCACCAGGTTTGATACCAAGGTGGGGTGATGACGATAGTAACTGTGCGGATATTAGAGAAATTATTATGGTCACGTGCCTGTACGGAAAAGGTGTATTTCCCTGGTTTCAGGCTACTATAGGTCACCCGGTTTGTTCCCGGTTGTGTACTGATCCATTCGTCTCCTAATTCCTTTATTTTATATTGATAACTGATCCGTTCCGGATTGCTGAATTCTAATACGGAGAAATCAATGCTGAATGTATTTTCATTATATGCCAATGTAAATTGTTCTGTATCCATAACTGCAGCATCTGTGATAATATTATTACCGGATTTATCACCTTTCTTCACTGGGCGGTTACCAATGTAGAAGCCGGTAATCAATACATTCATTTCTTTTTTAATTTCAGTGATATCTTGGGGGTGGAAGGCAGTCACTCCATTGGTACCTCCAAAGAATATTTTGCCGCGTTTATCTTTAAATACAGCGGTGCGGGTAAACTCATTACCTTGTAAACCGTCACCAGCATAGTAGTTAATAAACTTCTTTTCTTGAGGGGTCAGTTTAGAGATACCTTGGTGGGTACTGATCCAGATGTTCTTTTCCTCATCTTCGGCCAAACCACAAATAATATCACTGGGGAGACCGTCGGCAGTAGTGAAAAGCACAGGTACTAATTTGTCTTTATTCAGGCAGACCAGCCCTTCCGATGTTCCGGCCCAAATATCTCCGTTGGTACTTTCTAATAAACTGTAAACTACATATCCGGGGAGGAGATTGTTTTGCTTTTTATAATTGATAAAATTGTCCGTTTGAGGATTGAGTACTGCCAGTCCCTTGTAATTACCTATCCATATCATTCCTTCTTTGTCTTCGAGCAGACAACTAATCCAATCGTTTGGAAGACGATTGATACTCCAGTCGTCGTTTTCATTGCGGGTAGACTCGTAATAGGTGACATGTTGCGTTGGCAGATTTATTTTGTACAATCCGGAACCATAGGTCCCTACCCACAGATTCTTATCTTTATCTTCAATGATGCAGGAAACCTTCGGTTTGCCTGCGCTAAGATTACCTTGTAAAAGTGAGGTGGCATCCTGACATACTCCGGTTTGCTTATTCATCCGGGCTAAGCCATCGAAGTAAGATCCGAGCCAAAGTTCCCGGTTAGAGTCTTCATAAAGACATAGAATTGTTCCGGGGACTGAATGGATGTTACCTGCCTGATGGGTGTAGTGACGCAATTGTTTTCCCTGCTCGTTTATAGCATACAACCCGTCATTATCTGTGCCTATCCAGATTGTCGCTTGTTCATCTGTATGAATGGCCATGACACAACTGGAGCCGATGGTATTGTTATGTATCGATTTATAGCCATAGTAATCGAACTTGTTTGAAATGCCGGGCACCAGTATCAAACCCTTCTGGAAGATACCCAACCATAAGTTATGATCTTTATCTTCGATTAATGAATGAACTTTGGATTTGGAAAAATCAAAGGGACCGGCATTAATTTCGCTGTCCACAATAGTATTTTGTTGAGGCTGGTATTCTTTTACTCCTTCACCATCCGTTCCTATAAATAGTTTTCCCCGGGTGTCAAGGATAAGAGTCCGGATATTCAGGTTCATACGGTTTTGATAGGGAACCGGTTCGAAATCTCCTTCCTGCCTGGCCGATAATTTGAAAAGCCCTTTGGTTAGAGTTCCTACAAAGATTTGCCCGTGAGTGTCTTCACAAATGGCAGAAACATCATCACCTATTATATTATGAGGAGCTTTGTAACTTTTAAGCTCTTTACTTTCCGGTGAGTAACGGTAAAGTCCTTTTTCTTCAGTAGCAATCCATAAATTCTGCCGGGAATCTTCAAATATTACGTTCAGGTAGTTACTCCCCATTCGTTCTGTCAGTTCGGTTTCGATATGGAAAGAAGTGGGGTGACTGTCTTTCTTCAGTGATATGGCCCCTTGTCCGGAAGTCGCTATCCAAAGATCTCCGTTCCGCCGTTCAATAATGGAAGTTATATGTGGGTTCTTTCGTCCATCTTTTCGAGGGATAAATAATTCATGAAAACTATCAGTGGCACGGTCATATCGTTGTAGCCCATTAATGCAACCGATCCAAAAATTACCGCGGCTATCTTCGAATAATGTTCGTACATAGTTGTTTTTCAGGCTAGTGCTATCTATGGCATTATGTCGATAAATAGAGAAACGTGTTCCATCGAATTTATTGAGTCCGTTTTCAGTAGCTATCCAAATAAAACCTTTCCTGTCCTGATACACAGCATTAATTAAACTGTTGGAAAGTTCTTTGTCGGTTGAATAGAATCTGCCGGTTTGTGCTTTCATTACAGGAGTACCTCCTATCAGGAAGCAGTATATAGAAAAAAGGAGTAAGATTTGTGCCTTCATATTCATATAAGCAAGGGTTATTTCCGCTTTTTGCATAGACAAAGATAATATATTAAATTAAAAAGAGTATTAGCTTTGTTACTTTTCCTTTTACTGATGTTACGCATACCCCCCTTCTAAAGAGCTTCTGGAAAGGGTATGTAACGAGTGTGCAATAGCCTGTAACGTACATGCAAATGCATGTAACCGCCTGTCAATTGCTTGAAACAAAATCTCCACCTTTGCTTGATATATTATCCATAAATTTGTATTAGTCAAAAAAAAGAATTGTTGGACACCTTAAAATAATAACTGCGTATGAAAACATGAATCTTTTTTCTATTCCTTATTATATAAGAGAGAGAAACCTAAAACTTGGATTAACCACTATCATTATTAATTTAAAAAATGATTTTATGGAAAGCACAAATCATTATTTCCGACCGTTAGGTCTTATTATTCTTTTCTGCCTCTTCCCTATATGGGGATTGGCACAGACTGTTGCCGTGACGGGAGTGGTCAAAGATGCATCGGGCGAACCGATTATCGGAGCTAGTGTAGTAGAAGCTGGTACTACCAATGGTATAGTTACCGATTTGGATGGTAACTTTAAGTTGAATATATCAGCTAAAGGTAGCCTGAAGATTTCTTTTATTGGTTATCAGACACAAACAATTCCTGTAGCTGGGAAAAAACAGTTTGATGTTATTTTAAAAGAGGATGCAAAAGCATTAGATGAAGTAGTTGTAGTTGGATACGGTCAGATGAAACGTAGTGACCTGACTGGTTCCGTAGTATCGGTCAATGATGAAGCCATTAAAAAGTCTGTAGTGACTTCCATTGACCAGGTACTACAAGGACGTGCTGCCGGTGTGCAGGTACAAGCCAATAGTGGTATGCCCGGAGGTAGTTCTTCTATACGTATTCGTGGTATCAATTCGTTGAATGCCTCCAATGAGCCTATCTTTGTCATTGATGGCGTTATCATTGATGGCTCTACAGGCTCGGGAAGTGATAATGCCCTGGCATCTATTAACCCTTCCGATATTGTTTCTATGGACGTTTTAAAGGATGCTTCTGCTACTGCTATCTATGGTGCGCGAGCTGCAAACGGTGTAATTATGATTACTACCAAGCGTGGGCAAAAAGGCGAGGCGCAAATAACATATGACGGGTATATAGGTTGGCAGGAAATGCCCAAAAAACTGGATATGCTGAATCTGCGTGAATATGCAGAACATAAGAATGTTCGTTCTGGCAAAGACTATTCAGGAAACGATTGGGGAATTGTAAACAAAGATAATAATTTTATTCGTCCGGATTTATTGGGTGATGGTACAGATTGGCAGGATGAAATGTTTTCTAAAGCCATGATGACCAGTCATAACCTTTCTGTTACCGGAGGAACCGATAAAAGTAACTATGCTTTAGGAGCAGGTTATCTCAATCAGGACGGTATTGCCATCGGTTCGGGTTTCAGACGTCTGAACTTACGGGGGAGTTTTGATGCACAAGTGAAAACGTATCTGAAAATGGGTATTAATTTCGCATTTAGTAATTCTCGTCAGAAGTTGACAGTGTCTGATGAGTCGTTGATTAGAACTGCTTTGTTACAGAGTCCGAGTGTTGCTGTTCGTAATGCGGAAGGCACATTCGACGGACCGGATACAGACGAGTGGGTACAGACCAATCCGGTAGGGCTTGCCATGATAAAGGATAACCGTAATGAGAAAATGGGTATCCGTGCAAATACCTACGCTGAAGCTACTATCATTGACGGACTGACATTTAAAACAGAATTGTCTTTTGATTATGGTGTGACTAATACGTATAAATTTGATCCTTCATATACTTTTGGCGCGATTGAAAATACAGATCGTCAGGGTACTTTCTCCAAGTCATATAATAAATTCTGGAGTTGGAGAAATATTGTAAATTATATGAAGACTTTTGGCGTACACAATGTGAATGCGATGATTGGTCAGGAAATGCAGGAAAGTAAATGGGAATATCTGATGGGAAGTCGTATGGGATATTTATCTAATGCAGCAACTGACTTGACATTAGGTGATGCTGCAACGGCTAAGAATAACGGTAATAGCGGAGAAAGTTCAATTTTGTCTTACTTCGGTCGTTTGTTCTATTCGTATGATGACAAATATCTGCTTACCTTTACTCTTCGTCGTGATGGTTCTTCCAAATTTTACAAAGATAATCGTTGGGGATGGTTTCCGTCAGCAGCGTTGGCATGGAAAGTCTCCAATGAATCATTTTTGAAGGACAACAATATTATTAATAATCTAAAACTCCGTTTAGGATGGGGTGTTGTAGGTAATCAGAATGTGCCCAATAATGCTTACAAAGCTATTTATTCATCCGTAGCTACTGTTTGGGGAACTGGATTACTGGCTGGTAATACTCCTAATCCTGAATTGAAGTGGGAGTCAACTTATTCAAGTAATCTCGGACTTGATATTAATCTTTTCCAGAACAGAATAGAATTGATCGCTGATATTTATTACAAGAAGACTAATGACTTGTTGTTACAAGTGCCTCTGCCTGCTTATGTCGGAACTTCCGGTCAGGGATCCACTTCCGCGCCTTGGAAGAATGTAGGCTCTTTGGAAAATAAAGGAATTGAATTGACTTTAAATACTGTGAATATCGACAAAGGCGGATTCCAATGGAGGAGTAATGTAGTATTCTCAATGAATCGTAATAAAGTGAAATCACTGGATACAGCGACCAGTTTGATAGATAAAAGTAATCAGACTGGTGAAACGATAACAGTACTGACTCGTACATCAGTAGGAAACCCTATCGGGCAGTTTTATGGTTATAAAGTGATTGGGCGCTTTGAAAAGGCAACAGATTTTTATTATAAAGATGCTTCTGGAGCTGTCAAGCCGGTAGCGTTGCCCGAAGGTATGTCTATCTCTAAAAATAGTGTATGGATTGGTGATTATATCTTTGAAGATGTAAATAAAGACGGAGTTATCAATGAACAAGACCGTACTTATATAGGTAATCCTGAACCGGACTTTACTTTTGGCTTTGGAAATACTTTCTCTTATAAAGGTTTTGATTTGAGCATTAACCTGACAGGATCAGTAGGTAATGAAGTCGTAAACTGGGGACGTCGTGAACTGGAAAACCCACGTGGTAACAATAATATTCTGAAATCAGCTTTAGACTATGCACAGTTGGCTTTGATTGACCCGAATGGTCCGGATGATTACCGGAATATACAGATTGTGGGAGGCGACCCTTATGCTTGCCGTATGGCTATTGCTAAAGGCACGGATGATTCTAATTACCGTTTTAGCGACAGATTTGTAGAGGATGGTTCTTTCCTGCGTATTCAGTCTATTTCTTTCGGATATACATTTCCACGTAAATGGCTGGCACCGATTGGTATTCAGAATCTGAAACTTTATTGCAATCTGCAAAATGTATATACCTTCACGAAATATAAAGGTATGGATCCGGAAATCGGTTCTGCTAATCAGGATGCATTGCTGACAGGCTTCGATAACTATCGTTATCCTTCTCCGCGAATTTATACATTCGGTCTGAATTTAACCTTTTAATCATTTAAAGTGACTAAATATGAAAACAAGTAAATACATATACTCTTTCATGTTGGCTGTGGCTTTAGCGTTCACAGGATGCAGTGACTTCCTCGATTCTGAAGATAACTCCAATATTGCAGGAGACAACTTTTATCAAACGGAAGATGACTTCCGGGCAGCAACGGCACCTTTGTATAATAAAGTGTGGTTCGACTTTAACGATAAGTTCTATTATGGACTGGGTGACGGACGCGGATTCAATCTTTGTGCAACTACCTCTAATTATGTCTATCCTTTTGCCGACTTGACAGAAACCGGATTGACGGGACCATTGGTTTCAGCTTGGGGGGCATTATATAATGTTGTGCAGCAAACCAATAAGATTATTAATGGAATTAAAGGGAATTCATCCAATAGTGAAGAAGTGAAGAATCCATATATAGCTGAAGCACGATTTATGCGTGGGGTTGCTTATTCCTATTTGGCGATGTTATGGGGGAATGTTATTATTAATGAGAACACGGATGAACTGGTAGCCAATCCGATTGTGAATACCAGTCCGGTTAGTGATGTTTATGAGTTTGCAATACGTGATTTAGAGTTTGCCGCTAAATATTTGCCGGAAGTTTCTTCCGCTGCCGGACGTGTAAATAAATACAGTGCATTTGGAATATTATCACGTGTTTATCTGACGTATGCTGGCTACAGTAGTAACCCTAATAGTGCGACCCGTAACCAGAATTATTTGGATTTGGCAAAGAAAGCAGCTTTAAAGGTGATAGAAAATAGAAATTTTGAATTGATGACTGATTATGCCGATCTGTTTATGATTGACAATAATAACAATTCAGAAACATTGTTTGCCTTGCAATGGGTTAGTAACGGAACGTATGGAGAATGTAACACGATACAGGATTATTTCGCTTGCGAATCGGCTATCACTGGTAATGACCGTGCATGGGGTGGTTATGTTTTTGCACAACCAGACGTGATTTGGGAGTATGAAAAAGGGGATAAACGACGTCAGCCGACTTGGATGGCTTATGGCGACTACTATCCTGAAATACAAAAGGCAACCGGAGGATATACCTGTGAGAAGAAAGCATCGGGTACTGTTTCCGGAATCTATTGTAAGAAATACGTTTGTGGTTCCAGTAAAGATAATGCGAAGATCACTTCCGGTAGTACTCCTATCAATACTTATATGTTGCGCCTGGCAGAAGTATATCTGATTTATGCAGAGGCTGTATTAGGAAATAACCCTTCAACGGATGATGCTGATGCAATGGAGTATTTTAATAAGGTACGTAAACGTGCCGGGCTGGAACCTAAAAGTTCTATTTCTTATGAAGATATTCGTCGTGAACGTAGACTGGAACTCTGTCTGGAAGGACAATATTGGTACGATTTGGTGCGTAGAGCTTACTATAAACAGCAGGAAGTACTAAATTATATCACAGGACAGGATAGAGGTACTGCTATTCCTGTTATCTGGGACTCGGAGACACAAACGTTGAAGAGGGATGAAGATTCGGATGAGACCAAGCGTGCTATTGGAGATGTTGATTCCAGTATATTCCTCCTTCCATATCCGGAATCGGAGACGGTACAAAATCCTTTGCTGAAAGCAGATCCTGTTCCTTACGTATTTAAGGAAGACAGAATAACCGATTTGTTTAACTAAAAACGAGAATACGAATGAAAAGTTTGATATATAAAAACAGCATAAAGGCCTTTGGCTTATTGGTGAGTCTGCTCATCTGCTCTTGTTCATTTGTTTCGTGTGATGACGACGATGATAATAACGGAGGAAGTTCTGTAATGAGTATTACGGGAATTTATTTGGAAGATGCAAAGTCTGATGTTCCTGACCGTTTGGTTGATTTTGCCCGTTTGGGGCAACTGATACGAATTGAAGGTGAAGGATTCAACGGATTGAAGAAGGTGTATATTAATGGATATAACTGCTATTTTAATCCGGTGTTTGTTTCGAATAAATCTTTTCTGGTTAGTGTAAACAGTAAAGTTCCTACAACAGAGGCAGACGAGAATGTACGTAATACGATTCGTCTGGTGAAAGATGGGGGTGAATATGTTTATGATTTCCAGATTCGTGCTGCTGCACCGTCTATAACAAAAATATCCAACTGTATGCCGAATGTGGGTGAGCCTGTTATTGTCTATGGAACTGGATTGACGGAAATAGCAAAAGTTGTCTTTCCCGGAGGTGTGGTGGTAACAGATGATATAATCTCTGATCCTGACGGTGAATATTTTATGGTAGACATGCCTGCCGGAGTTTCTGATGAAGGAGGTGCTATTTTCGTGGAAGGTTCTAATGGTGGTGCTTATTCTCCTGCTTATTTCAATTATAAGAAAGGCTTGTTGTTGAACTTTGATGGAGTGGGTGCGCAAGGAGCATGGGGCGATGCTGAAAGTATGATTCAAACAACTGAATTAGAATCAGCTTCGATTGGCGAAGGAAATGTGTCGCAAGGTGCTTATTGCCGCTTACCGTTGGAAAGACAGTTGCCGATAGCTGCGGCGAAAAATCGTTGTGCTGAAGTTTGGACAGCCGGTAATGGCACTGATCCTGACTGGCTGACGCTAGGTGTTCCTGCTGAAACTCCTGTTGCCGAATGTGCTATTCAGTTTGAAATTTATGTTCCTGAACCTTGGTCTGAATCCGGATTCTTAAAGATATGTGGTCAGAACGGATTCAACGGCGGAGAATGGGAGAGAGATTGTTACAATTATGTTCCATGGATTGTAGATGGAAAAATCGTTCCATTCCAGACAACCGGTTGGCAGACTGTAACTGTTCCGTTCAGTGAATTCTATAAATCGAAAGCATCTAGTGGAGCTTGGGTTACTTTTGCCGATGTGGCTGCTACTCGTGCGTCTGCTTCTTATGCTAACTTCGGTTTCTATTTTGAAAATTCAGATATCACACTGGATAAGATTACGGGTGCAAGCTCGGATAAAGAAACAGAATTTCTGTCCAAAGCTACTTCTGTGAAAATTTATATTGATAACTGGCGTGTCGTGCCTTTGACGAAGCCGGACTATACAGATTTCCCAGATAACGGAGAAGACGCAGAATAATAATGACTTTAAATTGAAACGATTATGAAATACAGAAATATGCTTCCGTTTGTTGCTTTGTCAGTTCTCATATTGACATCGTGCGACGATAATAAAATGGAGTGGTATAAGGACCCGGCACATGGAGCGATTACTTCTTCCGAACTACCTTTGCAGTTGGCTGAAAAAATTTCTCGCTACAAACCATTGAAAGAATACTTATCCGATCCCAACTTTAAGTTGGGTATTGGAGTAGGGATGGATGAATATCTTGGTGACGAGACAACGACCAATATCGTAAATGAAAACTTTAATGACTTAACGATTGGTTATGCTATGAAACATGGACCTATGGTCGATTCTAAAGGCAATTTGAAGTTTGATAAGGTCGACCAGTTGTTTACCAAGACGACAGAAGCCGGTATCAGCATTTATGGTCACTGTCTGGTTTGGCATTCTAACCAGAATGCGAATTATCTGAATAGCTTGATAGCGCCGGAGGTTATTCCGGGACCGGCTGGAAGTAATTTATTAGATTTATCCGGCATCGAAGATGGCACTTTTGATGGTTGGAATCGTAAGAATGGAAGTGATGCCATGTCTGTTGTGGAAGGAGAAGGATTGACGCCAACTTCCAAAGCGCTGAAGTTTGCGGTAGGATCATCTGTAACAGCATCTCATTCTGTACAATTATATACTCCAGACATATCTGCAGTAAGCGGACATAATTATGAAATTTCATTTTTTGTCCGTTCGGATGAATCAGGGAAAGCTAGGTTGACCTTTAGTGGATTGGAGAATAACTATCCATATAAAGACTGGTATGCCACAGGTGGTAATTGGACGGAAGCTTTTGAAACGACATCTCAATGGCAACAGGTTAAAATTACTGTGAATGATTTTACGAGTACTACATTTCAATTTGCATTTGAATTTGGCTATTTACCAAATGTGACTTATTATGTAGACAATATTGTAGTGACAGATAAAGATGCGGAGCCTACGGTTGTAAATCTCATTAGTAATGGTGACTTTGAAAGTAAGACCATTAGTCCATGGGGAGCCTGGAGTAGTGGAAAGGCTGTTATTTCGGAAGAAGGTGAAGGGTATGGAAGTTCATACTCGATGAAACTGACTAGCTCTGTTGATGGGGGAGCTGGCAATGCATATAAGGCACAGGCCGGATATGGTCTTGATACTCCTTTGGAAGTGGGCAAGACTTATGAATTCTCTGCGATGATTAAAGCAAGTGTTTCAACAGTTTTCCAGATTCAAATTCAGAATTCAACCAGTTATGCAGGTGAATGTTATGTAGATGGAAGTGTGAGTGCGACTTGGACAGAGTTTAAGAAAGAATTTACAGTGTCTAAAGAGGATATGAATCGTCTATGCATCAATTTCGGAGTTAGTGCAGGTGATTATTATTTTGATAATATTGTATTATCGGAAAAAGTGATGGAGACACGTTCTATTACCCGCGCTTCCGGTCCTACTATTATCGAAAAGACCGATGAACAAAAAGCTGAAATCATTAGAGATGCGATGGAAGACTGGATTTCTAAGATGGTCACTCATTGCAAATCCCACGTTCATGCATGGGATGTAGTTAATGAACCGATGGATGACGGAAAAACATCAGATATTAAGAGTGGTAAAGACAAAACTGATTTGGCATCTGATGAATTCTATTGGCAGGATTACTTCTTAACTCCGAAAGATTATGCGGTAGAAGCCTTTAAACTTGCGCGTCAGTATGGAAACCCGAATGACAAACTATTCATTAATGATTATAATCTGGAGTATAACCTCAATAAATGCGATGGTCTGATTAAATATGTAGAATACATTGAAAGCAAAGGGGCCAAAGTAGATGGTATTGGTACACAAATGCATATTGCTATTGATTCCAATAAAGACAATATCGCTCAAATGTTCCAGAAACTGGGTGCTACCGGTAAGCTGATAAAAGTATCCGAGTTGGATATCAAGGTTAATACATCGTCGCCCACTACTGAAAATCTGGCACAGCAGGCAGAAATGTATCAGTATGTAATTGATATGTATAAAAAGTATATTCCAGTGGATAAGCAATATGGTATCACCATTTGGGGAGTATCAGATAATGAAAAAGAACATGTGAATTGGATACCGAATGATGCTCCTAACCTTTGGGATGCAAACTATGCCCGCAAGCATGCTTACAAAGGAGTAGCCGACGGTTTGGCTGGCAAAGACGTCAGCGAGGACTTTACCGGAGATTTGCAATAAATGATTTTATAACATAAAAGAGGGAGAAAGTAAGGATTACAGTAGCTGGTATCATCTTAAAATAGATAGAATGAATAACAATAACTACTGTGATCCGCTCTTTCTAAATCCTTCATTTTCCTCCTATTCATCGGCAATCTCAATTTGGGTGTAACATTACGACAAGTATTTGTAACATACGTAAACGATGATGTAACAAGCGACTAATGATTTGAATCAAAAATTCTGGGTAAGCGGAGAGAAACTTCCTAAGTTTGCAAAGTGGAATTCAGGACGGATTGTTTCTCTTTCCGGATTACTATGAAATAAAGACATAAAAGAATGGATAATGAATAAGTATTGGTTTTATAAGGTTGGGTTAGTAGTTGTGTTCCTTTGCTTCGCTGTGTTGGGCGAAGCAAAGGTTAAACTTCCCGCTTTTGTTTCCGACGGAATGGTGCTTCAACGCGGGGAGCCTGTCAATATTTGGGGGACGGCTGATCCTGATGAAACTGTTGGTATCACTTTCCAAAAAGAGAAATATAAGACCGTTGCTGATGCGCGAGGCAACTGGAAAGTAACCTTACCTGCATTGAAAGCTGGTGGACCTTACACGATGATTATTAATGATATAGAATTGAAGGATATTCTTGTGGGGGACGTTTGGGTATGTTCCGGTCAGTCGAATATGGAATTACCCGTTTCACGGGTTACAGACCGTTTTCGGGATGAAATATCTACAGACAGTAATTATCCGATGGTACGTTATATAAAAACTCCTCTATTGTATAACTTTCATGCTCCGCAGACAGATATTCCGGGAATCTCCTGGAAGGCTATGACTCCTGAAAATGTAATGTCATTTTCTGCTTTGGTTTATTTCTTTGCTAAAGATTACTTTCAGAAAACAAAAATTCCGGTAGGAATCATAAACTCTAGTGTCGGAGGTTCACCGGTAGAAGCGTGGATCAGTGAGGAAGGTTTGAAGCCTTTTCCTTATTATCTGAACGAAAAACGTATCTACGAATCAGATGACTTGGTAGAGTCAATGAAAAAAGAAGAGAGCAAGAAAAGCCGTGCCTGGAATGTAACACTGTATCAGGGAGATAAAGGAATGCATGAAGCCACCCCTTGGTATGCTGCCGACTATGATGACAGTGATTGGACACCGACTGACTTGTTTGCTTCCGGCTGGGCTACTAACGGATTGAATACAATCAATGGTTCCCACTGGTTCCGAAAAGATTTTCAAGTGTCCGGGCAACAAGCGGGAGAAAAGGCAACTCTCCGTCTGGGATGTATTGTAGATGTAGACTCCGTCTATGTGAACGGTACGTTTGTGGGAACAGTTTCTTATCAATATCCACCACGTATTTATACCATTCCCGCCGGATTGTTGAAAGCTGGAAAAAATACGATAACCATACGTCTTTTCAGCTATGGCGGCTTCCCTCACTTTGTAAAGGAGAAGCCTTATAAGATACTTTTCGGAAAAGGTCAGCCGGAAAAAGGAGAATCGGAGATTAGTCTCGAAGGTAACTGGAGATATCGTCTTGGCGCTCCCATGCCTGCTGCTCCGGGACAGACAGCTTTTCATTATAAACCCGTGGGACTTTATAACGCCATGATTGCTCCTTTATTGAATTATACGGTATCCGGTGTTATCTGGTATCAGGGTGAATCGAATGTGTCTCGCAGAAATGAATATAAAGACTTGTTGACGGCGATGATTGCAGATTGGAGACAGCGTTGGAATCGACCTGATATGCCTTTCTATGTGATTGAACTGGCGGATTTCCTCTCACCTGAAGATAAAGGAGGACGTGCTGCCTGGGCGGAGTTCCGGAAAGTGCAGGCAGAAGTAGCCAATACAAATAAAAATGTCACTCTAATTAAAAATGGTGATTTAGGAGAATGGAATGATATTCATCCATTGGATAAAAAGACGTTGGGACAACGTGTTTCCCAGGCAGTCTTTCAACAAAGAGTCAAATAAATTAAAAAAGATAGTAGTACCATGAAAACACAGACTCAAAAAGTGTCGATGGCCGAGAAAATCGGTTATAGCTTGGGTGATGGTTCGGCGAACCTGATTTTCCAGATGATGATGATGTTCCAACTCTTCTTCTATACAGATGTTTTTGGAATCAAAGCAACAGCAGCAGGTATGATATTGTTGGTCGCACGTATTTTCGATGCATTTGTCGACCCGGTGGTAGGTATCTTGTCCGACAGGACCAACACCCGCTGGGGTAAATATCGCCCCTGGTTGTTGTGGACAGCTATTCCTTTTGCCGTATTCTTCATTCTGGCATTTACGACACCCGATTTGAGTGAGCGTGGGAAGATTATTTATGCAGGTATCACTTATACCTTATTAATGTCTATTTACTCCTTCAATAATACCCCGTATGCTTCTTTGGGCGGTGTGATGACAAGTGACATAAAGGAGCGCACCAGTATTTCGTCCGTCCGTTTTGTGACTGCTACAATCGCCACTTTTATAGTGCAGGGACTTACTTTGCCGTTAGTCTCCAAGTTTGGGCAAGGCGATGACCAACGTGGATGGTTTCTGACGATTACCCTGTTTGCCATCATCGGAGTTGTTCTTTTAGTAATCACATTTTTCTCCGCCAAAGAGCGTATCACGCCTCCCGTGGGGCAGAAAACTTCCGTGAAACAGGATTTCAAAGATATCGTAAGCAGCCGTCCATGGAAAGCGATGTTTATCCTAACCCTCTTTTTGTTTACGACATTGGCTATGTGGGGAAGCAGTATGTCTTACTACTTTAATTACTTCGTAGATAAAACAGCCCTTTTTGATTTCTTGCAGAACTTCGGATTAGTACGGGTAGAAGGAGAAACTTATGGTATGTGGCACACCTTTCTTGATGCTTTCGGACTGATTGCGCAACCCGATCATAGTAATGTGTTTGCTGTAGGTTTCAGTTTGTTCAATATGATTGGTCAGGTTATCACTTTGGCGGGTGTAATATTGCTTTCCGGATTTCTTTCCAATATCTTTGGCAAGCGAAATGTATTTCTGATCTGCCTGACATTGACAGCTCTTTTTACAGCCCTGTTTTTTGTGGTAGATTCGACAAACATCAGTACGATTTTTATTATTAACTGTTTGAAGAGTTTGGCATACGCACCTACTATTCCATTGCTTTGGGCAATGATGGGAGATGTTGCCGATCATTCCGAATGGGTGAACCATCGTCGTGCGACAGGATTTGTATTTGCAGGTGTAGTCTTTGCCCTGAAAGCCGGACTGGGTATAGGGGGAGCTATTTGCGGTGCAATTGTCGATTCGTTCGGTTTTGTTTCTAATACAGTGCAGACGGAAAGCGCTATTTTCGGCATTCGTTTGACATCTAGCGTGATTCCTGCCATCACTTTCTTTGTAGGAGTAATTGCTTTGTTTTTTTATCCTATTTCTAAGAAGTTGAATGAGCATATTCAGGACGATCTGGCAAAACGCCGTCTGGAAAACAATTGATTAATAACTATAACTAATAGATAGACTATATGAAGACTTCGACAAGAACAACCGCAGTTTTTTTGTTGGCTGTTGTGGCCCTGATAACTAGTACTTCGGTAGCTTTTGCACAAGAAAAAAAGACTTTGAAAGAAGCTTTGAAGGGTAAGTTCCTGATAGGAACAGCGGTGAATACACGACAAGCGTCCGGTCAGGATAAAGCAGGAGTGCGCGTAATTCAGGAACAATTTAATGCTATTGTAGCGGAGAATTGCATGAAGAGTCAGGAGATGCACCCGGAGGAAAATCGTTATAACTTCACGCAAGCGGATGAATTTGTTGCTTTTGGGGAGAAGAACGGGATGGTCATCACGGGACATACTTTGATATGGCATTCACAACTTTCTCCTTGGTTCTGTGTGGATGGGGAAGGAAAGAATGTTTCTCCGGAAGTTTTGAAGAAACGGATGAAAGATCATATCACTACTATTGTGAAACGATATAAAGGCCGTATCATAGGCTGGGATGTAGTGAATGAGGCGATAGAAGATGACGGGTCTTATCGCAAAAGCAAGTTTTATGAGATTTTGGGAGAAGAGTATATTCCGTTGGCTTTCCAATATGCACATGAGGCTGATCCGGACGCAGAACTTTACTACAACGACTTTTCTATGGCTAATCCCGGAAAGAGGGCAGGAGTCGTAAAACTGGTGAAAGCATTGAAAAGGCGTGGCATCCGTATTGATGCGGTAGGTATGCAGGGACACATCGGTATGGACTATCCGGAGGTCGGCGAGTTTGAAAAGAGTATGCTTGCATTTGCAGAGGCAGGGGTGAAAGTGATGGTTACAGAACTCGATCTGACGGTATTGCCCACACCGAAGCAAAACATAGGTGCAGAAGTTTCCGCTTCGTTCGAATATAAAAAGGATATGAATCCTTATCCCAATGGATTGCCGGAGGATGTATCGAAAGCATGGACCGAACGGATGAATGATTTCTTCCGCCTGTTTTTGAAACATCAGGATATCATCACACGAGTTACCCTTTGGGGGGTAACCGATCTGGATACTTGGCGTAATGACTGGCCGATGAGAGGGCGTACGGATTATCCGCTACTTTTCGACCGCAGTTATCAGCCGAAACCCGTAGTCAGTTTGATTATCAATGAGGCAATGCAGAAATGATAATTTAACGAAATGGACTCAAATTTGCATGACCTCTGCATAGGGTTATACACGATCTCTGCATAGAGCTGTACACGATCTCTGTATAGAGCTGTACACGACCTCTGCAAATTTGAACTCATTAAATACCCATTTATAAAGCTAATTTAGAACTATAACTTTGTAAAAAGAATAAAACCATGAAAACAGAAAAAAGATATTTAGTGCCCGGCGACTATATGGCCGATCCTGCCGTACACGTATTTGATGGTAAGCTTTACATTTATCCTTCTCATGACTGGGAAAGCGGTATTTCCGAAAATGACAACGGAGATCATTTCAATATGAAAGATTACCATGTGTATTCTATGGATGATGTAATGAATGGAGAGATTACTGACCACGGGGTTGTACTTTCTACGGAAGATATTCCTTGGGCAGGCCGTCAGCTTTGGGACTGTGATGTTGCTTTTAAAGACGGTAAATATTATATGTATTTTCCATTGAAAGACCAAAACGACATATTCCGTATCGGAGTAGCTGTGAGCGATAAACCATACGGACCTTTTATTCCGGAAGCAAACCCGATGAAAGGAAGTTACAGCATCGATCCGGCTGTCTGGAATGATGGGGATGGTAATTATTATATGTATTTCGGCGGACTGTGGGGGGGACAGCTTCAACGTTACCGGAATAATAAAGCATTAGAATCAGCCATTTTACCCGAAGGAGAGGAGGAAGCCTTACCATCCCGTGTTGTTCGTTTGAGTGATGATATGATGGAGTTTGCGGAAGAACCGCGTCCGTTAGTCATTCTGGATGAAAACGGTAAACCTCTGACAGCAGGAGATACAGAACGTCGTTTCTTCGAAGCTTCCTGGGTACATAAATATAATGGGAAATATTATTTCTCTTATTCTACAGGCGATACCCATCTACTTTGTTACGCGATAGGTGACAATCCTTATGGACCATTTACTTATCAGGGAGTTATCCTGACTCCGGTAGTGGGATGGACTACTCATCATGCTATTGTTGAGTTCAAAGGTAAATGGTATCTGTTCCATCACGATTGCGTACCTTCCGAAGGGAAAACCTGGCTTCGTAGCCTGAAAGTCTGTGAACTGCAATACGATGCTGATGGAAAAATCATCACGATTGAAGGACTGGATGAATAGTCATTAACTGATAATTTGATTCATTTACTTATGAGGATTATATCTATATTGATATTAGTTTTTTTATTCTGTTTTCCTTCTGTTTATGCAGAAGATGGGAGCGCTTTGTGGCTTCGTTATCCAACGGGAGCAAAAGCAATAATAATGAATAAGAAACAATCTCCTACATTAAATATCGCCGTTTCCGAATTGCAGAACTTTTGGCAGGGAGGAATCCCCATAACGTTGGAAATACAGAAAAATAAGGAACTGCGTGCATTAGGAAATGACGGATACATCATCCGCGCTTCTAAAGACGGCAACCATCTGACAATTACCTCTTCCGGTGAGCAAGGAATACTTTACGGAACTTATCATCTGCTTCGTCTGCAAGCTACCGGACAATTATCCGAATCAACATTGAAGTCTTTAAATGTCTCCGAGAAACCGGATTACCGAATTCGTATCTTGAATCATTGGGATAATCTGGACGGTACAATCGAACGTGGTTACGCCGGACATTCGCTTTGGAAATGGGACGAACTTCCTTCTGTTGTTTTTCACCGCTATGAAGCCTACGCACGTGCCAATGCTTCCATCGGTATCAATGCTACTGTGATAAACAACGTCAATGCAAGTCCTAAGATATTATCTGATGATTATTTGCGGAAAGTCAAGGTTCTGGCAGACATCTTCCGTCCTTATGGTTTGAAAATATATCTTTCAATCAACTTCTCTTCTCCGGCTGCTTTAGGTGGTTTATCCACCTCCGATCCGTTAGATAAAGAGGTGATTGCCTGGTGGAAGAAGAAAGCCAAAGATATCTATTCGCTGATACCCGATTTCGGAGGCTTTTTGGTGAAAGCAAACTCCGAAGGACAACCCGGACCGTGTGACTACGGGCGTACTCATGCCGAAGGAGCTAATATGCTTGCCGATGTATTGAAACCTTATCACGGCATCGTGATGTGGCGCGCTTTCGTTTACTCGCCTACCGACAGCGACCGTGCCAAACAAGCTTATCTTGAATTTGAACCTTTGGACGGAAAATTCCGGGATAACGTCATTGTACAGATAAAGAACGGCCCGATTGATTTCCAACCTCGCGAACCATTCAGTCCGTTGTTCGGAGCGATGAAGAAAACGGCGGTTATGCCCGAATTCCAGATAACACAGGAATATCTCGGCTTTTCTAACCATCTTGCTTTTCTTGCTCCTATGTGGAAAGAGTGTCTGGATAGCGATACATACATGCAGGGTGAAGGTTCTACTATTGCCCGTGTGACGGACGGCTCTTTGTTCCCTCATTCATTGACTGCTATTGCCGGTGTCACCAATATCGGTGATGACACTAATTGGTGCGGACATCCTTTTGCCCAAGCCAACTGGTATGCTTTCGGCCGTCTGGCGTGGAAACATTCACTTTCTTCCGAACAAATCGGTGAAGAGTGGTTGAGGCAGACTTTTCTTCCGGTCGTTGATACACAGTCCAATCTTTTAACAGGAGAAGTTGCGCAAAAAGAGAAAGAACAACTATTCTCTCAACTCTCTCTACTCAATTCCCAAGTTCTTCAGAAGTCAAGAGAAGCAGTGGTAAACTACATGATGCCGCTTGGCTTGCATCATATTTTTGCTTGGGGACATCATTACGGACCGGAACCCTGGTGCGATATTCCCAATGCCCGTCCCGATTGGATGCCTTCCTATTATCACCGTGCTGACAGTTTAGGAATCGGTTTCGACCGTAGCAGTACGGGAAGTAATGCTACCGGACAATATCATTCCCCACTGTGTGAGCGACTGGACAATGTGGATACTTGCCCGGAAAATATGCTTCTCTGGTTTCACCATGTTTCCTGGAACCATCAGATGAAGAATGGACGTACGCTTTGGACAGAAATGTGTTATGCGTATGACCGTGGCGTAAAAGAAGTGAGAAACTTTCAGAAAGTGTGGGATAGTATGCAGCCGTATATCGATTCCGAACGTTTTCAGGAAGTGCAACATCGCTTGAAGATTCAGGCACGTGATGCAGTCTGGTGGCGGGATGCCTGTTTGCTTTACTTCGGGCAATTCAGTAAGCAACCGATACCTTACGAACTAGAACGTCCGGTACACGAGTTGAAAGACATGATGGAATATCAACTCGATATGACCAATTTTGAATGTCCTCCTTATGGATTTACTAAATAAAGGAAGTTTTGTTTTTCCATGAACTAAAGCTATCCAATCAATAGAAATGATAAGAATATGTTTGCATATAGACGTCTTTTATGATAAAATTGTTACCTTTGCGGGCAATAACGAAACAGAATAAAAGAATATGAGTCAAAATACATTCTGCATGGCGGGGGGCGTAGCACGCAACCCGCTTGTGCGTTTAGCCAAACCTGTCACGGCAACTATCGGAGCGAACGAACACATAGCCATTGTAGGTCCCAATGGTGGTGGAAAAAGTCTTTTTGTAGACACCCTCCTCGGAAAATATCCATTGCGTGAAGGAACTGTGCAATATGATTTTTCCCCTTCTGCCACCCAAACTCTTTATGATAATGTGAAATACATTGCCTTTCGCGATACTTACGGAGCAGCTGATGCCAATTACTACTATCAGCAACGTTGGAACGCTCATGATCAGGATGAGGCTCCCGATGTTCGTGAAATGCTGGGAGAAATCAAAGACGAACATCTGCAACATGAACTGTTTGAACTCTTCCGTATCGAACCGTTACTTGATAAGAAAATCATTCTTCTTTCCAGTGGTGAATTACGCAAATTCCAACTTACCAAAACTTTATTAACAGCTCCCCGTGTCTTAATAATGGATAATCCGTTCATCGGACTGGATGCTCCTACACGCGAATTGTTATTTTCTTTACTTGAACGCCTGACGAAAATGTCGTCCGTGCAGATTATTCTGGTACTTTCCATGTTGGATGATATACCTTCATTTATCACTCATGTCATTCCTGTGGATAAGATGGAAGTCTTTCCTAAAATGGAGCGTGAAGCCTATTTGGACGCTTTTCGCAGTAGAGATGTGACTGCCTCTTTCGATGACTTGCAGCAGCGGATTATAAACTTGCCTTATAATGGCAATAATTACGACTCGGATGAAGTAGTAAAACTGAATAAAGTCAGCATCCGTTATGGTGACCGAACCATTCTGAAAGAACTGGACTGGACCGTGTCTCGTGGTGAAAAATGGGCATTGAGTGGCGAGAACGGTGCAGGAAAATCAACATTGTTGAGCCTTGTCTGTGCGGATAATCCGCAATCGTATGCTTGCGACATCAGTCTTTTCGGACGTAAGCGAGGAACAGGAGAAAGTATTTGGGAAATCAAGAAACACATCGGTTATGTAAGTCCGGAGATGCATCGTGCTTATCTCAAAAACTTGCCGGCTATTGAAATCGTAGCCAGCGGTCTGCATGACAGTATCGGTCTGTACAAACGTCCTCAACCGGAGCAGATGGCTATCTGTGAATGGTGGATGGATATATTCGGCATTGCAGACTTGAAAGATAAACCTTTCCTGCAACTTTCCAGCGGAGAGCAGCGTTTGGCTTTGCTGGCAAGAGCTTTCGTCAAAGACCCCGAACTGCTCATTCTGGATGAGCCGCTTCATGGATTGGATACCTATAATCGTCGCCGGGTAAAGAAAGTTATCGAAGCTTTCTGCCAGCGTAGGGATAAAACGATGATTATGGTGACGCATTATGAATCGGAACTTCCGAACACTATAACAGACCGTATTTTCTTAAAGAGAAATCGATAACTATTTTGGGGTTGATTATATGTAGTGGGCATCTCGCTTCTAATGAAGCGGATGTGTAAACCAAAAACAAGAGCCTTTTCCTGGTTCCGATTCCACTCCGATCTTACCTCCCAATTGTGTGATAATGCTTTCACAGATAGGAAGTCCCAGTCTAGTGCCGGTTTGTGAAACTGTTCAGTTTCACAAACCGGGTGAAGATAGCTTCTTGTTTTTCCGGAGCGATGCCTATTTCTGTATCCTTGACGGAGAATCGTACTTCATTCCCATTAATCCGGTAATCAATGTCAAAAGAATCGAATATTATCGGCAGGGAATATCTTACCTTTGATGGGATCAATATGACTTTTAATGAGGATTCCGATTGTAAAGAATTAAGTGATAATAATCTGTATGCAAACTGTTATCAATACATCTTACACTCTAACATTGTGATTTCATTGGTAAATCATAGTACACGTCTCCAAGTTTCTTTTAAGTGATAACAAGACATGTGGCTTTATGTCAAGTGACCGTTCTATTCTTGGTATTGGTTCTTTGGTGCAGGATCGTACATTTATGGATACCATAAAGACCTATCCTATTAATGTGGAAGTAGTAACTTTGCGTACTTATAACATAACTTCCGGTAAACTGCCGGCTGCGGCAACAGGATCAGTGACTGTGAAACTGAACAATAGTATGGTGATGTTGCCTAAGGAACCGATGCGGCCGCGACTGGCAGATGAAAGGATTGGCTTTTTTCAGAATCCGGTGATAGAATTCTCTGATGAACAGCAAGTCACATCGCGTGGAGTTATCATTCAGCGTTACCGATTGGAACCGAAAGGCCCGGAACGTTATCGTCGGGAACAACTCACCAAACCGAAACGCTCCATTGTATACTATATAGACCCGGCGATACCCAAGAAATGGATCCCTTATCTTAAAGCTGGTGTGAACGACTGGAATGTTGCTTTTGAAGCAGCAGGATTTAAAAATGCCATTATTGCCAAAGAGTGGCCGGACGATCCCACAATGAGCTTAGATGATGGCACGTTATAGCGTATTGCGTTATCTGCCTTCGGAAACAGAGAATGCCTACGGGTTGCGTATTGTAGATCCGCATACCTTCTTTGCAGAAAGAATCATTATTTCTGGGTATTGATAACTATTTGTTTTCTAGTGAACTTTGTGAAGAAACAATCTGTTGTATATATAAAAAGAAGAAAGGAGAATTTTAGAAATGAAAAAGATAGTATTACTTCGTCACGGAGAGAGTGCATGGAATAAAGAAAACCGCTTCACGGGCTGGACAGATGTCGATCTGACAGAAAAGGGAGTTGCCGAAGCTGAAAAAGCCGGAGAGACATTGAAAGAATATGGTTTCAATTTTGATAAGGCTTATACTTCCTATTTGAAACGTGCAGTGAAAACCTTGAACTGTGTTCTCGATAAGATGAATCTGGACTGGATACCTGTAGAGAAAAACTGGCGCCTGAATGAAAAGCATTATGGTGAATTGCAGGGATTGAATAAAGCCGAGACTGCCGAGAAATATGGAGAAAAACAAGTGCTCGTGTGGCGTCGTAGTTATGATATAGCCCCTAATCCACTTTCGGAGAGTGATTTGCGAAACCCGCGTTTTGATTACCGTTATCATGAAGTGCCCGACGCGGAGTTACCTCGTACCGAATCATTGAAAGATACCATTGAACGTATCATGCCTTACTGGGAAAGTGATATATTCCCCAGCCTGAAAACAGCCCATACTTTATTGGTTGTGGCTCATGGTAATAGTCTGCGGGGTATCATAAAACATTTGAAAAACATCTCCGATGAAGATATAATAAAACTGAATCTGCCTACTGCCGTGCCTTACGTTTTTGAGTTTGATGAAAACCTGAATGTGGGCAACGACTATTTCCTGGGAAATCCGGAAGAAATCAAAAAACTGATGGAAGCAGTAGCCAATCAGGGAAAGAAAAAATAGAAAAGTTACACATTAAAAAATGAAGTTATGAGTAAAGTAGTAGAATTATTAAGAGATAAGGCCTGTTATTATTTGGACCACACTTGCGAAACCATTGATAAATCACTGATTCACGTTCCGTCTCCCGATACAATAGATAAAGTATGGATTGATTCGGACCGGAACATCAGAGTATTAAACAGTCTGCAAACGTTGTTGGGACATGGCCGCCTGGCAAATACCGGTTATGTGTCCATACTTCCTGTCGATCAGGACATCGAACATACTGCCGGAGCATCATTTGCTCCCAATCCGATCTATTTCGATCCGGAGAATATCGTGAAACTGGCCATTGAAGGAGGCTGTAATGGAGTCGCTTCCACCTTTGGTATCCTTGGTTCCGTAGCACGTAAATATGCCCATAAAATACCTTTCATCGTCAAGTTGAATCACAATGAATTACTTTCTTATCCCAACAGTTTCGACCAAGTACTGTTTGGTACAGTCAAAGAAGCCTGGAATATGGGAGCAGTAGCGGTAGGAGCCACCATCTATTTCGGTTCTGAACAGAGCCGCCGTCAGCTCGTGGAGATTGCCGAAGCTTTTGAATATGCTCACGAACTGGGGATGGCAACCATTCTT
The DNA here is from genome assembly GCF_009193295.2 of Bacteroides luhongzhouii. Lineage (NCBI taxonomy): Bacteria > Pseudomonadati > Bacteroidota > Bacteroidia > Bacteroidales > Bacteroidaceae > Bacteroides > Bacteroides luhongzhouii. The sequence goes on along the minus strand of NZ_CP059973.1, from coordinate 5,189,821 downwards.
TGGTGTTACCTGCGCAATAATGATTTCAAGAAAGGTGCTGTCGATTATCATGCGGCTGCCGATTTAACAGGACAAGCCGACCGTTTGGGAGTGACTATTAAAGCTGATATCGTAAAACAGAAACTTCCTACTAATAATGGTGGTTTTAAAGCCATCGGCTTCGGCAAGGTAGACGAACGTATGTATACCGAACTGGCTTCCGAACACCCGATTGACCTTTGTCGTTACCAAGTTGCCAATGGTTATATGGGACGCGTTGGTTTGATTAACTCCGGTGGAGAATCTCACGGTTCTTCCGATTTGCGTGATGCTGTCATTACAGCCGTTGTCAACAAACGTGCCGGTGGTATGGGATTGATTAGCGGACGTAAAGCGTTCCAGAAACCAATGAACGAAGGGGTGGAATTATTGAATGCCATTCAGGATGTATATCTTGATTCGTCAATTACGATTGCTTAATCAGAGATGAATAGAAATAAATTCTTATCTTTGACTATTAGATCGTTAACCATTAAAAATTAAGAGTATGAAGTTTTTTATTGACACAGCCAATTTGGAGCAAATCCAAGAGGCTTATGACCTCGGAGTACTTGACGGAGTGACTACCAACCCTTCGCTGATGGCGAAAGAAGGTATCAAAGGAACGCAGAATCAGCGTGAACATTATATCAAGATATGCGAGATTGTCAACGGAGATGTAAGTGCCGAAGTGATAGCAACCGATTATGAGGGAATGATTCGTGAAGGCGAGGAACTTGCCGCGCTCAATCCGCACATCGTAGTAAAAGTTCCCTGTATTGCCGATGGCATTAAAGCCATCAAACATTTCACGGAAAAGGGAATTCGCACGAACTGTACATTAGTCTTTTCAGTAGGACAGGCGTTGCTGGCAGCTAAAGCCGGAGCTACTTATGTTTCACCGTTTGTCGGTCGTTTGGACGACATTTGTGAAGATGGAGTAAGGCTTGTGGGGGATATTGTACGTATGTATCGTACGTATGACTATAAAACACAGGTATTGGCTGCTTCTATCCGTAATACGAAGCATATTATCGAATGTGTAGAAGTAGGAGCCGACGTTGCTACTTGCCCGTTGAATGCTATCAAAGGATTGCTCAATCATCCGCTGACTGATTCGGGATTGAAGAAGTTCCTGGAAGACTATAAAAAAGTCAATGGTTGAGTATGCAATGAGACCTGCAATATATTAAAATTTTCAGGCACGGGTTGCACGGATTTCACGGTTTTTAGAATGATAGTTATCATAAAACAACTGTGAAATCTGCGTAATCTGTGCCTGAAAAATAGTTATTTCCCGGGTAGCTCTTATTACTCTTTTTTCCTTTCCTGCTTCTGCTTTTCTTTATATTGAGTCGGTGTTTCTCCTGTATATTGTTTGAAAGCTCTAAGTGGCGCAATGTATGAGCGTTAAAGGTGTGCGCAACTCGTGACTGATATTAATAAGGAAACGTACTTTTTCTTCATATACCTGTTGCTCATGTTCCTTCATAACCCATTTCAGCTTCTCTTCCTTACGTTTCAGGGTTTCAATAATGATAGCGGCAATGAAAATTACACAACAGAGAATAAATCACCATGTCTGATACCAGGGAGGGAGAATGGTTAGTTCCAATACTTCCTGACTGCGAATCTGTATATGCTTCCCTTATGAGTAAGAGAGCATATAACAGTCTAATATTTCACTGGTGGTGTTTTCCAGCTACCGGACAAGCTTAAATTATCGGCTCCCAATAAAGGCAGATTGATAGGCACGCTGACCGTAATATTACCTATTAACCCTTTAATCGTAATATTCAATACAGGACCCAGGAGTGGAATCCCCTCCAAGATACCGTTCAAATTAGCTATATTGGACAATTTCACAGAAAGAGTCAACGAGTGATTGCCATCCGTTTGTTGGGTATATGATTTCAATCCCAGGCTGACGAAAGAGTAATCCGACCGATAGCGATAGTTAGTCTCTACTGTAGCCTGAATAGGATCGGTTATATTCACCAGTGCGCCATTCAGCAACAGACTACCGTCTATAACTTCATCAATCAGTAAGCCGGAGATAAGCCCGGGTTTGGCTACATGAATCTCCCGTACGTTAAACACACCATGGAATCCTCTGATAAGAATATCTTTTTCACTATTAGTGGTTCCGGGAGTAGGGGTAAAGCTGTAACGGAAGCGATGATTGCCGGAATAAGTGTCCGTTACGTTCAAATCTAAATCCATAGCTTTCGGAAAGTTATTAATGGTAACCAAAGCATAGGCGGCATCACTGCCACGCCAGGGATTCAACAAATTTCCCAAAGCTCCCAGAGCGCCATCCTGTGTGGCGTTACCGGAAAGGGTCCGGCCTATTTCATTCACTAACTGTTGCAACAACTGATTATATAATGCATCAGTAACCGGTTGAACTAGTACACCGACCACCAAGTTGACAGCAGCATCCAATCCTCCCACCACGGCATATACTGCATTCCCCAGTGCCCCCAGATCCATAGCTGTTTTCAACAAACCCGGAAGAACTCCTTGTACTGTAGTCTTTATTATATTCTTATAACCGATTTGAGTTACGATATTATTGCTTAGCGAGTTCAATGCCGTTTGCGAATCTACAAACACGCGGCGGAGATTGAGCATCGTAATGATACGCTGTAACAAAACAGAAGGTTGTGATGTCGTATTCGAAAAACTCACGTTGGCAAAATAAAATTCAGAAGTGTCGGAGAACTCCGAACCGGGCAGATTGATACGCGCATTGGCACGCATAGTCTGATAATCGGTCAATAGATCCGAATAAGTGCTTCCTCCTGTTCCTGATATCGGAAATTGTGTTTTATCCATATTCGCAAGGAATACAGCAGTATATTGTCCTTTGGGAAGCGTATCTCTCATGGCGGCTAAAGGCCATACCGGAGCGGAATCAGTAGGTTTTAATACTACTTTTTCTTTCACAAACTCGCCGGTAGTCTTATAGATGACGTAACGAATACTACGCACCCGGAGATCTGAACCGGAAACTGCGGCACGAGTATCGGGGGATTTCTTTGGCGAAAACATAACCTCAAAATATCCGTCAGGTATATCCGATGTAACTTCCTCCGAAGATTGATTCCCGGAAGACGGTTCCGATAGATTGTCCTCCTCCTTGTCACAGCCGGCAAAGAGAAAAGAAAAAAATAAAGCTACTATTACCAAACAAGCTGTTTTCATGGCTTTTATCATTATTATTGAATACCATCCCATGCATTATCATCCAGATTGATGTTGCCAGATAAGGTAAATCCCAGATTAATAGAAGAATAATCTCCAGTAATCTTTACCCAATGATTAGAATCGAACGTAATACGGTTTCCTGACACGACTCCTGTCTGATCGGGAATTTTTACTGTATATCGTTCCTTGAAACCGGTGCCATACGCTACATCCAGATAGAGCAGTGTGTTTCTGGTTGTGGTAGTTGGCAGCATATAAAGATTAAAACTCACACTGCCCGAAACAGGCATTTTCGTTCCTAATGTCTTTATTCCACTATCGCCTGCTGTCTGCCATGTCAAGGGGGCAGCATCCGTAATCCTAGTACCCGTTACCAGTTGTTCGGCTGCTAGAGTCATAGCGTTTACGTAGCCCGGAACGTTATTTACTTGCAGGCTTAGGGCACTTACTAACCGTGTAAGCGTTCCTTTCACATTGTCCACCTGCGAAGGTTTGAATTTTTGTCCTACCAGAGCGTTTTTTAAATAACCGGTCCCGGTACAGGAAAATAATTCCGGCACAACCGGTGTGTTGGTTGGTTGCAGATACAAGTTTGCCAGTGTGGCAGGTGTAACGGTAGAAAGAATACTGAACTTCCGTGTAGCACTATTCTGATTGGCAAAATCATAATCGTTTTGGTTATAACCGATTATAACCAGCTGATAAGTGGATGTGGCGGATAAGTTCAGCATGGTAGCGACTGCTGGAAACGAACTGACATTCAGTTGGCGTGCCGAACTATATTCAGGTACGAAATTGGCAGGATCATCCGTCAATGCTTCATTCGTTTTACGGAAAGGTAAAATCAGTATCCTGTTCACTGAAAGGGCAGCATCACCCGGGGCACGAGTATAATTGCTGTTTCCGCTTATAGCCAAATGCACAGGAACGATGCTTTCATCCGGGAACAGGTCCCGGTTCTCTTCTGTGGAACATCCACCCAAGAGAATCATTCCTATTCCCGTAAACAAGGCTATTATATGATTTGTCAATTTCATACCTGTTGTTCTCAAAATCTACGATTCAAGTTTTTTACTGGATGATGAGGTTATGAATCAGTGACCATGCCGGACTGATCGTGATTACTATATTCTGGTCAATTAATAAATCGATCGGATTGTCATCATCACCCGGGTCACCCGGAGTGCCACCATTCGTGCTGCCGGCAGCTCCTTTCGTTCCCAAAGAGTAGAAGTGATTAGCCAGAATATCAAAAGTGGTGGCATTACTGGTATTATCTTTTACAGTCCATTCCTTAATGGCCGTACCCGAAGTGTCATAAAGTCCAAGAGTCATGGTTACTCCGCTAACCGGCATATAGAAAGCACCGCCCAACTGTGAGTTAGCAACTTTTACGACTCCCTGCGATGAAAGATCATTCCCTGCAAATACACCATTGGACACTGCCTGTCCGGACAAATCAAGATCTATGATATTATAGGAGACGGGAGTTGTATTAATACCTGTTCCGGTGGTCAGATTCACTTGTTGATTAGAGTTGCTCACCGCCAGGCGTAAGTATCGCACTGTACTGTTATTCAACTGTTGTGGTACATTTTTAAAATATCCGAGCACACCGGCAACTTTACGGGTCATTTCAATGCTTACACGGGCACCTTGATCGGTGACCATAGCTTCTGCCGAACCGGAAAAGATTTCAGATTCCTGTCCCGTACTCGCAATCGTAGCCAGCATATCACCATAAGTCGTAGTAGATGTTGGCGTAGTTATATTGAACAAGTCTGATGCATCACGTCCTACTGCCAAAAACTTATAGGTTCCCCCAGGAAGTTTGTTTCCATCAGGCACAGCAAAGTGCTTAAAAGTGGTTCCATCACTCCAGTCTGTCACCGTATAAGTCTTATAATACAGATAGCTGGAACTGGCAGAAGCAAACTGGAAAGCATAAATGCTAACTCGGGTGACATGTTGGGAAGCTTCCTGGCTATACACCGGAGTGCGCGTGGAAATGCCGTCACTAAGTTTATTTACGGCCGAAAGTTCAAAAATAACGCTACCGTCCTCCGGTTGGGGCTGAACAGTCAGATCATCTTCATTAGAGCATGCAGCAAATACGGACAGGCTTGCTGCTACAAAAAACATCCATTTCTTCATAATTGTAAAGGTTTTAGTAAAAAATAAGGGAATAATCATTGTATATCCAGACGATGAATCATGACCCATTGTTCTTGGATGAACATCCAGACTTCACATACGCCATCTGTTTTTTTATAATCTACAGCGATAGCTGATATTTCGTTGCGCTTCATGGTAAGGTCCATCTCCGGCAGTTCCGGAAAGGGAGCGGTTGCCCTTGTATCATCTGTATAAAAAATGAGTTTTACCTTTGAAGGACCTTCTGAAGTGGGGGCAAGCCATGTAGATATGGTTGGTTGCATTGGTACACGTTTTTCTATATTCGTATTACCTGTATAATTGAAATTTGCATCTACTGACTGATAGAGATGGTTGATACTTTGACCTACACTTGTCACTGTAGCCGGGAAGTTGGAGCAAAGTAACAGGAACAGACCTTTAGTTCGTTCCAATGAAAGTTCGGTTGTCTGATAGGAACGGTCAAGCCGGAGTGTACGGGTAGTCATATAAATGTCCGTATGCTCTTTGGTATTCTGGTGCAAGATACCTGCCGGGTATTCTGATGTCATGTTTCCCCATACAGTCAGAATATATTCTCCCTCCGGAATATCGGTAAGAATAATAGAGTATGTCCGGTCTTCGCCATAAACAGTCATCACGGAAGACTCTTTCACCCGGGCACGGGTAGTCGATTCGCTTAAAGTATAATAGATCGTTCCTTCAAAACGTTGGAACGGTGCATTCTCTTCTTTAGATCCAAGTTGTGGGAAGTCTACAATATTCTTGTAATTCTTATCTTTTACAGATACCTGCACTATATATTGAGGATTGGGACAATCGGAAAGATCATCGGAGATGCAGGAATTGGTAAATCCCAATAAAGCTGCCAAATATAAAGAATGCATGAACCGTACATTCATAATAGTCAAGATTTAAACAGAAAATCAAAATAGAATTCGATATGAACAACGTTATTTCAGATTTGTTTTTGCGCAATGAATATATTTTCTGTTAAATCATTGATAAGATTAGGCAAGCCCTTTAAAATGCTGCATTTTGTGTGCCAGGTTGATACTAATTTCCTGTTGCGCTATTATAAAGTGACATTTATCTTTTTATAAGGTGACTATTGTCTTATTATAAGGTGACGACTACCCGAGTGCATAAACTATATATAAGTTTTTGCACTGAAATTCTTTATTCTTTGCACTGGAAGATCTTAAATACAATAATAAAATGAAAGTTTATTATTGACTAATTAGCCATCTTATATTCATTCGGAGCCAACCCTACCACTTTTTTAAATAACCGGCTTAAATGATGTGGATATTTAAATCCTAATTCGTAGGCGATTTCGCTAACCGATTTGTTACCTTCAATCAGCAATTCTTTAGCACGGTCGATGGTGGTTAGCTGGATATATTCTTGTGCTGATTTTCCGGTTTCTTTCTTAATAAGATCACCGAAATAATTGGCGGATAAATGCAGTTGGTCGGCACACCATGCCACCGAGGGCAAACCGAGTTGCTGGGGTTTATCCGAAGCAAAGTAACCACGTAATAGTTCTTCAAAACGAGTTAGTGAGTCTTTGTTCACCGTTTCACGTGTTACGAACTGGCGGTCGTAAAAACGGACGCAATGGTTGAGCAACACTTCAATATTGGCTGCAATAATTTGTTTCGAGTGTTTGTCTATGACGTGTTGCAGTTCTTCCTTGATTTCGTGGAAACAGTTAATGATAATTTGCTGTTCGCGTTCGGACATATGCAATGCTTCGTTTGACGAGTAGGAAAAGAATGAGTAATCTGCCATGCGACGTCCGAGAGAAGTGCCACGCAACAAATCGGGGTGGAACATCAGACACCATCCTTTGTATCGGTACGATACTTTGCCATCATCAACGCCGGCAACCTGCCCCGGTGCAATAAAGACTAATGTTCCTTCTTGATAATCGTATTGGTTACGTCCGTAAAGTAGCGGACCACAATCGATATGTTTGAGGAAAATGCAGTAAAAACCAAAATTCTTGAGGCAGTGGCGGACACTCTCCAATTCCGAAAAATCGACTACGCTTACCAATGGATGAACAGTCTCTACTCCCAACAGTTCGTTGTAGTCTTGCACCGAATCTAACTTTATGATTGTTCCCATACTCTATTCTTTTTTTCTATGGCAAAGATAGCAGATTTTTATATACAAGCAACCTTTCTCCGGAAGAATCCGTAATATCGGTTAGTGAATATGTAATTTGTGTTATTCTATTGAAAGCAAGCAATATCCAATCAGTAAAATTGGTAGTTGAAACCGTAATTCGTCTATGGACGTGCTTCTATTTATCGCATAATTTTGCATCATCGAAAGTAGATTATTTGAATCATCTAAATAACGAGAATATGAAGTACAGAAAATTAGGAAACAAGAAATCACAAATGTCCGCTATCGGACTGGATGTCGGTTCCGTGCTGCTTAGTCCGCCAGGAAAAAGGGAGATAATGAAAAAGTATATTTTAGGAATATGGATGGTTTGTCTTGCTTCTTTAGGCATGGCACAAACTCCGAAAGCAGAACAAGTTATGAATAAGAAACAGCAATACATTGTAGAGATTGCCGCCCTTGTGGGTAAAGGAGATCTTGCAAAACTGAAACCGGTCCTCGTTGCAGGATTGGAGGACGGAATGACCGTCAATGAATTGAAAGAAGTAATGGTTCATTCTTATGCTTATTGTGGTTTTCCACGAGCTCTTCGCGGATTACAGACTTTTGTCGCTGTACTTGATGAGCGTAAGGCAAACGGTATTGAGGATAAAAGAGGGCGTGAAGCTTCACCGATTACCAATACCCGCAGCAAGTACGAGCGCGGACGGGATATCCTTTCCAAAATTTCGGGTGCGCCGGTTGATGCTCCGAAAGCGGATTATGCTGTATTGGCTCCCGAAATAGAAGTGTTTCTTAAAGAACATCTTTTTGCCGATATTTTCGAACGTGACGTACTGACCCATGCCGAACGTGAAATTGCTACCGTAGCAGTGTTAGCGGCCATTGGTGGGGTAGAACCGATGATGAAAGGTCATATGGGTATTGCGCTGAATGTAGGCGTTACACCCGACGAGTTGCGCCATCTGTTTATTATTGTTGAGAAGCAGATTGGTCATCGCGAGGCTGATGCCGGACGCATAGTGTTGAATGAAGTATTACAAAGTAAAGGATTAATAGCCAATCCCGACACACCGGTTATATCTGTGGAAAATGGGGTGAAGAAGCAGAAAGTTACATTTCACAACCGTTTTTTGATTGATGTGGTCGGTGATCTTTATCTTCCTGCCAACTATGATCCGGCAAGGAAATACCCGACGCTGGTTGTCGGTCATCCTTTCGGTGGTGTGAAGGAACAGACTTCGGGACTCTATGCACGCCGTTTGGCAGAACAGGGGTATGTTACACTGGCATTCGATGCTTCTTATTACGGTGAAAGCAGCGGTTATCCGCGACGTATCGAATCTCCCGAAGTACGGGTGGAGGATTTCAGCGCAGCGGTCGATTTTCTGTCGAATCATCCGGCAGTTGATGCGGATAAAATCGGAGTGATTGGTATTTGTGGTGGTGGATGCTATTCGGTGAGTGCTGCACAAATAGACCATCGTATCAAAGCTGTGGCAACAATCAGTATGTACGATATGGGACGTGCCCGCCGCCAGGGAGTAGGTGATTCGATGACTTACGAACAGCGGATGGCGATACTCGACGCAGTAGGCCGTCAACGCACGGCAGAGTTTGGTGGAGCAGACCGTAAAGATATCCGTGCCCTGCCGGAGAAGGTAGATGCTTCGACACCGAAATACGCACTCGATTTCCTCGATTATTATGATAATCCTGCACGTGGACAGCATCCTAACTCTACGGCTTATTATTCTTATACGAGCCTTGCGCCGATGATGAACTTCTTCCCGTTCGCGCAGATTGAAACGATCTCACCGCGCCCGTTACTTTTCATCGTAGGAGAGAATGCCGTATCTGCCTATTTTTCGGAAGATGCCTATGCAAAAGCTGCCGAACCCAAGGAACTGTTCGTTGTACCGGGTGCTACTCATGTCGATCTTTACGACCGTCCGGAGTATCTGAGAATAACGCTTCCCAAGTTGGATAATTACTTCAAACAATACCTAAAATAACAACTCGATATGAAACAAATATTTATAATTGCTGTTGCGGCGTTGATGAGTGCCTGCTGTAATCAAAATGAAAAAGAGATGGGAACTGCTGTTCAAAAAGATGTGTTCTCTAAAGGCTCTTTGATAGTAGATCATCCGAACTTTACAGGGGAAGCATGGCTTGATAGATTTGTCATGGCAGCTGATTCAATGGACTGCACTGTCAGTAATGTGACTTTCGCGCCAAGTGTACGCAATAGCTGGCATTCGCATCCGGGCGGTCAGATTTTGCTTTGTACTTCCGGTAAGGGATATTATCAGGAAAAAGGGAAGAGCATACAAGTGCTTCATCCCGGTGATGTTGTGAGAATCGCTCCCGATATAGAACATTGGCACGGTGCGGCTCCCGACAGTGAGTTTACGCATATTGCCATTGGTACGCAGGTGGCGAAAGGTCCGGTCAAATGGTTCGAACCGGTAACGGATAAAGAGTATAATGAATTAGAATCGACTGAAAATAAGTAAAATGAGTATTTCCGTTTTAAGAATGCAGGAGTAGTGGTAACTGATAATAAAAAAAATAACGATATGGAAACAGATAAAAGAATCAGTCGTAGGGAAGCTTTGACACGAATGGGGATGATTGTTGCCGGGGCAGCCGCCTCATCCATAGGACTGCCGGCTTTAATATCCTGTGCTGAAAAGCCTCAAAAGAAACGCATCATTTTGTATTTCACTGCCACGGGAAACTGTTTGCATGTTGCCCGTCAATTAGCAGAGTCGGAAGAACAATTGTTGAGTATTCCGCAAATGGTTAAGCAAAACCAGTATGAGTTTGAGGCTGATGAGATAGGGCTTGTTTATCCGATATACGGTCATATGCCGCCTAATATGGTACGGAATTTCATAAAGAAAGCAAAGTTGAAAGCGGCATATAAATTTGCAGTGCTTACTTATGGAGCGAGGAAATGCGATTCGGTAGAGATATGGAACGATATATCGAGTAAGGCCGGTAACAAATTTGACTATATCAACACGCTCGTTATGGTAGATAACTGGTTGCCGAACTTCGATATGAATGAACAGATAAAAATAGACAAACATATTCCGGAGAACTTGCGGAAGATTACCGAAGACTTATCACAAAGACGACATTGGCACGAACCGGTAAGTGAAGAAGAGCGACAGATGCATGCTGGGTTCATGGCCCGTTCAGGGCTTGATCCGGAAGTCGGTTTTCTCAAAAGGAGCGAAAACTATTTTGTTGTCACCAAAAATTGCATTGATTGTGGAGCTTGTACAGATGTCTGTCCGCGTGGTAATTATGAGTTTACTTCAAACGGTATTAAAATGCAGGGGGATTGTGATTTCTGTTTTGCCTGTATCCAGAATTGTCCGCAGAAAGCCATTCAGTTCAAGAAAAATGATGAGGACCCTTTATTGGCAAATGGCGAACGAAATCCGAATGCCCGCTACCGGAATGAGCATATTTCACTGGTGGATATAAAGAGAGCTAACAGACAATAAAAAGATGTGTAATCACCTAAAAAACAATGTGTATGAAACGATTATCTATAAATTTATTCATCCTTCTTATGTGGGTGAGCAATTCTGGTTTGACATTTCTTTCGCCAAATGACCTCCGACATCAGTCGTCACGATATGAAAACTGCTGATTTTCTGACCGAGTGGTTGCATAATAATAAATTGGATAAATAATATAAAAACTACAACGTATGAGAAAGTTACTTTTAGTCCCCTTTTTATTTTTTTCCCTGACAATAGCGGCTGCTTGTTCCGGGAGTGATGATACTGAACAACCGGACACTCCCGACCGATTATCAGGTGACAGTAAGATTTTGGTTACTTATTTCTCTGCAACAGGTAATACACAAGCGGTTGCAGAACGTATTATAGAATTGACAGGAGCTGATGTATACCGCATCAGGGCATCTGTTCCCTATGCGTCGAATCCTTATGACGACAGCGACCGTGTTCAGAAAGAAGCCTACAACGATCTACGCCCGGGGGTAGCCAATCTGCCTTCTGCCGAAACGATAGCACAGTATGATACGATTTTCGTCGGTTCGCCTTGCTGGTGGCATCAACCTGCTATGGTTGTCTGCACATTCCTGGAAAATTATGATTTGAGCGGTAAAACGATTATTCCGTTTATCACTTACGGCGCAACCACTTATCTGAACGAATCAATGCAGAAAATTTATAAACTGACTCCCAATTCGAAACATATCCCGGAAACTCTTCCGGAGGATCTTGATCCGGATGATATTACGACTCCCGGACGTCCCGATGATGACGGAATCGATATGCCTGGTCATGCCAGTGGGGTAGAAGCATGGTTGAGAAGGATAGGACTAACGGTTAAATGAGCAATGTATCATGTATTCGGAAGTAAAGGCCTGTATACAGCAGATTTGGTAAAGTAGCTGGTTTTTATCAGCGGGAAGATAGTATTATTTAACTAGATTCTCTATCTTTGCTCGAAAATATACGACTATGATTACCGAAGAACTACAGAAACTTTATCAGTCATATACGGGCGTTCCCGCTGAAAACATAACAGAATTACCGTCTTCCGGTTCCAACCGTCGTTATTTTCGACTGACGGGTATAGAAACATTGATTGGAGTCTACGGAGCTTCTAACGATGAAAATGAAGCATTTCTTTATATGGCAGGACACTTCCGCAAGTGTGGACTGCCTGTTCCCGAAGTGCGTATCGCCTCGGAAGATAAGACCTATTATTTGCAGGAAGATTTGGGCGATACTCTGTTGTTCCATGCCATAGAGAAAGGGCGTGTTACCAGTGTCTTTTCAGAAGAGGAGAAAGAGTTGCTTCGCAAAACGATTCGTCTGCTTCCTGCTATTCAGTTTGCCGGGGCGGATGGATTTGATTTTTCCCGTTGTTATCCTCAACCGGAGTTTAATCAACGTTCCATTCTGTGGGATTTGAATTACTTCAAATATTGCTTTCTGAAAGCTACCGGTATGGAGTTTCAGGAAGATAAACTGGAAGATGATTTCCAAAAAATGAGCGATGTCTTGCTTCGCAGTTCTTCCGCTACTTTTATGTATCGTGATTTTCAAAGCCGCAATGTGATGATAAAAGACGGGGAACCGTGGTTTATCGACTTTCAGGGCGGACGCAAAGGCCCGTTTTATTATGACATAGCCTCTTTCCTGTGGCAGGCGAAAGCGAAATATCCCGATAGCCTCCGTAAAGAACTGCTGCAAGAGTATATGGAAGCTCTTCGCAAATATCAACCGATTGACGAATCCTATTTTTATAGCCAACTTCGTCACTTCGTTCTTTTCCGTACGCTGCAAGTGCTGGGAGCCTATGGCTTCCGTGGTTATTTTGAAAAGAAACCGCATTTTATCCAAAGCGTCCCTTATGCTATCGAAAACCTGCGTGAATTGTTGAAAGAAGAATATCCGGAATATCCATATCTCTGTAACGTTTTGCGGGAGCTTACCGGACTGAAACAATTTACGGACGACCTGAAAAAGCGACAGCTAACCGTTAAAGTAATGAGCTTTGCCTATAAGAAAGGAATTCCTGATGACTCTACCGGCAATGGAGGAGGTTATGTATTCGACTGCCGCGCCGTGAATAATCCTGGCAAGTATGAGCGTTACAAACCTTTCACCGGACTGGATGAACCTGTTATCACTTTCTTGGAAGAAGATGGAGAAATACTCCGTTTCCTCGATCATGTCTATGCTTTGGTAGATGCCTCCGTGCAACGTTATATGGAACGTGGATTCAGCAATTTGTCCGTCTGCTTCGGTTGCACCGGTGGACAGCACCGTTCTGTTTATTCCGCCCAGCACCTGGCAGAGCACCTGAATCAGAAATTTGGTGTGAAAGTCGAACTGGTACATCGGGAACAGAATATCGAACATACGTTTGAAGCAAGAATCTAAGAAGAGTAAATATAAAGAAGAAAGTAACTGAAAGAATGAAAGCAATGATATTTGCAGCCGGTTTGGGTAGCCGGCTGAAGCCACTCACCGATACCATGCCTAAGGCTTTGGTTCCCATAGCCGGACGTCCGATGTTGGAACATGTGATCTTAAAACTGAAAGCTGCCGGCTTCACAGAAATAGTGATTAACATTCACCATTTTGGCGAACAGATACTTGACTTCTTGAAAGCCAATGAGAATTTTGGACTTATCATACATATTTCCGACGAACGTGACCTGTTACTCGACACGGGTGGGGGAGTTAAGAAAGCCCGTTCTTTCTTTGAAAACTCCGATGAGCCTTTCCTGATACACAATGTAGATATTCTTTCAGACGTGAATTTGAAAGATTTATATGACTACCATCTACAAAGCGGTGCTGTTGCCACTTTACTGGCCAGCCAACGTAAAACCTCCCGCTATCTTCTTTTTGATGCAGGCAAGAGACTTTGCGGATGGATAAACAAGGATACGGAACAAGTGAAACCGGAAGGTTTTCAGTATGATCCTTCCCTTTATCACGAATATGCATTCAGTGGCATCCATGTACTTTCGCCTGCCATTTTCCAATGGATGGCTTCTCCCTGTTGGGAGGGTAAATTCTCTATTATGGATTTCTATCTTGCCACTTGTCAGCAAGTAAACTATGGTGGTTATTTGACAGAAAAGTTACATCTGATTGATATAGGCAAACCGGAAACTTTAGCGAAAGCAGAAGACTTTTTATAGTAAATCCGCAGGTTTGTTTGGTTCCCGTGAATCCTTATGAGACCTGTACCGTTCGTTTGGATAAAAAACGGTTAGCGCAGATTCTCACTAACTTTGTAACTAATGCTATCTAGAAAAACAAATGCCAGTTGTTACACGCACCGAATGGACTGAAGGCAGTTGAGATTGTCCGTACCCAACCGGTGGATTTGGTATTGATGGATATGAAGATGCCTGTGATGGACGGGCGTACTGCAACCTCAGAGATCCGGAAGTTTAATGCGGAAATTCCAATTATCGCTCTGACTGCTCATGCCTTTGATGCCGACCGGGTAGCTGCGTTGAAAGCCGGTTGTGATGATTATCTGGTGAAGCCGATCAATGGCGCGAAGTTGATGCAGACTCTAAAAGAGTATGGTTGTTGAAAGGATGGAATTAAAAATGTGCTGATCTAAAAAAAGGTATATTCTATTCTTTCTGTTTTTAATATATCAGTCACTTGCTTGTGGTGAAGGAAAAAACACTCTGCATTTTAAATGAAAGAATGCAGGAGTGTTTGTAATTTTAGATAATTCTTGTCTAAAAACAAATAATATCTTTGTATTAATGTCTATATGCTTGTTATTTACCTGTATGTAGTTCGCTTTGTCATTCTTTTTTTGTCCGCATGTGATGATGAACTGGCATATAAACGGGCTTTTCCGAGAGCTTTAATAACTTGGTCGGTGAGTATGGAAAGCTTTCTCGGTGAGAAAGGATGTGTTCCTTATCGAGGAATGGCTTGTTGCTCACCGAGGAAAATCA
This sequence comes from Bacteroides luhongzhouii, assembly GCF_009193295.2. Lineage (NCBI taxonomy): Bacteria > Pseudomonadati > Bacteroidota > Bacteroidia > Bacteroidales > Bacteroidaceae > Bacteroides > Bacteroides luhongzhouii. Next base: position 5,174,808 of record NZ_CP059973.1, on the reverse strand, counting down.
TTTATTTCTTTAAAGAAAACGCATATCCTCTGAAAATATATGCTGTATTGTGGCAGTAATATGCATATATATGTGATAATATGGATGCTTTTAATTTCAGACTACCATCTTCAATAGTTTTGTTTTCTTTCTTAATCTAAAAAATAGAACATTTCTTTTGTTTATTTGGAGGAATTGAAAGGGAGACAACTTACTATAAAAGACTGTAAATCTGTAAAGATTAGGCTTGTTCCTCATATTTATGGATTTAAATAGTTACCTTTGCTACAAAAATAGAATATCATGTCCAAATACGTCAATCCTTTTACTGATATAGGATTTAAAATAATTTTTGGTCAACGGGCCAGCAAGGATTTACTCATCACTTTGTTGAACGAACTACTTGCAGGTGAACATCATATTACAGAACTTACTTTTCTCGATAAGGAAGATCATGCAGACAATGTGAGTGATAAAGGTATCATTTATGATCTTTATTGCCGTACAGCAAGTGGTGAGTATATAATTGTGGAGATGCAGAACCGTTGGCACAGTAATTTTTTAGATCGTACACTTTATTATGTCTGTCGTGCTGTGAGTCGGCAGATAGAATCTCCTTCTTCAAAAGAAGTCCCTGTCCCTGAAGATCCGATGACTGCAAGAGAATCACTTGTCTCTTATGGAAAGCAGTATAGACTACCTACTATATATGGAATTTTCTTGATGAATTTCAAAGAGGAAAGCTTAGAGGCTAAATTCCGTACGGATACGGTTCTTTCCGATCGTGATACAGGGAAGATTGTCAATCCGCATCTTCGGCAGATTTATTTGCAATTTCCTTATTTTACAAAGGATTTGTCGGACTGCCATACATTATATGATAAATTAATTTATGCACTGAAGAATATGAGCAATTGGAATAGAATGCCGGATGCTTTGAAAGAACAAGTGTTTGAACATTTGGCGAGATTGGCAGCTGTTGCCGATCTTTCGGAAGAAAACCGTATCGCTTATGATAAGGCGTTAGATCGGTATAGGGTCAACCAAATTGTAGAGGAGGATGAACGACGTAAAAATGAAGAGATGCGGAGAAAAGCGGCCGAAGAAGGGATGAAGGAAGGGATGAAGGCCGGGTTGGAAAAAGGAGTGAAAAAAGGAAGGCTAGAGGGAATAAAAGAAGGAAGAAAGGAAGGAATGGAGAAAGGAGAGCAAAAGAAGCAAATTGAAATTGCTCGAAAGATGAGAGAGGACGGAATATCTGTTGATATAATTATCAAATACACGGGTCTTCAATCTTCTGATATAGAAAACCTATAATATATCTTCGTAGGAAAATTGTTGTAGTTATATTAGGATAAAATATAAAAGAGGCGGGAATATTCAGGAGTGAATACTTCCGCTTTCTTTTTTTGATTTGTAAGATTTTCAATGATGTCTATAGTGCCGTAATTTGTTGATGAATTGGACGATTTTAGACAAAAATGGAAGAATTATAGTAAAAATAGAACATACATATTGTAAAACAATCTTGTATAAACTAATTATGATGACATGCTTATGAACATTAGCTTTAAGAAACGAACTTTGTTAATCCTATCAGCAGTACTTTTCAGGCAGAAGGTGCAGTCACGTTTCATTAAACTGGAGGCAACTACCCCTGATGATACTATTGCAGAAGTAAACATGAATGAAATAGGAGTGATAGTGACTCCCTGATGAGTCACTTCATTGAAAGGTATGCACTGGCGTCTTGTTTCTTGATGAATCGGATGCCGGTCTCTTTTTTTCTAAACCAAATGAATCTTTTACTGTTATTTATTAAAAAAGACAGAAGTTATGTTAGTAGTAGATTTAGGAAAATGGATGAATAAAACCCTCATAGGTTGGGGGATAGACCCGGCAGTTGCCGATCGTTTTGATGAGACTATTATGGCTTTACTGATGATAGTGATTGCTATCGTTCTGAATTACCTCTGCCAGGCGATTCTTATCGGAGGTATGAAACAGTATACGAGACGGAAACCCCATCAATGGAACACGTTGTTGATGAAGCGCAAGGTATTTCATCATTTGATTCATACTATCCCGGCTTTTCTAGTTTATTCGTTGTTGCCAATGGCTTTTATCCGTGGAAAAGAGTTGTTACTGATTTCCCAGAAAGCGTGCGTCATTTATATTATTTTCTCCTTACTATTGGCTATTAATGGAATTCTGTTGATGATAATGGATATCTATGACGGAAGAGAGTCGATGAAAGACCGCCCGATGAAAGGATTTATCCAAGTGTTGCAGGTGCTTCTTTTCTTTGTAGGCGGAATTGTAATCGTCGCTATTATTGTGAATAAGTCTCCGGCCACTTTATTTGCGGGCTTGGGTGCTTCGGCGGCTATTTTAATGTTAGTATTCAAAGATTCCATCCTAGGTTTTGTGGCGGGTATCCAGCTTTCTGCTAACGATATGGTTCGTCCGGGGGATTGGGTGACGCTTCCTTCCGGTGACGCAAACGGTATTGTACAGGAAATAACGTTGAATACAGTCAAGATTCAAAATTTTGATAATACCATTTCCACCGTTCCCCCTTATACATTAGTGAGCAGTCCTTTTCAGAATTGGCGGGGAATGACACAGTCGGGAGGACGACGGGTGATGAAGAATATAACTTTAGACTTGACTACACTTCAATTCTGTACACCGGAAATGCTGGACCGTTATCGAAAAGAGATTCCACTAATGGCGGATTATCAGCCGGAAGAAGGAGTCGTTCCTACCAATTCTCAAGTGTACAGGGCATATATTGAACGCTATTTGTGTAGTCTGCCTGTGGTCAATCAAGAGTTGGATTTGATTATCAGTCAGAAAGAAGCTACGATGTATGGAGTACCTATTCAGGTTTATTTTTTCTCTCGCAATAAGGTATGGAAAGAATACGAGCGTATTCAGTCGGATATCTTCGACCATTTGCTGGCAATGGTTCCGAAGTTCGATTTGAAGGTTTATCAGTATTCGGATTAATTTATAAACTATGATGAGGCGTTACATTTTCTCAACTATGCTCATCGCAATGAGAAAAAATACTCATAGTAATGAGAAAAGTTTCTCATAGTTATGAGAATATTTTCTCATTGCGGTGAGAATTGTCCCTTGTCAGAGCATACTGTAACAGCGTTTGTAATAGCCTGATAATGGTTGACTGTCTTTTTTGTAAAAAACCGCTAATTGGGCTATTACCGTCTAAATTAATATAGAATCAGTTCAAAATCTGTATAGATAGGAAGATGGTCACTGATGCCTCCTTGATATTTCATTCCCTTATAAGTGCGGAAAGGTTCTTTATCGCCATATTTTTCGTCATCTTTCAGTAAAAAAGGGAGAAGGCAGACATTTGCCTTTTCTTCGCTGGTGAAAAAGTGGCTTGATTGATTTAATAGAGTGCCTGATACAATCAAGTGGTCAAGTAATCCCCATTCACCACGATATTTGTAAGAACCGAAGTCTTTTGACTTAACTTTTCGGGCAAGTAGATGATATAGTTGTAGGGAGGAGGGGACAACTGTTGAGAAGTTGGTGGAGCCGGTTGTTGGGGCTAGGTCATTGGTAGTAACGGGAGGCGCTTCGGCTTCCAGTATTTTCTGAATAGATTGATTGGTTGGGTAATCGTTGAAATCCCCCATGATAATGACTTGCGGAAGAGAACGAATGTTCATAATGCTATCGACTTCCATACGCAGAATGTGAGCTGCATATAAACGATAGGGTTCTGATTCTTTGGCTCCACCCGAACGGCTGGGGAGGTGGCAGACAAATACGTCGAGTGTATCTCCCGTCAGTAGAAGTCCGCTGACGTGTAGTAAATCTCTTGTCGGGCGGTATTGCTTAAACGGAGGGATGGAAATAGAACGGAAAGATAATAGTTTGAATAAATCCCGTTGATAAAGCAAGGCTACGTCAATTCCTCTTAAATCTGGGGAGTCGGTCATTACATAACGATAACTAAGCTCTTTTAAAGGAGAGCGGCGGGTAAGGTCACGAAGCACTGTATCATTTTCTACTTCACATAGTCCGACCAATGCAGGCGGACTCCATTCACCAATAGCGGTAATTACACGGGCGACATCAGCCAGCTTTTTCTTATATCTGCTATCATTCCAATGACGCATCGCGTCGGGAAGAAATTCATGATCGTTCTTCAGACTGTCGTGGCGTGTGTCGAACAGGTTTTCTATGTTCCAACTTGCAACGCGGAAAGGGATTCTTTCTTGTTGAAAGGGGGCTTGTCTGCCGTGAACCTCTTGTGCTATGACATCGGAAAGAGCGAAGAAGCTTACTACACCTGATAAAATCATAGTAAAAAAGAGCACAGTAACAGCTGTTTTTTTTCGACTGTTACCATACTCTTCTTTATGTTGACTTATCTGTCTGTTACTTCTTGGCAGGTACATGTGCCAGGATGTCCAACAGATGTTTCCAGAACTTTTCTACAGTAGGAATAAGCATTCGTTCGTCAGGAGAGTGAACACCTGTCAGTGTCGGTCCGAAAGAGATCATATCCAGTGTTGGATATTTATCAAGGAACAGGCCACATTCCAATCCTGCATGGATGGCTTTAACTTTCGCGTCTACACCAAATAAACGCTTGTAAGATTCAACTGCCACTTCGAGGATAGCCGAGTGCGGATTCGGTTTCCATCCCGGATAGCCTTCGCCAAACGTAACATTGGCTCCCGCCAGTTGGAATACGGCACGAACCGTGTTCGCCATATCGTTGCGTGCGGATAGTATCGAGCTGCGCTGACTGGTTTCAATGCGGATGATATGATTCGGTTTCATCTTGACAGATGCCAGATTGGTAGAAGTTTCCACCAGCCCGGGAATATCCTGGCTCATGGCGTATACACCGTGAGGAGCTGCATAGAGGGCTTTTAATAAACGGGCAGTGGTATCCTGATCAATAGCCGTCTTGCGGGGAGCTTCCGATTCGAGAACCAACTTTAAGTCAGGTTCTACAACGGATAATTCGTCTTCCATTTCGCTGGTGAAGATATTCAGTTCGGTGCGGACATCATGCTTGGCATCTTCGGGAACTGCGCAGACCGCATAAGCCTCGCGGGGAATAGCGTTACGCAGATTACCTCCGTTGATTTCACAAAGATACAGATCCTGTCTGCCAGCCATGCGTGAAAGAAAACGGTTCAGTATTTTGTTGGCATTGCCCCGTCCCAAATGAATGTCACCACCGGAGTGACCACCTTTCAGACCTTTCACTTCCACCTTGAAGAAGAAATATCCGGCAGGAACTTCCACTTCTTTATACGTAAATTCTGCAACGGAGTCAATACCTCCGGCACAGCCGATAAAGATTTCCCCTTCATCTTCCGAATCGAGGTTCAGAAGAATATCACCGCTCATAAAGCCTTCCTGCAGGGCGAAAGCTCCGGTAAGCCCCGTTTCTTCGTCTACGGTAAACAGACATTCCAACGGACCATGTTCGATGCTGTCGTCAGCCAGGATGGCCAATTCGGTGGCTACACCGATACCGTTGTCGGCTCCGAGAGTAGTACCTTTGGCCTTCAGCCATTCGCCGTCGATTTCTGTTTCGATGGGGTCGGTGAGGAAGTCATGTTGAACGTCATTGTTCTTTTCGCACACCATGTCGATATGTGATTGCAATACGACGGTTTGAAGATTTTCTTTTCCCGGAGTAGCGGGCTTTTTAATCAATACGTTACCGGCTTCGTCCACCTTAGTTTCCAGGTTATGTTTTGCACCGAATGCCTTCAGGTAGGCAATCATTTTCTCTTCCTTCTTCGAAGGACGTGGCACTTGGCAGATTTCTTCGAAATACTTGAATACGCCAGCCGGCTTTAATTCTTTTTTTTCCATGCTGTTTCTATTTTATAATAGGAATAGAAGGGCTGTTTTCACTTCTTCTATTGCTAAATATGGTTAATTTGATTGACTTATCTGAACTCATATCTCATTAAAGCCTATCTTTGCACTCACAAAATTAATAGAAATGGTTGAGACTATACTGATAACTTTGTTAATAGTTGCTATTTCCCTGGTATTATTAGGGGTGAAAGTATTCTTTACGAAGGGTGGGAAATTTCCGAATGGTCATGTGAGCGGGAATAAAGCGTTGCGTCAGAAAGGAATCGGATGCGCACAGTCGCAGGATCGCGAAGCACAAAAGAAACCGCGTTTTTCTATTGATGAGTTGGAAAAAGCCTTGAACGATAGTATGAATTAAATTTATTAAAAACAATACTTATTAAATTATGAATAGAATGAACTACCTCATGAACGGTTTGGCTGCTCTTGCGTTTATCGTTTTATTTTCACAATGTGCTGGCAAAACTGACAATCAAACTACAAGTACTCCGGCTCAGGCTAATGCCGAACTGTCAGGAATGAAAATTGCCTATGTCGAAATAGATACGCTGCTTGCCAAATACAATTTCTGTATTGACTTGAATGAGGCGATGGTAAAGAAGAGCGAAAACGTTCGTATGACATTGAATCAGAAGGCCACCTCTTTGAACAAGGAAAAACAAGATTTCCAGAAGAAAGTAGAAAACAATGCTTTCCTGTCACAAGATAGAGCACAGCAAGAATACAATCGTCTGGTGAAGTTGGAACAGGATTTGCAAGAGTTGAGCAACAAACTTCAGAATGGTTTGATGGAAGAGAACAACAAGAACAGCTTGCAGTTCCGCGATTCTATCAATGCTTTCCTGAAAGAATATAATAAGACTCACGGATATAGTCTGATTTTCAGCAACACTGGTTTTGATAACCTGCTTTATGCTGACAGCGCTTTTAATATCACAAAAGAAATTGTTGACGGGTTGAATGCAAGATATTCACCTGTAAAGAAATAATAGTGAATGATAAAAAATAAACGTTCCGTTTCCTGATAAAAGGACGGAACGTAACTTAATAATTTTTCGATTTCTGCCTGTTCAAGACTGCGAAGCTATGGACAGGCTTTTTTATAACTTTTCTTTTTCTTCTTCCTGCGGAATACGGAAAGCGGTGTAAAGTTCGAGGATAGCGGCAATCGTGAGGCAGGCAATCCATTCATTGCCTCGGGTGGTAAACATAAAAGCTCCGGTCAGGACCAGCGCCAGTGCTCCGAATATCTGCTGAACGCGCAGACGTTTCAGTGTTTTGCCTTTTCCTTTGACAGGCGTGTTCACTTGTGCCAATGCAAAAAGTCCGGCTCCGATAGTATATATGTAAGGAGCATAAATCCATCCGGTGATAAATACAGCTGCTCCGGTGAGAGCCATGATGGCGCCTACGACAAAAAGGGCGGGTACTAATTGTTTCATTCTTTAATCTTCAAAAACGTAAATATCTTCGTTGGGTTTCTTCATCAGGTACTTTTCACGGGCGATCTGCTCGATGGCGTCCGGATTGGTGCTTATTTCGTTGAGGCGCTTGGTGTTCTCTTCGTAATCTGCCCGATATTTTTCTATCTCTTCTTTCAACTGGCTGATCTCTCGTTCATATCCGAAACGACGAACCAGGCTGTTCTCGTCCAGGAAACCAATGATAACAGCAAACGCAACGACCGTAATGAGATACTTCCGTCTGCATATGAAACTCCAGATATTGATTAGTTTACCCATAATTTCTCCTTTTAATATCCGCAAAGATAAAACTAATAACTTAAAAACTTATCGCTTCGGCTTCAAAACTTCTCTCTTTATCCCTTATTACATCTCACTTTTTTTGTGTACATTTGCAGAATAAGCGAAAATTCAAAAAAACAGAGAGAATCCCGGATATGGAAAACTATATTGTTTCAGCCCGCAAGTACCGTCCGTCCACGTTCGAATCGGTGGTAGGACAGCGGGCGTTGACTACTACGCTGAAAAATGCAATCGCTACCCAGAAACTGGCTCATGCTTATTTGTTTTGCGGACCGCGTGGGGTAGGAAAGACTACTTGCGCGCGTATCTTTGCCAAAACTATCAATTGTATGACGCCTACTGCCGACGGAGAGGCTTGCAATCAGTGTGAGTCATGTGTAGCTTTCAACGAACAGCGATCATACAATATTCACGAGCTTGATGCTGCTTCCAACAACTCGGTAGATGATATTCGCCAATTGGTGGAGCAAGTACGCATCCCGCCGCAGATTGGTAAGTATAAGGTATATATCATTGACGAGGTGCACATGCTTTCGGCATCTGCTTTCAATGCGTTCCTGAAAACGCTGGAAGAACCTCCCCGGCATGCTATCTTTATCCTGGCTACGACGGAGAAACATAAGATTCTCCCTACTATTCTTTCCCGTTGTCAGATTTATGATTTTAACCGGATTAGCGTGGAAGATACGGTGAATCATTTGGCGTATGTTGCTTCGAAAGAAGGAATCACGGCAGAGCCGGAAGCACTGAACGTGATAGCTATGAAGGCAGACGGTGGTATGCGTGATGCTTTGTCTATCTTCGACCAGGTTGTTAGTTTCACCGGAGGAAATATCACCTATAAGAGTGTGATTGATAATCTGAACGTTCTTGATTATGAATATTATTTCCGCCTGACAGATTGTTTCCTCGAAAATAGGGTAAGTGATGCTTTGTTGCTTTTCAATGATATATTGAATAAAGGCTTTGACGGAAGTCATTTTATTACCGGATTATCATCTCATTTCCGTGACCTGTTGGTTGGGAAAGACCCGGTGACATTGCCTTTACTGGAAGTGGGAGCGAGCATACGCCAGCGCTATCAGGAACAGGCGCAGAAATGTCCGTTACCTTTCTTATACCGGGCCATGAAGCTTTGTAATGAGTGCGATTTGAATTACCGCATCAGCAAAAATAAGCGTTTGCTGGTAGAATTGACCTTGATACAGGTTGCACAGCTTACCACCGAGGGGGATGACGTGAGTGGTGGGCGTGGCCCTACGAAGACCATAAAACCCATATTTACTCAGCCTGCCGCAGCTCAGCAGCCGCAGGTCGCTTCTGCAACCCAGGTTCAGCAGGCTCCAGTTCATTCGTCTCCGTCTTCAGTAACAACACAGGCTGCTAATGGCACTACTGCCCAGCCTCCGCAAGCATCTGCGGCAGCGCAACCGGGAGCATCGGCTTCTTCTGGTTCGGCTTCGTCTGCTCCATCGCAAGGAGCGGGAGCTGCCCCGACTGTTAAGGAAGAGCGGAAAATTCCGGTGATGAAGATGTCTAGTTTAGGCGTGTCTATCAAGAATCCGCAGCGCGATCAGGTAACGCGTAATACGGCTACAACTCATATTCCCAGAGTACAGCAACCGGAAGAAGATTTTATCTTCAATGAACGGGATTTGAATTATTACTGGCAGGAATATGCCGGTCAGTTGCCGAAAGAACAGGATGCTCTTACTAAGCGTATGCAGATGCTCCGTCCGGTGCTACTTAATAACTCTACGACTTTTGAAGTGGTGGTTGATAATGAGTTTGCTGCAAAGGATTTTACAGCGTTGATTCCAGAATTGCAGGATTATCTTCGTGGCAGACTGAAGAACAGCAAAGTGGTGATGACAGTGCGGGTAAGTGAGGCAACGGAAACAATACGTCCTGTGGGACGTGTCGAGAAATTCCAAATGATGGCTCAAAAGAATCAGGCATTGATGCAACTGAAAGATGAGTTCGGACTGGAACTATACTAATATACTTACTTCTATCAGATTACCATCCGGGGCTCTGAAATAAATACTCCGGATGGTTCCTTGCGCATCTTGACGTTGGACTATACCTAGCTCTATCTCTATTGGGTCAATGTAAAAAACAGGTTGTTAAAATGTGATAGTCTTGCTAACTTTGCGGTATGAAACAATGGCAGATATTAAAAACAATCTTTCCGGAGATTATCACGGCCAACTTTGAGTTTGTCAACTACGAGGAAACGTACGAACGGCTGGATTACTGGCTTGACGAGCGTGGTTATATGTCTCGCGAAGATTACAAGAAGGGTACTGTCCGCGAATATGGCTTTACCGAAGAACGTGTGATACAGGATTTTCCGATTCGCGGGAAGGCGGTATACTTGCATGTGCGACGGCGTAAGTGGCGCGACATGGAAGACGGGAGTATCTTTACCTATGACTACGATCTGACGGAAGAAGGCAGCCGCCTGACCCCTGAGTTCGTTGCTTTTTTAAAAGAGGAGGATTGAATCCACCCCTGAGAGCATACGCTCAATCGGTGCTCATTACGGTGTAAATGGCTCCAACCTATCGCGGCAGTATAAGGAGATTTTCAGTGGCTACAGGCAGTGGAAGCAGCTGTGTCACGCCGATGGGTACGTGCTATATCCGCAGAACATCGGTCCGAACCTGGCCATCGACGAGTCTTCGCTCAGCTGCGGCGAGCTCTATACCTTTGTCACCAACCGTGACGCTCACGGCGGGAAGGGCGCGCTTGTTGCGGCGATACGTGGTACCAGGGCTGAAACGGTCATTGCAGTTCTTGAGAAGATATCTTCTGCCAGACGAAAGACGGTAAGAGAGATAACGCTCGACCTTTCGTCATCCATGATGCTCATAGCCCGTCGGTCATTCCCCAAAGCCATCGTGACCAACGACCGTTTTCATGTCCATAAACTCTACTACGATGCCATAGACGAGCTGCGGATATCTCTGCGGTGGATGGCAAGGGATATTGAAAACGAAGAGATTGCACGCTGTCGCAGGGAGGGCATTCCGTATGTTCCTTACCGTTATGCCAACGGCGACACCCGGAAACAGCTCCTTGCACGTGCCAAATACATTCTGACAAAACATGCCTCCAAATGGACGAAGTCCCAGCAATGGAGAGCCGACATCATTTTTGAATTTTATCCCGAGCTGAAACACGCGTATGATCTTGCCATGGACCTCACCCGCATATTCAACCAAAAAGTTGATAAGGACACTGCCCGGCTGAATCTTGCCCGATGGTACGACAAAGTGGAGAAAATGGCCGGAGGCCAATTCCGCACTGTTACAGAAACATTCCGCAACCACTATGACACAATCCTGAATTACTTTGTCAACCGTTCCACCAATGCCGGCGCTGAATCTTTCAACGCAAAAGTCAAGGCATTCAGAAGTCAATTCCGAGGCGTTACTGATATCCCATTCTTTCTGTTCAGACTCTCCAAGCTATGCGCCTAAAAAGAATCTCACACTCGGGTAGTTTTTTAACACTTCAACCTGTTTTTTACATTGACCCTCTCTATTCCTCTGGATTCTGATTGATTCATTTCACTTGGATGGAGCTGGAGAGAAACATTTTCTATCAACAATTAGCCAATAAATAGTCTTTTTAAAGCGATCCCCGTTTTGGGAGCAACTATAGATCAACAACTATACTTTGAAGGGGAATATTGACCCCTGATTTCAGTATCTGAGTGGTTACCACCAATAACAAGAAAACCCTCATAAGTGCTTAACTTATAAGGGTTTTTGTTGGGTGGAAGACCGGACTCGAACCGGCGACATTCAGAACCACAATCTGACGCTCTAACCAACTGAACTACATCCACCATGTCTGCGTTTCTCTAACGCGGTGCAAAGATAGATATTATCTTCTAATCTCCAAAAGATTTTGCTATTTTTTTTCGAAAAAAGTATATTCTTTTATTCCCTGATTATGCTTGCTGAAAAGGGTTCGCGCGTCATTCGTGAAGATTTTCAGTGAGTTACGTGCTTGTAAAGGAATTGAATCAATCGGGAGATTGACTGGGAGTAATTGATGATTTTTTTTCCCGGATTGAATGGGGCGGGCTGTCCATACTAAACTATACTCGCAATTATTGAGACGGACTGTGCTGTCTTTTACTAATTCCATTCTTACCATCAGTCCACCATCGGTGCGGCGGGCGGACATATTGGAAATATAATTTCCCAGCGAATAGACTACGAGATGTTTATCATTCGTCAGGCTGTCTGTGCGAACTTCAATGGGCTGAACTACGTGAGGATGGGAGCCGATGACATGATTTACTCCTTTTTGAATCAGCCATTCAGCAAGGAATTTCTGTTCTTTGTCCGGGAGTGACTGGTATTCGATTCCCCAATGCATACAGGCTATGATTGCGTCTGGTTTCATTGCTTTGCTCTCTTCAATATCTTTGGCGATAATTGTCGTATCAATATAGTTCACGATATTGGGAGGAGTAACAGGAATACCGTTTGTTCCATACGTATAGTTGAGTAAGGCGATGCGGAAGCCGTTCTTTTCCAATAAAAGAGGATATTTCTTTTCGCGTTCTTCGGTGTTGATATACGTGCCTGCGTGTGGGATTTTCAAGGAGTCGATAAGTTGAATGGTACGCTCCAGCCCGGATTTACCACGGTCGAGACTATGATTGTTGGCAGTCACTAAAACATTGAAACCTGCGTTGTGAATTGCGGTCAGAAATTCGTCCGGTGCGCTGAAAGCAGGATAACCTTTGTAGGGTTTGCCTCCTAACGTAACTTCCAGATTGGCGATAGCGAGATCGGCTCTCCCTATTTCTTCTTTAACGTACGTAAAACAGGTGGAATAATCATAGCCGGTTGAGGTTCGTGCAGCGTTGATTTGTCCTTGATGTTGCATGAGGTCACCTACGAAAAGGACTCGTAGGGTATCAGTGGGGGAAATACTGTCGGTTGCGGAAAGGCTGTCCGACAGGGTATCGATGATAGAATCTCTCTTTGCCTGCGACCGGGAGGTGCAGGACAAAGAGAGAAGTAAAATCATCAGAAACAAGCTATGCCTCATTGATAAATGGCTTTCTTACCAGCTAAGAGTGTATTTTTCATTAACGATACAATTGTCATCGGTCCAACACCACCCGGTACGGGAGTGATGAAGGAACATTTTGGGGCAACTTCGTCAAACTTCACGTCACCGGTCAGTTTAAAACCTGATTTCTTGGTTGCATCCGGCACACGCGTAGTACCTACGTCGATAACTACCGCACCTTCTTTTACCATTTCGGCTTTTACAAAGTTGGGCTGTCCCAAGGCAGCAATGATAATATCAGCTTCCTGACATTCTTTTATCAGGTCTTTGCTGCGGCTGTGGCATACTGTCACTGTGGCATCGCCCGGATAGGCTTTCTGCATCATCAGGGCAGCCATCGGTTTGCCGACGATATTGCTACGTCCGAGTACAACACATTTTTTGCCGGAAGTCTCTATTTCGTAACGTTTCAACAATTCGAGGATACCGTTGGGAGTAGCGGATACATAGCACGGAAGTCCGATGGACATACGGCCTACGTTGATCGGGTGGAAGCCGTCTACGTCTTTACGGTAATCAATCGTTTCGATTACTTTCTGTTCGGAGATATGTTTAGGTAAGGGAAGTTGTACGATAAAGCCGTCTACATCGTTGTCTTCGTTCAGTTCGCGTACTTTGGCAAGCAGTTCTTCTTCGGTCACGTCACTTTCATAACGGATGAGGGAGGACTTGAATCCACATACTTCACAGGCTTTTACTTTGGCAGCTACATACGTTTCGCTACCACCATCGTGTCCTACAAGGATGGCCGCCAGATGCGGGCGTTTTCCACCACGAGCCACTATTTCGGCTACCTCGGCTGCAATCTCTTGTTTCACTTGTTCGGAAATGGCTTTTCCGTCTATCAGAGTCATATTTTCAGAGTATTTATTGGTGATGGGCAAAAGTAAAATAAATAACTGAACTGTCCAAGAAGATTGGAGCATAAAAAAAGAAGATGCTGCCGGCATCTTCTTTTTTTATAGGACATATGTCTTTTATCTTTTAAATCATATTCTTATTGGTCAGTAGTTTGCCTTTGTATTCTCCTGTCAGTGTACGGAGGAAGCCGACTATTTTATCTACTTCCTGTTGTGGCAAATCAATACCTAACTGGTATTTGGCCATGGCACGAACTGCATCGTCCATAGTAGCCATGCTACCATCATGGAAGTAAGGAGCGGTAAGTTCAATGTTTCTCAAACCAGGAACTTTGAAACGATGACGGTCACGTTCGGTCTGGGTTTGCTTGAATCGTCCGTTGTCTTCTTCGGTCATTTCTGCCTGTCGTTCGGCAAAATAATCATGTTTAACGCCGATTAGTTCGTATGACTGTCCGCCAAGGATTTCTCCTACGTGGCAAGTGGCACAATCGTACTTCTTGAAAAGCTCGTATCCGGCTATTTCATCTGCTGTGACAGCCTCTTTCTGGCCTTTCAGATAACGGTCGAAACGTGAATTGGGAGTCAGCAATGTCTTTTCAAATTCCTGAATGGCGTTTGTGATATTCTTTTCGCTGAGTCCGTCGGGATATACTTCATTGAATGCCAGAACGAAACTTTTATCTTCTGCCAGTTTGTTAATAATCTGGTCGAAAGATTCACAGGCCATTTCCACCGGGTTCAACGGAGGACCGGCAGCTTGTTCGGCAAGTGTTCCGGCACGTCCGTCCCAGAATTGAACAAAATTATAAGCTGCATTGTAGACTGTCGGAGCATTCACACCGCCAAACTGTCCGCCTACGCCTTCGGAATATTGTTTATTGTCTACGCCTCCGGTGTCCAATCCGTGGCAACTGGCACATGATACGGTGTTGTCTGCAGACAGACGGGTGTCATGATAGAGTAAATCTCCAAGAACTACTTTGCGTACATCCACTGCAATGGAGTCGGCGATGGGGCGGATTGGTTCGTTGATAAAATCCGGAGCTACCGTTACGTCGGTATATAGTCCCATGCGGTGGTTCTTTATCCAATTAAGTGCCACTTCCTTTTTGGCATCGTTGAAAGAAGACCCCCAGTGTACAAGATAATACTTTGCCTGCGGCATTTTTCCATCGAGGATCACTTTTTCTATTTTAGCCAGGTCTACCGGATTAAGAGGACGTCCCTCTTTTAAATTCTGTTCTATTTGGGTCATGTCGAATGCACGGTAAGCATTGCTTATATCTTCCATCACGATTTTTCCGGCAACAGGCACGCTTGCGTAGAATGGGAGATCAGGAGTTGAAGTGTGACACCGCAGACATCCTGCATCTGTAATGATTTGTTGCATCCTGAGATTTGCTTCCAAGTCGCTGGAAGGTACTCGGTGCATGAGCCGGTAGGTGACTGCCAGTGCTGCCACTACCACCAACAGTGCTACAATTAGTTTTGAACTTTTCTTCATTTCACATTTGAATTAAATTAGTTGTTATTACGATTATATAAATGCACGCTTTGCTGAGCGGCCGGTAAGTAGTTCACTCCATACCAGCACATTTGTAAGGCTAGAAAGGAGATGATGAGCAATGCATATAGGCTTTTCTGTCCGACTTTTCTGAAAAGCCGGAGGTGTATGTAAAGTAAATATCCCATCCAAGTGATGACTGCCCAAGTCTCTTTGGGGTCCCAACTCCAGTAGTTTCCCCATGCTTCTTTTGCCCAAAGGGAACCAAGCAGCATACCGATAGAAAGGAAGGCTATCCCTGCATAAACAAGGTTATCCGCTGTGTGGAGGTACTCTTCCTTATGTCGGAACAATCCGGTCAAAGCGATTATAAATGCACATCCCAGTACGGAATAGGAGAACATATATACGGTGACATGAGGGATGAACCATACGCTTTGCAGGGCCGGCATCAGCGACTGGTCGTGTATTTCGGGCTTCATCAGGTTAATGATGATAAATACTGTGGAGAGCAGTGTAGAGAAAGACAGAATCCAGCGATATTGCCATCTGATATAAGTTAGCAGTCCTGCAATACCCATGAAGAAAGAGTACCACAGACGAGTTTCTCCCATAGTGCGTAATGGGGGACGTTGGAGGAATATCCACAATCCGGCAATGAATATGCCTAAGGTGATGATGCCGCCTGATGTAAAGGCTATTGCTACCTTGCTTTTCGTTGAGGAGCGAAAAGCACATGCAGCTCCTGCCAGCCATAAACAGGCGGATACTGCTGCAAATACATAGAAATTATCCCAGTTTATCATATGCTTCAGGTCCGTTAATGAATAAAAGAACAGCTCCGGCAAGCATCATCAGGATACCTGCCACTATCACATATTTCCAAGGCTGCTTTACTACTTGCAGGATGCAATATTCACTTTCGCTGCCTTTCATTACGTCATAACCGGTGAGATATACATCTTCTCCTAGCCGGTAGGCATACGGGTGGTTTACTTCGAGTACTGCTTTTTTATTTCCCAGCCGTACGTTTGCCGCAAAGCGGGAAGGACGTCCGTTCGGGTAATATTCTACGGTGAAAGAGTTGAGCTCTATTTCATAATCCAGATAATGCGATGTGCCGTTCATGTCGAATGCTTCATGTGCAGGTTCACTTCTATATATGGGTATGCGCAGAGTTTGAGTATCGCTACTACCAAGAAAACCGGCAAAAAGTGCCAGCCACAAACCTGCATGATTCAGGATGAAACGCCACCGGGCTCGTTTGCGGTGTTGAAAAGCGTGGATGGTGATCATTCCAAGATTGCTTAACAATAAAAAAAGAATGGCTATGAAGATCCAGCTAGTCATAAAGTTGTAGCATCCCAATTGGGCAAGAATTCCTTCACGGTTTTTTGCAGATATGTCCGATAACTGGGGGAGAAGTCCTATGACTAAGCAGCCGCTGATGAATACCCCGATAGATAGTACACTGGTCTGAGGTAAACAAAGTAACCGGGTAAAAAACGATTTCTTGTACTCTTTATGTAATATCCATAACATGACGAGCCAGATCCCTGCAAAAATAATATTAAGCGGAAAGGAGAGGAAGGAAACCGGAAAATTTCCTGTAAATAGTTGCATGGCAATTGCTAATAATATATATCCGGTCGTATAGATATAGCGCATACTTGTGTTTTTGTTTGTAATCTTTTGCAAAGTAATAAAATAAAAACGAATAAATTGCTAAAATCTTTATAAAATTGTATTCGTTACAAGTAAATAAATTCTGTTATTGCAGCTTCAATATTATATATACAGTCTTTTGGGTGGAGGAATAAAAAAAAGAGGAAGCCACGGCTTCCTCTTTTTTTATGGGGGAAAGAATCTTTTTTCTTATCTTTTCATCTTAGGCATCATCTTACCCATCTTGCTGCTAGTTACCATCTTCATCATTTTGCGAGTCTGGTCAAACTGTTTCAGCAGGCGGTTTACTTCCTGAATAGTCGTTCCGCTACCTTTGGCAATACGTGTACGACGTGATCCGTTCAGTATTTCCGGATTAGAACGTTCTGCCGGAGTCATGGAATAGATGATAGCTTCGATGCTTTTGAAAGCATTGTCGTCAATATCAATATCTTTGATTGCCTTTCCCACTCCCGGAATCATGGAGGCAAGATCTTTCAGATTACCCATTTTCTTGATTTGTGCAATCTGGCTAAGGAAGTCGTTGAAGTCGAATTGGTTCTTGGCTATTTTCTTCTGTAAACGTTTAGCCTCTTCTTCATCGTATTGTTCCTGTGCGCGTTCTACCAATGAAACGATGTCACCCATACCGAGAATACGGTCGGCCATACGGGCAGGGTGGAATTGGTCGATTGCTTCCAGCTTTTCGCCTGTACCAACAAATTTGATCGGTTTGTTCACTACCGAACGGATAGAAAGAGCCGCACCACCGCGGGTATCACCATCGAGTTTGGTCAGTACCACACCGTTGAAGTCCAGACGCTCGTTGAATTCTTTAGCTGTGTTTACAGCATCCTGA
This sequence comes from Bacteroides luhongzhouii, assembly GCF_009193295.2. Classification (NCBI taxonomy): domain Bacteria; kingdom Pseudomonadati; phylum Bacteroidota; class Bacteroidia; order Bacteroidales; family Bacteroidaceae; genus Bacteroides; species Bacteroides luhongzhouii. The sequence goes on along the minus strand of NZ_CP059973.1, from coordinate 5,157,183 downwards.
CCGGTCATGGAGTCTACCACGAACAGAATTTCGTTCGGGTTGATTGCTTCTTTAATAGCAGCGATTTCGTTCATCATTTGTTCGTCTACTGCCAGACGTCCGGCTGTATCGACGATAACGAGGTCATATCCTTTGGCTTTAGCTTCCTGAATAGCGTGTTGTGCGATTTCTACCGGATTCTTGCTATCCAGTTCGCAGTACATCGGTACTTCGATTTGTTCTGCCAATACGCGCAACTGTTCGATAGCTGCCGGACGGTAAACGTCACAAGCGACCAGTAATGGCTTACGGTTTTTCTTGGTTTTCAGCATCCGTGCCAACTTACCGGAGAAGGTGGTCTTACCCGAACCCTGCAAACCTGACATCAGGATGACTGCCGGACGGGCGTCGATATTGATCTCTGCTGTCTCTCCACCCATCAACTGCGTAAGTTCATCATGTACGATCTTTACCATCAACTGGCTTGGCTTCACAGCCGTAAGCACATTCTGGCCAAGAGCTTTTTCTTTCACTGTATCCGTGAAATTTTTTGCCACCTTGTAGTTTACGTCGGCGTCGAGAAGTGCTTTACGTACGTCTTTCAGCGTCTCCGCCACGTTGATTTCGGTGATTTTGCCTTCACCTTTCAGGATCTTGAATGACCGTTCTAGTCTTTCACTTAAATTATCGAACATAGTTATTTAATTACGAATTACTAATTACAATTTACTTGGGCGAAAGAGGGACTTTTCCGTCTACTCTTTATTTGAGCTTGCAAATGTACAAAAATCTCTTGTATTTATATCTTTTTATTCTGCCATTTTGCTTTTTTGAGATAAATATAACTTGTTATCAACAGTAAGCTATAATACACAATCTCAATCGTAAAGCAAATTTCGATCGGTGCTTTCAGCCACATTCCGATGAAAATGATGTATGATCCGTAGATGATGATTGTAATCGTTTCGAGCAACAGGGCTGCCTGTGTATTTCCTGTTCCGGAGATACCGTTGAACACTACATTGGCTACGGATGCGATGAGCATGGCAAAACAAATCACATATACCGAAGGTACGGACTCCGTGATGAGCGCGGTTTCACTGGTGTAAATAGAGAGCAGGAACTGTGGAAACAGTGCCGATACCGCTACTAACCCCAACATGATGAAAAAGGAGAAACGCGCAATTTTATTAATGAGTGGCATTACGTGCTGGATACCTCCTGCACCGATAGCGTTGCTGACAAGGCTGTTGGTAGTCGTAGCCAGTGCATTGACCGGAATCAGTAGTACGACATAAATACTTCGGACGATATTGGCAATCGCCAGTTCCCGTTGTCCCAACCGTTCTACGGCTACGAAGAAAACGAACCAGGTGGCCATCGACAGGAAATATTGTAACATGGTGAAGCAGGATATACTGAGGATCCGCATCAGCAATGCAGGGTCGAATGTGCGCAGGCGGTTCATACCGTATTTCTTCAAATCGACCGTGGCATACGTATAGATGACGAAAAAGAGGATGGAGGAGGCTTCTGCCAATACGGAAGCAATAGCAGCCCCTTTGATACCCATTTCCGGCAAACCGAACTTTCCGAAGATTAATGCATAGTCCAGTACGACATTGATTAATGCCATAATAATGGCATTGACGGTTAGCACTTTAGTGCGTGTAATACCGATGTACAATGCCCGGAACATGACATTGATAAAAGAGAAAAAGAATCCGTAAATACGCCAGTCCAGAAACTCCATTGTTCCCTCGTAGATGGATTCTGAAGAAACTAGCAAACGCATGATGTTTCCACCGAATGCCTTGGTGAATCCAAATAGAAGCAGTGCCATCACGAACAGGAACATGACTCCCTGAATCATGACAGGACCGACATCCGAATAGCGTCCTTCGCCATTGCGTCGTGCTATGACAATCTGCGAACCGGTACTGAATCCGAATGCGATGGTGAATACACAGATATAAAATAACCCGCCCATAGCCGATGCTCCAAGGGCTACCTCGCTCACGTGTCCGAGGAATGCTGTGTCGGTGACGTTGATGACATTTTGTGCCAGCAAGCTTAGTAGTATCGGATAACTGACACTCCAAATCTGTTTGTTGGTGTACATAATTAAGTGTTTAAGTTTACACTTTGCAAAGATAGTGCTTTATTTCGATTCGGAAGCGATGGGGTAGATGAAAACTATTTCCGGACCTTCGGGAGTTTTATTGTTAATGAGATAGTTTCCTCCGAAATGTTTTAATAATAACAAGTTGATATCATGCCGGATAATGGTCTCCTGCGATACGAATGCATGGTCTGCCAAAGGTGAATTGCTGATCCGGAAATAAAGCATATTTTCCTCCCGGCTTAATATGAACCGGATGGTTCGTGCTTGCCGGTGTTCTTGCGGGTACACCAGTGCACTAAGCAATGCTTGTGTCAGCCGCGCTATATCGGAATGGATGATTTGAGCATCCGTCTCGGTAGAAAACTCAATTTTGATACCTGTTTTCTCATTTTTCATCTGCGCCATGTAGCATGCCTCCTTGCATATTGCAATAGCGTCATAGTCCTGCAACTGGAACTTCATCATTTGAGCTTCCAGACGGGATAAGTCAAGAACGTCATTGACAAGTCTCATCAATTTCTCCGAACTCTTGTGGATGATGTTCGAGTATTCTTGTCTTATTTCTTTGTCTATGTCAGGATCACTGGCTATGAGCTGTGAGAAGCCGACTACATTATTGAGCGGGGTACGGATGTTATAACTCATATTCGACAAGAAGCGATTTTTTATTTCATTGGTTTTTCGCACGTTTTCTGTCGTTTTCCGGATTTCGTTTTCCGCGTATTTTAGTGCCTTTCGTACAATGAAGAGCCGTGCCATAAAGATAAAAAGCAGAATCAGGATCACGAATATAAAGATTAGATAAGTGAGCTGGGTTTTGTTGTTTTCCCTTTTTTGTTCCAGTTCCGTTTTATCGATATTGTATTTGCTCTGTATCTGTTCCATCTGATTGTTGGCAAGTTCAGTAGCTGCCGAATCTTTGATGGCTAGTGCCTGCTCATACATAGGGATGGCTTTTTCGCTTTGTCCTGCCTGTTTCCATATTCTGGCCTTTTCGAGTAGCTGTTCGGCATAGTCGCTGGGGAAGTCTTTCTTCAACATTGTCAGGGTTGTATCGATATAATCTGATGCTTGCTGATAGGCTCCTGTGGCCTGATAATATCTGGCAAATGTGTCGAAATAGAGTACCTTATACATGAAATATGTATTCTCGTCCAGATATTCCTTAGACTTTATGAGATGTTCATAAGCCTGTTGTGGCTGATGGATATTCAGGTAATAATAGCTGTAGAAAAGTTCATTGAACAGATATACGTCGGCAAATCCTCCTTTTAAAGATGGGTTCGCACTGATATGGTTATGTAGAGTGTTTTCCAG